>JAUNLB010000019.1:0-21002 GCA_030532485.1 Pseudoclavibacter sp.
GGAGGGGCCGCCCCGGATCGTCCACGCGCGGGTCGCTGTTTCCCACCACTCGCGCGGAGCAAGACCCCCAAGACAGAGGAGCGGGGTGGGACCGGCCGTCGGGACCGGAGCGCCGGGAGAGACATGACCAGCACCACGACTGCGCCCCTGACGCGCCGCCAGGCCCGCGAGATCGAGCGCCTCACGGGCGAGCGGCCCGTCGCCGGCGCCCAGGAGCCCGAGGCGGGAGCCTCGCAGACCGTGACGCCGGCCCCGGAGGCCGAGGCGCCGGCCCTCTCGCGCCGGGCCCTGCGGGCGCGCGAGGCGGCGCGGGCCGAGCAGGCTCTGGCCGACGAGGTGCGGGAGCGCATCCGCCGGGCGGCCGAGGCGGCCCGGGTCCGTGCGCAGCAGGAACAGGAACGGCCGGCCGAGGAGCCGACCGAGGCCGAGCCCGCTGGGAGCGCCGAGCCCGAGATCCCCGCCGCCTTCGTCGCCCGGGTCGAGCCGACGCAGCCGGCGAGCGAGGTCCGTTCCCTGAGCGTCCGCGCGCCGCGTCCGCTCTCGCTCGTGCGCGCGCGACGGCGCCGGATCGGCGGCGTCGCGGCGGTGGCGGGGACCGCCCTGCTGGCGACCGCCGCGACCGTCACGCCCCTGCTCGGCGAGCCGACGGTGCAGAACCCCGCCGCCGCCGATCTGACGGCGGGCGGCGCCTCCGGCGACACGGTCGCCGAATCCCCGCAGGCCGGTCAGGCCGCGGCCCAGACCCAGTCCGGCGCGGTCTCCTACCGTCCGGCCGTCACCGCGCCCGAGGAGCTGCCCGACGGCTACCAGGTGACCTCCTTCGACGCCGGGGCCGTCGAGAGCGCGGCCTCCGCGTCCCCCTCGCCCGCCCCGGCCTCCGCGCCCGCCCAGCAGGAGCAGAGCGCGGCCCCGGTCGTCCAGGCGAGCTACGTCTCGCCCTTCCCCGGCGGCGTCTACTCCGAGGGCTACGGCACCCGCGGCGGCGCCCACAACGGGATCGACGTGGTCAGCGGCGGCGGCGGCACCTGCGGCAGCGAACTGGTCGCGGTCACCAGCGGGGTGGTCACCTTCGCCGGCTACCAGGGCGGCTACGGCAACCACGTGGAGATGCGGCTGGAGGACGGCACGACCATCTCCTACTCCCACATCCAGGACGGCGGCATCCGGGTCGCGGTCGGCCAGCAGCTGAACCCGGGCGATCTGGTCGGCCTGGTGGGCACGACAGGCAACTCGACCGGCTGCCACCTGCACTTCGAGGTGAAGCAGAACGGCAGCTTCGTCAACCCCACGACCTGGCTGGCCCAGTACGGCATCGCCTTCTGAACCGTCGCCCGAGCCGAGCCGCCCTGCTCGGACGGCCGCCGCGCCGGGCCCTCCCCGCTCAGCCGCGGGCGTGCCGCGCGAGCGAGGCCAGGCGTTGGTCCAGCAGGCGGCGCAGGCGGCTCGCGAGCAGAGCGCCCGCGGGCCCCGCATCGAGCGGCCGGTGCAGCCGGAAGGCGATCTTCCAGACCAGCCGGGTGCCCTCCGGCTCCTCGTGCAGGCGCCAGCCCTCGCCGTAGGAGGCGAGGGAGCGGGGGCCCTTGACCATGCGTGCGGAGGACTGCACGTACGGGTGGGGGTGCTCGAAGCGCAGCAGCATCCGCACGCCCCGCGGGGTCCGAACGAACAGGGTCGCGCCGTCCGCCGGGCCGGTGGAGCGGTGGGTCCAACGACTGCGGGCCAGCAGCGGGTCCCACTCGGCCCGTGCGGAGCCGGTGGCGTGCACCAGCTCCCAGACCCGCTGCGGGGGCAGGGGCAGGAACGTCGAGGACTCGATGTGCGGCATGCCGTCAGCGTAGCGAGCCGTGCACGCTGCACTTCTCCTCCCGGCGCGCTGCACGTCTCAGCCGTGCTCGCTAGATTTGAGCGCATGACGGATGCCGAAGCACAGCTCGAAGCCGCCCGCAAGGCTCTGGAGGAGGCGCAGGCCGCCTTCGCGCAGGCCGAGGCCGAAGCGGCAGGAAGCCCCGTCGAGGACGGGGCCCCCGCGGGCGAGGCACGCGCTGCGGGCGAGTCTCCACCTGGCGCGGCTGCGGCGGCCGCTACTTCCGCGGGCGAGCCTTCCGCGAGCGAGCCCGAGGCGCCGACGCCGCCGGCCGCGGACGGCCCGCTGCCCGCCGAGGAGGTCGAGGCGGTCCGGCAGGGCTACGCCTTCCCCGGCGAGGCGCTGGAGATCGGCGCGCTCGTCAACGGCGAGCCGGTGCCCGACGCGCCGGTGCGCATCCCGATCGGGATGACCAATCGGCACGGTCTGATCGCGGGGGCGACGGGCACGGGCAAGACCAAGACCCTGCAGCTGCTCGCCGAACAGCTCTCCGCGGCCGGGGTCCCGGTCTTCGCCGCGGACATCAAGGGCGATCTGTCCGGCATCGCCACCCCGGGCGAGCCGAGCGAGAAGCTTCTGGCCCGCACCGCGGGGATCGGGCAGGAGTGGAGCCCGCAGGCCGCCCCGGTCGAGTACTTCTCCCTCGGCGGCCGCGGCCACGGCGTGCCGATCCGGGCGACCGTCTCCAGCTTCGGGCCGCTCATGCTCGCCAAGGTGCTGGGACTCAACCGCACCCAGGAGTCCAGTCTCGGACTCGTGTTCCACTACGCCGACGAGCAGGGGCTGCCGCTGGTGGACCTGCACGATCTGCGCACGCTGCTGAACTTCCTGACCGGGGAGCAGGGCAAGGCCGAACTGGCCGGCATCGGCGGGCTCTCCAAGCAGACCGCGGGCGTCATCCTGCGCGAGCTCGTGAACTTCTCGGAGGCGGGCGCCGACGTGTTCTTCGGCGAGCCCGAGATCGACACGAGCGTGTTCCTGCGGCACGCACCGGACGGGCGGGGCCTGGTGAGCCTGCTGGAGGTGCCGGGCGTCGCCCAGCAGCCGGCGGTGTTCTCGACCTTCCTCATGTGGCTGCTGGCGGATCTGTTCAACGGGCTGCCCGAGGTGGGGGACCTGGACAAGCCCAAGCTCGTCTTCTTCTTCGACGAGGCCCATCTGCTGTTCTCGGGCGCGTCCAAGGAGTTCGTGGCCCAGATCACCCAGACCGTCCGGCTCATCCGCTCCAAGGGCGTGGGCATCTTCTTCGTCACCCAGACGCCCAAGGACGTGCCGGACGAGGTGCTCGCGCAGCTCGGCTCCCGTGTGCAGCACCAGCTTCGGGCCCACACCCCGGACGATGCGGCCGCGCTGCGCTCGACCGTGCGCACCTACCCCCGCAGCGGCTACGAGCTGGAGCAGACGCTCACGCAGCTGGCCACGGGCGAGGCGATCGTGACGGTCATGAACGAGAAGGGCGCCCCCTCGCCGGTCGCCTGGACCCGCATGCGGGCACCGCGGGGGAGCATGCAGCCGACGCCCGCGGAGCGGATCGAGGCGACCGTGCAGGCCTCCCCGCTCCTGGCCCAGTACGGCGCCCCCGTGGACCCGCGCTCGGCGCACGAGATCCTCAGCGAGAAGATGAACGCGGCCGCGGAGGCGAGCCGTCAGGAGGCCGAGCGGGTGGCCGCCGAGAAGGCCGCGGCCGAGGAGCAGAAGCGCCGGGACCGGGAGGCCGCCGCGGCGCAGAAGGAGGCGGAGCGGGAGGCGCGGTCCCGGGAACGGGCGCAGCGCACCCGCACGAGCTCCTCGCGCCGCAGCGGCTCGGTGGTCGACGAGGTGCTGGGCTCCCGGACGGGGCAGACGATCGTGCGAGAGGTCGTGCGCGGCGTGTTCGGCACGCTCTTCAAGAAGCGCTGAGCCGGGCCGGCTCGGGCTGCTCCCGCTCCCCGGCGCGCAGGCGCGAGCGGAGGTTCCGGAAGAACAGCGCGAAGCCGATCGTGATCAGGATGTGGCCGACGCCGCTGACGCCCGCGCGCATGCCGGCCATCGCGTCCACGCCGTTCAGCTGCATGATCCCGTTCAGGTGCATCGTGACGGCCGACAGGACCACGCCCGCGTGATAGCTGATCCAGAAACCGCGGTGGAAGGCGCCCTCGCGAAGGGCGAAGAGCCGCTCCAGCACCAGGAATGACGAGGCTCATGATCGTGCCGAGGACGAGCAGATGCGTGTGGACGACGTTGAGCTGGGTGAACTGCCACCCCATCCTGCCCGTGCGTGAGCGTCCCCACCTCCACGAGAGCCTCCCCGCAGCCCTCCGGCCCCCTCCTGCACGTGCCTGAGCGGTCCGGTACGAGGAGGCCCGCCACCAGGCCCCAAGCGGTGTAGGCGACGGTCGAGACGAAATACTTCTGCATGCCGCTCCCGCTAGGGCGCGGCTATGGCCGACGGCGGAACGGCGGGCGCGGAACTCGTCCGAAAGGACCGAGCTCCGCGCCCGCCGTTCGACCCGGGACCCCTCCGGATCAGCTGCCGGTGACGACCGGCTGGCCCTCGCTGGGCTGCACGACCACGAAGCCGGGGCCGTGGAAGGCGAGCTGGAAGGATTCGCCGGAGCCGCGGCCGATGAGCGAACTCATCTTGAAGCTGCTCTTGAGCTGCGGCTGCAGGTTCGCCGACCAGCACACGGCGGCCTGCGGGTCCACGAAGGTCGGCTGCTGCGAGCAGTCCAGCAGCATGGGCGGGCCGTCCGAGGAGACCGCGGCCACGCCGTGGCCGTGCACGAGCAGGTTGAACAGGCCGCCCGCCAAGAGCCCCGCGTTCCCCATCGCCCGGATCTCGTGCTGCAGGCTGGAGTCGAAGGCGAGCAGGCTGCGGGTGTTGATCGTGATCCCGTCGCCCTCCAGTTCGAGCAGGAACACGTCCTCGGCGCGGCGGGCGAAGAACACCTCGCCCTGTCCGCTGACCCGCATGAGGTTGCCGCCCTCGCCGGTCATGGCCTTCTTCATGAGGCCGCCCAGGCCGCCGGAGCCCTTGTAGGCGAAGTCGATGTTGCCCTGGTAGGCGACCATGGCGCCCTGGGCCGCGAACACCTCGGGGCCCAGCACGGTCCGGAGCATCTTGTTGGACTGCAGCGTCCAGCGCTGATTGGTCTGCCGCTCCTGATGGGCCTGGTCGAAGATGGGGCTGCGCATATCGATCGGTTTCCTCTCCGCCCGCCGTTTCGGCCCGCGACGTCCCGGGCGGCGGGCCGTTCCAGGCTAGCGGCGCGCGGGTCCGCCGGTCATCCGACCGGAGTGGCGTTCCGGCCGGCGGCCGCGCTCGCGTCGCGGAACGCCGCCTGCCCCTGCATCCGCGTCGCCGAGCTCGACCGTCGGCGCGACGGCTTTCGCAGCACGGCCTAGCATCGTGGTATGACCGACGACGCGCCCGTCCGCTCCGTCCCCGATCTCGCGCCTCTGCACGAAGCGCTCGGCGACGCCCTGCTCGTCTCGCCCGCCGAGACCGCCCCCTACCTGGACGACACCTCCCGGGCCCGGCCGGAGGGACAGCCGCTCGGCGTCGTGACGGCGCGCACGAGCCGGGACGTGCAGCACGCGCTGCGCTGGGCGCACGAGCACCGCGTGCCGGTCTCGATCCGGGGCGCGGGCACCGGCATGACCGGCGGGGCCCTCGCCTACCGGGACGGCCTGGTGATCTCCCTGGCCGGGATGAGGCGCATCCTCGGCGTCGATCCGCTGAACCGCCTCATGGACGTGGAGCCGGGTGTGGTCACGGCCGACGCGGACGCGGCCGCGGCCGAGCACGGGCTCATGTACGCGCCGGATCCCGCCTCCAGCCGGGAGTCGACGATCGGCGGCAACATCGCGGTGAACGCGGGCGGCCTGCGCTGCGTCAAGTACGGGGTGACGGCCGACTCGATCGCCGCCCTGGAGGTCGTGCTCGCCGACGGCACGATCGTCGTCACCGGCGGGCGCACCCGCAAGAACGTCGTCGGCTACGACCTGACCCGGCTGTTCACCGGCTCCGAGGGCACCCTCGGGGTGATCACCCGCGCCACCCTGCGCCTCCTGCCCCGGCCGAGCGGGCCGACGGCGACCTTCCGCGCCCTGTTCCCCGAGGTGGAGGCGGCGGGTCGGGCCGTGACCGCGATCATGACCAGCGGGCTGACGCCCGAGCTCATGGAGATCATGGACCGCGCCTCCATCGAGCTCGTCGAGCGCCACGCGGCGACCGGGCTGGACGCGGGCGGGGCGGCCTCGATGCTGGTGGGACAGTTCATCGGCGAGCGGGCCCGCGCCGACGCGGCCGAGGCGGAGCGCCTGTGCCGCCAGGCGGGGGCGGGGGACGTGCGGCTGGCCGCCGGCGACGAGCTGCTGGAGGCCCGGCGGCTGGCCGGCAAGGCCCTGAACGCGCGAGGGCTGCGCGCCTCCAACGACGTGGGGGTCCCCGTCACGCGGCTGGCCGAGATGTTCCGCGCCATCGAGCGCATCGAGCGCGAGCAGGGCGTGACCATCCCCACCTTCGGCCACGCGGGCGACGGCAATCTGCACCCCTCGGTGCTCATCGACGACGAGAGCCCGCAGTCCTTCGCCGAGGCCGAGCGCGTGCTCGATCTGGTCACCCGGGCCGCCCTGGAGCTGGGCGGGACCATGTCCGGAGAGCACGGCGTCGGCAAGCTCAAACGGGACGCGCTCGGCGAGCAGCTCGACCCGGACACCCTCGCCCTGCACCGCCGGATCAAGGCGGCGCTCGACCCCCGCGGCATCCTCTCGTCGGGCCGCGGGGTGTGACCTCTCGTCGGGCCGGGGATATGAACGGTGCGCCGGGCCGCCCGTCGGCCCGGCCGCAGCCGGCGGGGACTACCATCGATGCAGGGCGCGCCCGCGCCGGCCGTCGCCCGAGACACCACCCACCCGAGGAGAACCGTATGACGGAGCAGCCCCCCATCAGCCTCGAGTCCGAGGTCCGCAGCTACTCGCGCTCCTGGCCGATCGAGTTCGACCGTGCGCTCGGCGCCACGCTCACCTCGGTCGACGGCCGCGAGTTCATCGACTTCTTCGCGGGGGCGGGCACGCTCAACTACGGCCACAACGACCCGCGCCTCAAGCAGGTCCTCGTCGACTACCTGGCCGGGGACCGGATCGTGCACTCGCTGGACATGTTCACGCCGGTGCGCAGCGAGTTCCTGCGCACCTTCGCCTCGACGATCCTGGAGCCGCGCGGCCTGGACTACAAGGTCATGTTCCCCGGACCGGCGGGCACGACCGCGACCGAGGCCGCCGTCAAGCTCGCCCGCAAGGTCACGGGCCGCACGAACATCGTGCACTTCACCGACTCCTTCCACGGCATGACCCTCGGGGCGCTCGCGGTCACCGGCAACGCCAAGAAGCGCGGCGGCGCCGGGGTGCCGCTGGGCGACGCGACGGTGCTGCCCTTCGACGGCTACCTGGGCGAGGGGGTGGACACGCTGGAGCTGCTCGAGCGGATGCTGCGCGACGCCTCCAGCGGCCTCGATCTGCCCGCGGGCGTCATCGTGGAGACCGTCCAGGGCGAGGGCGGCATCAACTGCGCCTCCGTCGAGTGGCTGCAGCGGCTGCGCGAGCTGTGCACGCGCTACGATCTGCCGCTCATCGTCGACGACGTGCAGATGGGCTGCGGGCGCACGGGCGGCTTCTTCAGCTTCGAGGAGGCCGGGATCGTCCCGGACATCGTGGCCATGTCCAAGTCCCTCTCCGGTTTCGGGCTGCCCATGGCGCTCACCCTGCTGCGCAGCGAGCTGGACGTCTGGAAGCCCGCCGAGCACAACGGCACCTTCCGCGGCTTCGACCTGGCCTTCGCCACGGCGGTGGAGACGCTGCGGCTGTTCTGGAGCGACGACGAGCTGGCGAAGAGCACGGCCGCGAAGGGCGAGTACGCCGACGGGCGCTTCCGCGAGATCGTCGCGGCCCACCCGGAGGCGGGCCTGTCCACCCGCGGCCGGGGCCTGGCCCGCGGCCTGGTGTTCCCGACGGGCGAGCAGGCGGGCGCGGTGACGGCCGAGTGCTTCGAGCGGGGCCTGGTCGTCGAGACCGCCGGCGCCCAGGACGAGGTCGTCAAGCTGCTGCCGCCGCTGACGATCGAGGACGAGCAGCTGGCCCGCGGCCTGGACATCGTCGCCGAGGCGACCGCGAAGGTGATCGCCTCGGCCTGAGCGGCGTTTCCCCCTAAGTTCGTGTAAAGTTGTTGCACAGTTAGACCTTCACACGTACTTGCAGAGAGGAGCGTTCGGTCATGCTTGTCTGCGAAAACAGCGCCGCAGCCGTCCCCGGCTTCAGGGTTTCCCCCCTCGGGCCAGGGCTCTCGGAGATCGAACCGCTGCTGGAGGAGAGCGCGGCGATCAAGCCGGAGGAGGAGCGCCGGGAGAAGCTTCTCCACGTGTGCAACATCGCAACGGACACCGCCTTGGACCTTGTGGCCGAGCTGCCCGAGGGGGCGGGCGACGCCGAGGCTCGGAACCTGCTCCTGTTCATCCGGCAGCTGCGGCACGCGGTGGCGGCCTCGGACGTGGCAGGGACACGGCTGGCGGCGCTCAGCGTCCAGGACGTGCTGCGGCGCATGTCCCTGCGTCTGGAGCGGGAGCTCGTCGAGGACGCCGGGGTCGCGCTGCGGGTGGTCGGCGAGCTCCTGTCGAAGGCCTCTGCGCAGGAGATGGCGACGATCCTCGGGGTCTCGGCCAAGACGCTCGCCGCGTGGCGGGACGGCGCCGAGATCCGTTCGAGCAATGCGAAGCGGCTCGTGCTCGTGGCCAGATGCCTGCTGCTGCTGCGTGCGACCATGACCCCGACGGGGCTGCTCATGTGGTTCCAGGCTCCCGTGGCGCAGCTGGACGGGCGCTCTCCGGTCGAGGAGAT
Source organism: Pseudoclavibacter sp. (assembly GCA_030532485.1). Classification (GTDB taxonomy): domain Bacteria; phylum Actinomycetota; class Actinomycetes; order Actinomycetales; family Microbacteriaceae; genus Pseudoclavibacter. The sequence continues at coordinate 8,738 of JAUNLB010000019.1, forward strand.
GGAACGTGACATGAACGACGCCTGGACGCGACTGCAGGACTTCGCAGCGGGCGGCCGTGCCCGCTGAGGAACTCCCCAGACGGCTCAGAGGGCGGTGGAGGGTCTTCCGCCAGGTTGGGCCGGAATATCCACCGCTCTTCCACGCTGCTGGCGCGCCCGTACCGACCCAGCCTTCCGGTCGTTGGCACCGAAAAGGGGAAGGGTACGCCCAGTATTTCGCGTGCGACCCGTACGGTGCGTGGTCGGAGTGCGTCAGGTACTTCGGCTTGCGTACACCGGAACGGGCCTGCGAGACCGTGCGGGAGCGGTGGATGCTCCGGGTCGACGAATCCGACATCGCGGATCTGGCGACCTTCGACCGCTACCGGCAGGCGGGACTGGACCCGCGGGTCGCGGTGGGCGACCACGCCGAATCGCAGCGATTGGCCGATCGCTTGCGAGCGGCCGGTTACCGGGGCGTCCTGTCTCCGTCCGCTTCCCTGCCGGGGACCGTCAATCTCACGGTGTTCGGGCAGCGGTACGAGTGGCCGGACGACGTGTCGGACGAGTGGGAGAACCCGGACCCGGAGGTGTGGCTGCCTGCGATCAGGTTGGCCGAGCAGGCCCCGGTGCCGGCCTCCCTGCTGACGAAGACGGTCTTCATCGGCGAACCTCACCCCGATCTGGCCGCCGCTCGTTAGTCTCCCGTCCTCGTCCGGGTTAGGGTGAGTGGACTTCGAGAACCGCGATCGATGGAGACGCGCATGACGGAACGCCAGCCGGAGGTGCCCGAACACCTCGACGCCCTGCGACCGGACCCCGCCCGGGGTCGGGAGATCGACTTCCAGTCCCCGGGCGAACGCGCCCCCGGCATCCCCCGGCGCACCGACATGGTCCGCTGGGGCGGGGTTGTCGCAGGCCTCCTGCTCGCCGTGCTCGTGTTCGCCGCGATGCCGGCGGACGTGCCCCACAACGCCCGGCTGACCGCCGCCACCGCCGTCCTCATGGCGGTCTGGTGGATGAGCGAAGCGATCCCGATCCCCGCCACCGCCCTCGTCCCGCTCGTCGTCTTCCCGACCCTCGGCGCCCCCCTGGCGCAGGACGGCGGCGAGGCGAAGCCGATCACCTTCAGCCAGGTCGGCGCCTCCTACGGGCACTCGATCGTCTTCCTCTTCCTCGGCGGCTTCCTGCTCGCGCTGGCCATGCAGCGTTGGAACCTCCACCGCCGCATCGCGCTGCTCGTGCTGCGGGTCATGCCCTCCCGCCCCGGCGCCATGATCGCCGGGTTCATGATCGCTACCGGCTTCCTGTCCATGTGGGTCTCCAACACCGCGACCGCGGTCATGATGCTGCCGATCGGCATGTCGGTGCTCTCGCTCGTGAACCAGATCGTGCACGATCCCGAACGGATGCCCGCGACCGGTTCGATCGCGCTGGACGCGAAGGGCGAGCCGGTCCGCTCGGCCGCGGACCTCGTGAAGACGAAGTTCGGCACCGCGCTCATGCTCGGCATCGCCTACGCCGCCTCGATCGGCTCGCTCGGCACGATCATCGGCACGCCGCCCAACACCTTCCTCGCCGGCTACATGGCCGAGACCCACGGCCGGCCGATCGGCTTCGGGCAGTGGATGCTCGTCGGCGTGCCGATCGCGGTCGTGTTCATGGTCCTCGCCTGGCTGCTGCTGGTCAAGGTGGTCTTCCGGCCGGAGATCGACGAGATCCCCGGCGGCAAGCGGCTCGTGGACGCCGAGCTGGCGAAGCTCGGCCCGGTCTCCCGCGGCGAGCTGCTCGTGCTGGGCGTGTTTGTGCTCACCGCCGCCGCGTGGATCGCGGTGCCGCTCGTCTTCGGCGACAAGCCGCCCATCGACGATGCGGGCATCGCCATGACCGCGGGCATCCTGCTGTTCCTCGTGCCCGGCGGCGCCAATCGCGGCGTCAAGCTGCTGGACTGGCGGACCGCCAAGGAGCTGCCCTGGGACGTGCTGCTGCTGTTCGGCGGCGGACTGGCGCTGTCCGGCATGTTCGAGAAGTCCGGTCTGACCGAGTGGATCGGCGGGCTGGTCGCGAGCACGGCGGGCGTGCCGATCGTGCTCGTGGTCGCCCTGCTGGCCGCCTCGATCATCTTCCTCACCGAGCTGACCTCGAACACCGCGACGGCGGCGACCTTCATCCCCGTCGCGGGCGGGGTGGCCCTCGGGATGGGGGCCGAGCCGATGCTGCTGTGCGCCCCCGTCGCGCTCGCGGCGAGCTGCGCCTTCATGCTGCCGGTCGCGACGCCGCCGAACGCCGTCGCCTACGGCTCCGGTTACGTCTCCATCGCCCAGATGGTGCGCGGCGGGCTGTGGCTCAACCTCATCGGCATCGGCCTCATCACGCTCGTCTCCACCACCCTGCTGCTCTGGGTCTTCGGCCTGACGCTGTAGGCGGCGACGACGGAGCCGATCGGTCGCGGCCGGACCGCGTAGACTTGTCGGATGCGCATTCTGGCGGCCATGAGCGGCGGGGTCGATTCGGCGGTCGCCGCGGCCAGGGCCGTCGAGGCGGGGCACGAGGTGGTCGGCGTGCATCTCGCCCTGTCCCGCATGCCCGGGACGCTTCGCACCGGCAGCCGCGGCTGCTGCACGATCGAGGACGCCATGGACGCGCGCCGGGCGGCCGATCTGCTCGGCATCCCCTTCTACGTGTGGGACTTCTCGGAGCGGTTCCGGCAGGACGTGGTGGACGACTTCGTGGCCGAGTACGAGCAGGGCCGCACCCCGAACCCCTGCATGCGCTGCAACGAGAAGATCAAGTTCGCGGCCCTGTTGGACAAGGCCCTCGACCTCGGCTTCGACGCGGTGTGCACGGGCCACTACGCCCGCCTGGAACGCGACGGGACGGGCCGGGCGAGCCTGCACCGGGCCGCGGACCGGGCCAAGGACCAGTCCTACGTGCTGGGGGTGCTGGACGGCGCACAGCTCGCCGCCTGCCTCTTCCCGCTCGGCGAGGCCCCCTCGAAGGAGGCGGTGCGGCAGGAGGCGGAGCGCCGCGGACTGAGCGTGGCCAGGAAGCCCGATTCGCACGACATCTGCTTCATCCCCGACGGCGACACCCGCGGCTGGCTGTCCGAGCGGATCCCGATGCGCCCCGGAGCGGTCCTGGACCGCTCGGGCGAGCGGGTCGGCACCCACCGCGGTGCCGTCGGCTACACGATCGGCCAGCGGCGCGGCCTGGAGCTGGGGGCGCCGGCACCGGACGGACGACCCCGCTTCGTGCTGGAGGTGCGGCCCGCCCGGAACGAGGTCGTGGTGGGACCGCGCGAGGCGCTCGCGGTCGGCCGCATCGCAGGGGAGCGCTTCAGCTGGGCCGGCGAGCCGCCCCTGGAGGTGCGCGCCCCCTTCGCCTGCGAGGTGCAGGTGCGGGCCCACGCCGTCCCGGTGCCCGCGACGGCGTGCCTCTCGCCGCTGAGCGGGGCCTCCCGCCGTGTCGACCCGAGCCGGGCGGGCAGCGAGCTGCGCATCGACCCGGAGGAGCCGCTCTCGGGCGTCGCGACCGGGCAGACGGCGGTCGTCTACCTCGGCGACCGGGTGCTCGGGCAGTGCACGATCGACCGGGTCGAATCCGCGGCGGGGCCGCTCGTGCGCTGAGCGGTCCCGCGCGTCTGCGGCGGCGCCTGCTTTGCCGCCGGGGGTGGGGCTGAAGCTGCCGGGGTCCGACTCGAGCGGATTGTCGGGGCGGTCCGCTTTTCCGCTGTCGGAAGAGGGGCCTCGCGCTGAAGTCGGATCCACGAATCGTTGAGGATTTTTTCACTCTGTTCCAGGGGTGGTTCAGAATGCTCTAGTATGAGTGCATGAAGGTGATTATCCTGCGGCCGGGGGTCCGGGGGGCGACGAGCCACGTCGTCGAATCCCTCGTCGTCGCGCTCCGTGATCGGGGAGTGGAGTCGGAACAGATCCACCCTGCCGAGTTCGATGCGGATGCTCCGCTGCCCGAAGCGGACATCGTAGTTCTGAAGGACAAGACCCCGCTCGGCCTGGAATGGGGGCGGCGGTATCACGATCGGGGGGTTCGAACGGTCAGCCCGTATCCCATGACCGCCCTGTGCCGGGACAAGCTCGCCACGAACCGCGCGCTCGCCCGGGCCGGGTTGCCGGTGCCCGAGTGCCTGGCGGTGGCGCGGCCCGAGGACGTTCTCCCGATGCTCGCGGACGGTCCGGTCATCCTCAAGCCGGTGCGGGGCTCCCAGGGTCGGGGCATCACGATCGTGGCGGACGCGGCCGGGCTGCCGGACGCCTTCACGGGCGAAACTCTTTTCGCGCAGCGCTATTTCCCGCCGGACGGTCTGGACCGCAAGATCTACCGGATCGGCGATGAGATCTTCTGCGTCGAGCGCATCTGGCCGCCGGAGACCTTTTCGGACAAGGTGGGCCGGCTCATCGAGCTGCCCCGGAACGTCCGGGAGATCGCAATGGCCTGTGGAGACGCCCTCGGCGGCGATATCTACGGGGTGGACATCATCGAGCACGAGGGCCGGCCGTGGATCGTCGACCTTTCGAGCTTCCCGGGATTCAAGGGGGTTCCCGAGATCGGCACGAGACTGGCCGCGGCGATGCTTCGGAGCCCGGATTCGGAGCGGCCCGCGGCCGAGTGCCTGGAGGCGACGCGTCCGTGAGCCGGGCCCGGCGGCTCGGCCCCGGCGTCGCGCAGGGGAGCATCGGCTCCGGCGAGGTCACCCCTCCGTGAGCCGGACCCGGCGGGCCAGCCACCAGGAGTAGAGCTCCACCGCCAGGCCCGCCCCGGCCCGGGCGGCCAGCAGCACGGGCAGGCCCAGCGAACTCCAGACGATTCCAGCCAGGATCGGGGCCCCGAGCTCCCCGAGGTCCTCGGCCGTGCTCATGACCGCGAGCGTCTGCGCGCGCCTGGGCGGATCGAGCGCGGACACGCCCGCCATGACCGCGCCCCACGCCGGCCGGAAGGCCGCCTTGCCGATGTCGTCGGCCGCCTTGCCCGCCACCAGCCCCGGATAGACGGGGAAGCACAGCCAGATCAGCGAGGAGACCACATTGCCCACGGCGCGCACGCCGAGCACGAGCCGCAGGCTCACCCGGTCGGCGAGCCAGCCCCACAGCGGGCCGCTCAGCGAGACCGCCGCGGTGAAGGCGTACAGCGAGGAGGCCGCCGCCTCCGTCAGACCCATGTGGGAGACGGCGAGCACCGGCAGCAGATTCGCCATCAGATAGGCGGTGCCGTTCATGCTCGCGCCCAGGACCGCGTACGGCAGCAGCGCCCGCTTCAGTGCGGTCGGCATGGGGGAACGCTTCGCCCGCCGGGGCATCCGCAGCCCCTCCACCTGCTCTCCGCGCAGGCCGGCGAGCACGAGCAGCATCGGCAGTCCCGAGAGCACCGTGGAGACCAGGAAGACGACCGCGTAGTCGCCGGACAGCAGGGTGAGCAGGAGACCGGCGCCGAAGCCGCCCAGGGACCCGGCGACCGTCTTCGCCGTCTGATACCAGGCGAAGCGCCGCGCGACGGCCCTCTTGCCGCCGAGCGCCGCGAGCACGGTCGAGGAGGAGGGGTCGCGCAGCGCGATCGACACCCCGTGCAGGCCGCGGGCGAGGAACAGCTGTACCGGGTCGACGGCGAACACGAGCGCGAGCACCACGCAGGTGCGCAAGCCGACCGCGACGATGTACGAGACCCGAACCCCGATCCGGTCGACGAGCATGCCCATGATCGGCTTGAGCAGCATCGCGACCGCGGTGTTGCTCGCGAGCAGGACCCCGATCAGGCTCAGCGACATGCCGAGGCGGTGGGCGTAGAGCGGCAGCGCGAAGCTGATGAGCCCGAACGACAGGCGGGAGAGGAAGCCCTCGGCGACGACGACGCGCATCGGCCGCGGGTCCTCCCGGTGCCGCCCGCTCCTGCGGGCGTGCCGTCCGGGCCGGCGCGGCGGGAACAGCAGCCGCCACAGGCCCGTGCCCAGAGCGGTGAGGAGCACGGCTCCCAGCACCCCCGCGGCCGTCAGCAGCAGCACCCGGGCGAGCGGATCGGCCAGGAGGACGTCCAGCCGGGCGGCGGCAGCGTTCATCGGGACCGGGCGAAGCGGGAGATCGCGGCGGCGATGCCCGGGGCCGGGTCCGGGCAGCCCTTGTAGCCGGGGAAGTAGTTCAGATCGACCACCACGGGCCCCGCCGGGGATTCGATGGCGTCGAAGCCGAACAGCTCCAGGCCGAAGCCGGCGCGGATGTCCGCGGCGATCCGCCGGATCCGTTCGTCCACCTCGACGGGCCTGCCGGGGCGCGTGAAGGAGCGCTCGTCGAAGGGCTTGCGCACGGCCCACACCCGTTCGCCCGCGACGTAGACCTTCAGGTCCTCGCCGGGGCCGGGTACGTGGCGCTGGGCGATGAGCGGCACCGGCGAGGGCGGGATCCCGGCCAGTTCCTCGACCGTCGAGGCGAGGTGCACCCCGGCGCCGCGGTGCCCCCGGTGCGGTTTGACCACGATCGGGCCGTCCGCCAGCAGCGGGGCGACCTGCTCCGGGCGCGCGATCAGCCAGCTGGGCGGGGTCGGCACGCCGAGCTCGCGCATGCGCCGGACCGCGGTGGCCTTGTCCTGGGCCAGCAGGCAGGCGGGCAGGGGATTGAACACGGCGGTGCCCTGCGCGTGCAGGGCGGCCGCGTAGCTGAGCGCGTGCTCGGTGTGGCTCTTGAGCACGTAGAGGTCCGCCTCGTCGGCGAGCTCGTCGCTGCGCAGCAGCCGGTCCTCGGGGATCCAGCCGGCGACCTCGTGCCCCTCCTCGGCCAGCAGACGCACGGTCTCCTGCACGATCGGGCTGGGGACGTCGGGCACGCGCCGGGTCAGCAGGAATGCGATTCTCACGAGCCCGGCTCCCTTCGGGGCGTCGTCATCCGCATGAGCCGGCCCTCCGCAGGACGTGCCGGGCCAGCAATTGGGAGGCGCGGGGGACCGAGGAGTAGTTGGGGAAGTCGTTGACCTCCAGTACCTGGAGCTCGCCGTCGACCTCCAGGCAGTCCACGCCGAAGAAGATGAGGCCGAACCCCTCGCTGCAGCGCCGGGCGAGTTCGCGCAGCTCCTCGCTCAGCGTGACCGGGCCGAGGGCGGCGGGCCGGGCCGTGCACCGCGTGATGGGCGAGGGCTTGCGCACGGCGGTGACGTCCCCGTCGATGACGTAGAGCTTGAGGTCGACGCCCGGACCGCGGTGGTACTCCTGCGCGAGCACCTCCGGTTCCGGCCAGTCGATCTCGGCCAGCTGCTCGGGCGTCTCGACGACCACGAGACCCGAGGCGTTGTCCCCGAAGACGGGCTTGAGGATGATCGGATAGCGCAGCTCGGAGGCGGCCACGTCGGCGAGGGTGCCGAGCGCCGTGCGGGGGGTGGGCACCCCGATCTCGCGCAGGGTGCGGGTCATGCGCCGTTTGTCCCGGACCCCCTCCACGGCGATCGCGCTGTCCACGACGGGCAGTCCCGCCCGCCGCGCCTCCTCCAGCGCGGCCAGCGTGCCGGGGCGCCTGCCGCGCGCGACCGCCACGTCCGCCTCCGTCAGGGAGCGTCGCCAGCGCTCGTCGGCCAGCTGGGTGTCGTCGAGCACCTCGACCTCCGCGCCCAGCGCCCGCAGCGCGCAGACCATGCCGTTGGGCTGGTTCTGCTCGCGATAGCGCTGGTCGACGAGGGTGAGGATCCGAGCGCTCAGCATCTCGTCACCGCGTCCGGTTCGTGTCGGCCGGCCCCGGTGCGGGAGCGGTTCGTGTTCTTCATCGCTGCATCCTGGTGTCGCTGGTAGTCGTCTTCGTCTCCGCGAACGGTCGCCTCGCCGCCCGCTCGCGGATGCGAGCGGGTCGTCGGGAGCCGCCGTGCGGAGGGCCGAGTGCGGGAGCCGGGCATCTTCTTGGGTGAATGCCGGGCAAAGGGTGAAGAATCCTCTTCGGCGCGCGCCGTATCGGAGCCGGGCGCGGCCGAGGGGATGCGGGTCCGGGCGCGCGGAGGCGTCCCGGCCGGGCCCTTCCGCTCAGCCGGAGTTCTGCGGGGCGGCGTCCGCCCCTTTCCAGCGTCCCTGCCGGAACCGGCCGCGGTGCCGGTCCGTCGCGCGCGCCGGAGCGGCGCGCAGGCCAGAACGTGTTCGGTGCGGAGGCAGCGCCTCCGCGATCGTCACTGTGCGATCCATCACAAGAGCCCCCCCGGGCCGTATTCGGAACCCATCCGATCCTCCGCCTGCGGACGCGTGCGCCGACTGCGGTCGATCCTGAGTGATATCGCGAGTCAGCACACCATTTCCCATGACGACGTGTCAAGAGATTATCAGCGACTCTCAGCAAACATCCAGCTTTCTGCTCCGTCCGGCGCTCCGCCGCCCAGCGGCAGTCCCCGCGGCGCGGCGAGCCGGTAGCATCCCAGCGAATGCAGGCCACGCCGAGGAGTTCCATGAGCCCCGCCCCACGCGATCGGGCGCCCCGTCCCCTCCGGGACGGCGACGCCCTGGACCGGATGACCGAGCGCGTGGAGGCGTGGGCGGCCGACTACCGGCCGTCGGCGGACGAATCCCGCTGGGCCGCCGACTTCGAACGCCGTTTCGCGCCGCTCGCGGCCGAGCTCGCCGAGCGCAGCACGCCCGAGGCCCGGCCCTTCCGGGCGGGGGACTGGGTGCTCGCGATCGTGCTGTGGGCGCTCATCGCGGGCGCCGTGTTCAGCTTCTCGCTGCTGCTCATGCGGCCCGAGGGGCTCTGGGTGCCGATTTTCGGCGCCGTCGCGCTGGGCATCGCGGTCGTCGGGATCCGGCAGTCCCGGCTGGAACTGAGCAGCGAGCGGCGGGTCGCCGAGAAGCGGGCGAAGAAGGAGCAGTGGCTGCTGGGCGTGACGCGCAAGACCATGGTCCGACGGCTCCGCGAGCGCCGGGCCGCCGAGGGCGGGGAGCAGGGCCGATGAGCGCCGCGCCGGAGCCGGGAACGGCCGAGTTCGAGCGGCTCCGGCAGCGGGTCGACGCGCTGCGCGGGCGGCTGGCGCAGTGGGCGGAGGCCTACTACCAGGGCGACGGCTCGCCGGTCTCCGACGCCGAGTACGACGCCCGCATGGCCGAGCTGCGCGGACTGGAGCAGGCCGCCCCGCAGCTGCGATCCCAGGACTCGCCCACCGAGACGGTCGGCGGCGGGGTCTCGGCCCTCTTCGACCCCGTGCGGCACGCCGAGCGCATGCTGAGCCTGGACAACGTCTTCTCGAGCGAAGAGCTGGCCGAGTGGATGCGCAAGACCGGCGAGGCGGTCCGTTCGGACGGCGGGCGGGCGCGCTGGCTCGCGGAGTTCAAGATCGACGGGCTGGCCATCAGCCTGCGCTACCGGGACGGCGTGCTCGTGACCGCCGCGACCCGCGGGGACGGGCGCACCGGCGAGGACGTGACCGAGAACGTCGCCTGGATCCCGGCGATCCCGCAGCGTCTGCGGCCGCAGCCGGGAGCACCGGAGCCGCCGCCGGTGGTGGAGGTTCGCGGCGAGGTGTTCTTCACGCTGGACGACTTCCGCGCGCTCAACGAAGCGCAGCTCGCCGGCGGCCGCAAACCCTTCGCGAACCCGCGCAACGCGGCCTCCGGCTCGCTCCGGCAGAAGGGCGAGGGCAAGTCCGCCGGGGACGTCGCGGTCATGCGGGAGCGGCTGGCCGGGCTGAGCATGTACGTGCACGGCATCGGCGCGTGGCCGGACCCGCCCGTGTCCGAGCAGTCCGAGGTCTACGGGCTGCTGGCCTCCTGGGGGCTGCCGGTCTCGCCGCACGCGCGCGTGTTCGGGCGGGACGAGGACGTGCTCGGCTTCGTCGAGGAGATCGGCGCCCGCCGGGCCGGGATCGAGCACCAGATCGACGGCATCGTGGTGAAGGTCGACGAATTGGCGATGCACGGACTGCTGGGCTCCACCTCCCGGGCCCCGCGCTGGGCGATCGCCTACAAGTACCCGCCGGAGGAGGTGCGCACGCGCCTGCTGGACATCCGCGTCGGGGTGGGCCGGACGGGCCGGGCCACGCCCTACGCGGTCATGGAGCCGGTGGAGGTCGCCGGCTCGGTCGTGCGCCAGGCGACGCTGCACAACCGGGACGTGGTGCGGGCCAAGGGCGTGCTCATCGGCGACCTGGTGGTGCTCCGCAAGGCGGGCGATGTGATCCCGGAGGTCCTCGGCCCCGTGCTGCAGGAGCGCCCCGAGGACGCTCGCGAGTTCGTGATGCCCGAGGCCTGTCCCGAGTGCGGCGCGGGACTGCGTCCCATGAAGGAGGGGGATGTGGACCTGCGCTGCCCGAACGCGAGGTCCTGCCCCGCCCAGGTGCGCGGCCGGGTCGAGCACATCGGCTCCCGCGGGGCGCTGGATATCGAGGCGCTCGGCGAGGTGACGGCGGCGGCGCTCACCCAGCCGCAGTCCCCGGCGCGACCGCCGCTGGAGACCGAGGCGGGCCTGTTCGATCTGCGGCTGGAGGAGCTGGTGCCGATCGTGGTCGCGGTGCGCGACAGCGAGGACGGCGAGCCGCGCATCGACGAGCGCACGGGCGAACCGGTCGTCCGCAGCCCCTTCCAGCGCGTCTCGGGGCGCGGCTATCCGCCGGGCGCGGCCGAGATGACTCCGGCCGAGCGACGCCGGGCGGGCATCCGCAAGGACGTGCCCATCGTGACGGCCTCGCAGACCGCGCACAAGCTCCTGGAGGAGCTGGAGCGGGCGAAGACCAAGGAGCTGTGGCGCATCCTGGTGGCGCTCAACATCCGCCACGTCGGCCCGGTCGCGGCGCGGGCGCTGGCCGAGTGGTTCGGTTCGCTCGACGCGATCCGCGCGGCGGACGCCGAGGAGCTCGCCGCCGTGGAGGGGGTCGGGCCCACGATCGCGCAGAGCATCCGCGACTGGCTGCAGGAGGACTGGCACCTGGAGATCGTCGAGCGCTGGGCCGCGGCCGGGGTGCGCTTCGAGATCCCCGGCCACCCGGGCCCGGGCGCCGCGGGTGCGAAGGAGGGCCCGCTCAGCGGCCTCACGGTCGTGGCCACCGGGACGCTGGAGGGGTTCAGCCGCCAGGGCGCGAAGGAGGCGATCCTCGCGGCCGGCGGCAAGGCGGCCTCCTCCGTCTCGAAGCGGACCGACTACGTGGCGGCCGGCCCCGGCGCGGGCTCCAAGCTGCAGAAGGCGGAGGAGTTGGGGGTGCCGGTGCTGGACGCCGAGGGCTTCCGGCTGCTGCTCTCCGGCGGCCCGGAGGCGGTCGCTCAGCTCCTGGAGGCCGGGGAGGCCTCGTCCTCGGGGAGGACGGAGGTCCCGTGATCGGCGGGGCCGCGATCCTCCGCGCGGCCCCGTGTCGGCTGCCGTCCGTGCCGCTACGCTGAGGGAGGCCGCCGCGCCGCCGGGCGCGGTCCGGCCGCACCGTGCATCCTGCGGCTTCGGAAGGGGACAGGGAGCGTGTCGGCATCCGTCCGGGGCGAGCGCGCGACGTCCATCCGCGACCTCGTCGACATCGCGGCGATCTCGCACTTCGTGGCCCAGATGGAGCTGGCCGAGCACATCGGCGGGGCGGAGCCGCGCTTCGAGCTGTCCCTGCCCGTCGTCCGCTTCGCGGCCGCGGAGGGGGTGCTGGAGTTCCCGCTGCGCGTGCTCGGCAGCCGCTCGCGGGACGATCTGCGCTGGGAGTGGGCCTGGCACACGCCCGGCCGCTACGCGCCGGGGCTGCTCGGCGTGGTGGAGCAGATCCGGCTGAAGGGACTGCGGGAGGCCATCCCCGAGATCACCGAACCGGTCGTCCCGGTCTCGGCGGCCGACGCGCTGCACCTGGTGATCGCGAGCAAGGCGCTCTCCGGGGTCCTCACCTCCTACGAGACCGAGGCGGCGCCCGGTCTGACGGTGCACCTGCTGCTGGGCAACGCGAATCCGCGCACCCCGGGCCCGGACCGGATCGCCGAGGCGATCGCCGAGGCGGTCGAGGCCGGCTGCCTGCACGACCACCGGACGGCGATCGCCGCCTTCGCCAAGCGGTTCCAGATCCCCTCGAGGTGGAGCCGGGAGCGGGCGATCCTGCTCGCGCCCGGCGGCTCCCTCGACATCGAGCTCGACGAGCAGGGCCGGGTCGACCGCATCCGTCTGCAGGGCCGCGACGGTCCGCGCGCGCTGGAGGGCGGCGGCGCGCAGGCCGCCCCGGCCGCCGCGCATCCGGCCGGTTCCGTTCCGCAGCCGGCTCCCGAGCGTCCGCTCGCGCTCGGCGGCCCGCCCCCCGTTCGGGAGGCGGCCGGGCTCCTCTCGCCGTACCCGCAGCCTTCCGGCCCGCCCCCGCCGCTTGGGCCCCCGTC
>JAUNLB010000019.1:21012-26393 GCA_030532485.1 Pseudoclavibacter sp.
AGGCCCCGGCGACCCAGGCCCCGTCGGCTCCGGCGCCCTTCGCGCCCGCCGCCGACGCCGTGCCGACGACCGGCGCTGTTCCGGAACGGGCCGTTCGGCCGGGCGAGGCCCCGTCCGCTCCCGCAGCGGCCGGTCCTCCGGGCCCCGTCCCCGTCACTCGCGCCTTCCAGCCGGTCCCCGCCGCCCGCATCCTCTCGCCGCTCCCCGTCGAGCCGGGCCGTCCGCCGCTCCCCGTCGCTCCGGCGTTCCCGCCGGCCCCGGTCCCCGTCGAGCCGGGTGGTCCGCCGTTCCCGGTCCCCCTCGGCCCGGCGGTGCTCCCCGGAGCCGTTCCGGCGGCCCCGGCGCCCCCGCCGCAGACGCCCCCGCCCGGGCAGGAAGACGGCACGATCCCGGACCCGGCTCCGCCTGAGGCGCCGGAGCCCGCCGGAGACCCGGCGGGCGGTTTCGGGGCAGGGCCCGGACCGGGGCCGGGCCGGATGCGCTTCCGGAGCGGCGACCGGCTGCCGGAGATGCCGCGCCTCGCCCTCGATCACGAGTGAGCCTCCGCCTGCGCCTCAGTAGACTTGCACGGTCGAGAACCGAGGCGAAACGGAGTCGCATGACCGAGATCACCGCCCGGGACGTCGAGCATCTGGCGAGCCTGGCTCGCATCGAGCTGACGCCCGAGCAGACCGCGCACATGACCACGCAGCTCGTGCACATCCAGCACCTCATCGAGCAGGTGCAGGAGGTCGCCACTCCCGAGGTCCGGCCCACGAGCCATCCGATCGTCATGCACAACGTGTTCCGCGACGACGAGCCCGCCGCCCCGCTGGACCGGGACGAGGCCCTCGCGGGCGCCCCGGACTCCGACGGCACGCGCTTCCGGGTCGCCGCGATCCTGGGGGAGGAGCAGTGAGCGCCGACGACGAGACGATCCGCCGCACGGCCGCCCAGCTGGCCGAGGACATCCGCGCCGGCCGGATCAGCTCCCGGCAGGCGACCGAGGCGCAGCTGGACCGCATCGCGGCCGTCGACGAGCGCGTGCACGCCTTCCTGCACGTCGACCGGCGGGGCGCGCTCGCCCGCGCCGAGGAGATCGACCGGCGTCTCGCGGCGGGCGAGCGGCTCGGGCCCCTGGCCGGAGTGCCGGTCGCGGTCAAGGACAACATCGCCACCAGGGGGCTGCCCACCACGGCGGCCTCCCGGATCCTCGAGGGCTGGGTGCCGCCCTACGACGCGACCGTCGTGGAGAAGCTGCACGGGGCGGGCATGGTCGTGCTCGGCAAGACGAACCTGGACGAGTTCGCGATGGGCTCGTCCACCGAGCACTCGGCCTTCGGCCCCACCCGCAACCCCTGGGACCTCGAGCGCATCCCCGGCGGCTCCGGCGGCGGCTCGGCCGCGGCGGTGGCCGCCTTCGAGGCCCCGCTCGCGCTCGGCACCGACACGGGCGGCTCGATCCGGCAGCCCGCCGCGGTGACCGGCACGGTCGGGGTCAAGCCCAGCTACGGCGGCGTCAGCCGCTACGGCGCGCTGGCCATGGCCTCCTCCCTGGACCAGATCGGCCCGGCCGCCCGCACCGTGCTGGACGCGGCCCTGCTGCACGACGTGCTGGCCGGCCACGATCCGCGCGACGCCACCTCGCTGCCCGGCGAGTGGCCCTCGATGGCCGAGGCCGCCCGGGCCGGCGCGGCCGAGGACGCGGTGCGGGGCCTTCGGATCGGCGTGCCGAGGGAGATCGCCGACGGCGAGGGCTTCGAGCCGGGCGTCGCCGGATGCTTCCGCCAGGCCCTGGAGGCCCTGGCGGCGCACGGGGCGCGCATCGTGCCGCTCGACGCCCCGCACTTCCGCTACGCGGTCGCCGCGTACTACCTGATCATGCCCGCCGAGGCGTCCAGCAACCTCGCCCGCTACGACTCGGTCCGCTTCGGCCTGCGCTCCACGGTCGAGGGGACCGCGACGGTCGAGCGGGTCATGGCCCGCACCCGCGCCGAGGGCTTCGGCGAGGAGGTCAAGCGCCGCATCCTGCTCGGCACCTACGCGCTCTCGGCCGGCTACTACGACGCCTACTACGGCTCCGCGCAGAAGGTCCGCACACTCGTGCAGGGCGACTTCGAGCGCGCCTTCGCCGAGGCGGACGTGCTGGCCGCGCCCACCTCCCCGACCGTCGCCTTCCGCTTCGGCGAGCGCCTGGAGGACCCGACGAGCATGTACCTGGCGGACCTGACGACCATCCCGGCCAATCTCGCGGGCGTCCCGGGCATCTCGGTGCCCTGCGGCCTGAGCGAGGGGCTGCCGGTCGGCATCCAGTTCATGGCGCCGGTCCGTCAGGACGCGCGCCTCTACACGGTCGGCGCGGCCCTCGAGCGCCTCCTCGACGAGGAGCGCGGCGGGCCGTTGCTGTCCCGGGCCCCCGAGCTGTGCGGGCAGGACGGTAGGGGCATTCCAGTCGATCGCTTGGCCGAGACCCGGGCCCCCGAGCTGTGCGGGCAGGACCGGGAGACGAACGCGTCGCGGGCGGCGGCGTCCCGGGCCGCCGCGCCGGGCGGGCAGGACCCCGAGCGGGAGGAGGGTGCGCGCGCATGAGCACGGACGCGCTGATGGACTACGAGCAGGCCCTGGAGCGGTACGAGCCGGTCGTCGGGCTGGAGGTGCACGTCGAGCTATCCACGGCCAGCAAGATGTTCTCCCCCTCGCCGAACGCGGCGGCCGAGGAGCCCAACACCGACATCGGCCCGGTCGATCTGGGCCTGCCCGGCACTCTGCCGGTCGTCAACGGGGAGGCGGTGCGCTCCTCCATCCGGCTGGGCCTCGCGCTCGGCTGCGAGATCGCCGAGGAGTGCGGCTTCGCCCGGAAGAACTACTTCTACCCCGACAACCCCAAGAACTACCAGATCTCGCAGTACGACGACCCCATCGCCTTCGACGGCGAGGTGGAAGTGGAGCTGTCCTGCGGCACCGTCTTCCGTGTGCCCGTGGAGCGGGCGCACATGGAGGAGGACGCGGGCAAGCTCACCCACGTGGGCGGGGCGACCGGCCGCATCCAGGGCGCCGAGTACTCCCTGGTCGACTACAACCGGGCCGGCGTGCCGCTGGTGGAGATCGTCACCAGGCCGATCTTCGGCGGCGAGGAGCGCACCCCGGAGCTCGCGGCCGCCTACGTGTCGACCGTGCGGGACATCGTGCGCGCCCTCGGCGTCTCCGAGGCCCGGATGGAGCGCGGCAATCTGCGCTGCGACGCGAACGTGTCGCTGCGGCCGCGCGGGCAGCGGGAGCTGGGCACGCGCACCGAGACCAAGAACGTCAACTCCTTCCGCTCGATCGAGCGGGCGGTCCGCTACGAGATCCGCCGGCAGGCGGCGATCCTGGCGGCCGGCGGCGAGGTCGTGCAGGAGACCCGGCACTGGCACGAGGACACGGGCCGCACTTCCGCGGGCCGGCCCAAGTCGGACGCGGACGACTACCGCTACTTCCCCGAGCCGGACCTCATGCCGATCCGCACTCCCCGCGAGACGGTCGAGGAGCTGCGGGCGGGGCTGCCGGAGGCCCCGGTCGCCAAGCGCCGCCGACTGCGCGAGGAATGGGGCTTCGGCGGTCAGGAGTTCCAGGACGTCGTGAACGCGGGGCTGCTGGACGCGGTGGCCGCCACGGTGGCCGCCGGGGCCGGCCCGGCCGGCGCCCGCAAGTGGTGGATGGGCGAGCTGAGCCGCATCGCCAAGGAGCAGCAGCGGGAGCCGATCGAGCTGGCCACCCCGCAGCAGATCGCGGAGCTGGACGGGCTCGTGGCCGCCGGCACCCTCAACGACCGGCTGGCCCGGCAGGCGCTCGCGGGCGTGATCGCCGGCGAGGGCTCGCCCGCCGAGGTGGTCGAGGCCCGCGGGCTCGCGGTCGTCTCCGACGAGGGCGCGCTGGTGGCGGCGGTGGACGAGGCGCTCGCGGCCCAGCCGGAGGTGCTCGCGAAGATCCGGGACGGCAAGGTGCAGGCCGCCGGTGCCATCATCGGCGCGGTCATGAAGGCCATGAAGGGACAGGCGGACGCGGCCCGGGTGCGCGAGCTCGTGCTGGAACGCGCCGCCGCCGAATAGCCGCGCCGTTCCCTCGCCGCCTCGCCGTCGGGCCTCAGCCTGCGGCGAGGCGGCGGCGGATCGCGGCGAGCATGTCCCGCCGCACCAGGCCGCTGGGCAGGCGGATGAGCGCCCAGTACGGGGCGAAGCGGCGCCGGGCGGCGGCGTCGCCCGCCTCGCACAGCGTGGCGGTCTCCACCAGGGTGCGCTCCGCGTCCAGCGGCGTCAGGCGCCACTCCATGCCGTACTTGAGCCAGCCGGGCTCGGCGAAGTCGCGCACCTCCCGCATGGTCCGCGGCGCATCCGGGAGGAATCCGGGCCGCAGCCGCCAGGGTCGGCCGACGACCACGAAGGCGCTCTCGCGCGGCGGGTCCGAGAGCTGCGCGCCCCGGGCGGCGAGCGTCTGGAAGCAGGGGGCGTCCAGCGCGGGCCCGAAACCGCGCAGGAGCAGGAGGGGCAGGGTCAGGCGCAGCTCGCGCCAGCGGATCTCGTGCACGGCCCGCCACACCGCCTCGGGCCGGGCGCGCAGGACGGCGGCGTGCCATTCGCCGAAACCGGCGGCGGGCAGGGTGCGGGCGAGGGCGCCCGTCCGGACAATTCTAGAATCCATATTCTAGAACCTAGCCCCTAGGATGCGGGGGTGGCAAGACCCGCGAAGTTCACCCGAGACGAACTGCTGGACGCGGCCGCCGAGGCGGCCGCGAGCCACTGGCGCGACGCGACGATCGCCCACGTGGCCGCACGGATCGGCGCGCCGGTTGGCTCGATCTACCACCGCTTCGGCTCCCGCCAGGAGCTGTTCGCCGCCCTGTGGCTGCGATCCGTCCGACGGTTCCACGAGGGGCTGCTGGCCGCCTTCGCCCGGCCGGACGCGCAGCAGGCCGCGCTCGCCGTCGCCGCGCACATCCCGGGATTCTGCCGCGCGCACCCGCTGGACGCCGCGGCCATGACCCTGTACCGGCAGGCCGATCTGGCCGAGCGCGGACCGGACGCCCTGCGCCAGGAGTGCGCCCGGGTCAACGACGCGGTCGAGGCCGAGAGTCTGCGGTTGGTGGAGCGCCGCTTCGGGCGGGTGGACGAGTTCCGCATCGGGCTCGTGCGCACCGCCTGCCGGGAGGGGCCGTACGGGCTGGTGCGGCGCTATCTGCGCGGTCCGGAGACGATCCCCGCGTGGCTGGACGACGCCGTGCGCGCCTCGGCCGCCGCGATCCTCGCCCTGGGCGACTGAGGGCTGTGCCGGGCGCTCCGCCCGAGGCGCCTCTCGAAACGTGCGTGCTCGCCCGATCCGTGCGGTGCTGCCGCACGGATCGGGCGAGGGTGCACGAGGGGAGGGCG
>JAUNLB010000019.1:26453-27580 GCA_030532485.1 Pseudoclavibacter sp.
CCAGGCGCAGCTGACGGGCGCGCCGCCCTCGCGGCGCTTGGCGACCGCCGCGGTCGTGAACCGCTTGGCCGCCCGGGCGGCCTCGGCGGGGGAGCGCCTCTTCGCCGTCTCGGCCGTGATCGCCGCAGCGAGGGTGCAGCCGGCGCCCGAGACCTTCTCGCGGCCGAACTTGGGCGCGCTCAGCAGCTCCGCCCCCTCGGCCGAGACGAGCACGTCCACCGCCTGCTCGCCGGGCAGCTCCACGCCGCCCTTCGCGTAGACGTAGGGCACGCCGCCCTCGTGGACGGCCCGGGCGGCCGCCACCAGGCCGTCCACGTCCCGGATCTCCCGGGCGCCGGACAGCACCGTCGTCTCGAACAGGTTCGGGGTGACGATCGTCGCGTGCGGCAGGATCAGCTCCCGCAGCGCATTGTCCACATCGAGCGCCTCGCCGGCCTCCTGGCCCTTGCAGATGAGCACGGGGTCGACCACGACGTTGCGCCAGGCGCGCGAGCCCAGGATCCCGGCGACCCGCTCGACCATCGCCACCGAGCCGAGCATGCCGATCTTGACCGTGTCCAGCTCCCGGCCGTGCACGCCCGCGGCGGCCTCCACCTGGGCGGCGGTCGTCTCCGGCGGGATCGGCAGTACGCGGTGGCTCCAGCCGTTCGCCGGGTCGAAGGAGACGATGCACGTGAGCGCCACGCAGCCGAAGACGCCCAGCTCGTGGAAGGTCTTCAGATCCGCCTGGGCGCCGGCGCCGCCCGAGGCTTCCGAGCCGGCGATGGAGAGGACGGGAGGGATCACGGACGGGTCCTTTCGGGGGTCGTGGCCGGTGCCGCGTTCCCCCTCGAGGAGCGCGTGCGCCGGATCCCCGCCATTGAACCACGTCCGAAGCGCCTGGCCGGAGTCGGCGAGCGCGCTCCGGTCCCCGCGCCGCGCCGCCGGGGCTCGCCTTCGGCGCCGTCCCGGCATACGGTGGAGGGGAGACGGTTCTGGAGGTCAGGATGGCCCGAGATGTCGACGACGATGTGCGGGGGAGGGCGGCCGCGAGGGCCGAGCGCGCCCCGACGGGGCACCGCGAGCGCACGAAGAAGCGCGAAAAGAGGAAAAAGAAGAAGCACGACGCCGGCGGCGCGCTCGCCTTC
>JAUNLB010000198.1 GCA_030532485.1 Pseudoclavibacter sp.
GGACCCCGTCTCGGTTCCGGACCCCGCGTCGGAACTCGGACCGGAGGCGCGGCTCGTTTCGGAACCGATCGCGGGAACGGCCCCGGAACCCGCCCCGGCCTCCTCGCCGAAGGCGGTCCTGCGGACCCTCCGCGGCCCCTTTCCACGGCTGACGGGTCTGGAACCCCTGTCGACGGGGGGCGGGCGCAGGGCGAAGAAGGGGCCCATGATCCTCGCCGCCTCGGGGATGCTCCTGCTGCTCCTCCTGCTCCTGGGCGTGCCGTTTCTCGATCGCGCGGGCCGCCCCGAGACCGCGGACAGGGGGACGTTGGTGGTCGATTCGCAGATCGCCGTCGACCCGGACCGTCCGGATCGCTGGTACGTGGCGATCGGCGGCCCCGGGAGCGGCCGCAGAGGATCGCCCGGTGCGGTTCACGCCTATGACGGTGGACGCCTGCTCTGGCGCAGCGAGGTGCCCCAGACCTCCCTGCTGCACCCGGTGGTGGTCGCCGCGGGCGCCGGCCTCGTCTACGTGCAGGGGGCCGAGCGGCTCGTCGTGCTGGACGCGGACTCCGGCCGGTCTCGTGCCGAGATCTCGCATCCCTCGGTGCCCGAGGCGCCCGGTTCCTACCGATATGACGAGGAACGAGAGATGATCGTCATGTTCGGGCACGCGGGCGGCCCCGTCCAGCAGCTGCCACTGGGCGCCTTTGCAGCCGGAGCCGCCGACAGGCAGACCCGGGAGCGCTGGGCCGAGGCCGGAGACGGCGGCGTCTACGAATCGTCGCGGCGACAGCTCGCCCGCCCGCTGGAGGCGCCCGCCTTCCGGGGAACGGCGGGCGAGTACACCATGCTCGGCGAGCCGCCCTCGCTCGCCCTGGACGGCACGCGGCTCGGCGCCGCCGAGCTGCCGAGCGGCGCGAGCTTCGTGATGGTTCGGCGACTGCTGCCGTGCGGCGCGCCCGGGGCCACCACGGCGCCGGGGGCGCCGGACCCTTCGGCGACGTCGTCCGACTTCGGCGTGTGCTCGGCCGGGCTCGTCGCCCCGGGGGCGGAGACCGGGTACGTGCCGATCCGGGCGGGGCGGTGGTTCCACCTGGTCTCCCTCGCCGACGGAAGCGTTCCGGTCCACGGCGCGATGAACGGCGAACCCCGGAGCGTCTTCGCCCTGCCCGACGGGACCGTGGTGCTTCTCGGCGGCGACCATCGGATCATGACGCTGAGCCCCGACGGCTTCCTCGGACGGAACGATCTCGCGGCCAACGAGCTGGAGCGCCCGTGAGGCGGCCGAGCGGCCCCGGGCAGGCGGCGGAGCCCGGCGGCGGACGAGCGACGGCGGCGCCGTGACGGAGTTTCGGCGGAGCACCGAGGTGCCGCATCTGGAGGCGCGGCGCTCGTGCCGGGAACGCTCCTGCTACCGGCCGCACGCGCACGACGTCTTCTCGATCGGTCTGGTGGAGGAGGGGGCCTCCGTGCTCGCCGGTCCGCCCGGCGGTCCCATCCGGCTGCTGACGGGCGACGTCGTCGTGATCCCCGCCGGCTGCGTCCACGCCTGCAACCCCGACGGCGGCCGGTGGCGGTACCGGATGATGCACGTGGACCAGGAGTGGGCGGCCTCGCTCGTCCCGGATCTGCCGACGGGACGGCTCTTCACGGGGATCGGCGTGCTGCGGGAGCCGGCTGCGGGCGCGAGCCTGCGAGCCCTGAGCGAGGCGGTCTTCGCCGATGCGGGGCGCGAGGCGCTGGAGGCCGGTTTCGCCGGAATGTTCCGGGAGCTTGCGGCCGTCGCTCCCCTCCGCCTGCTGTCGGGGCCCTCGGAGCCGGAGTTGCTGGAGCGCCTGGGTCCGGTCCTGCACCGGCTCCGCGACGACCCCGTGAACCCGAGGCTGGCCGAGCTGGCCGAATCGGTCGGGATGAGCGTGTACCAGCTCGTTCGCGCGATGCGGCGGGCCACCGGTCTGGCTCCCCTCGCCTGGCGGCAGAACGTCCGCATGCTGCGGGCGCGGCGCATGCTGCGGGCCGGACGTTCCATCGCCGAGACCGCCCACGAGCTGGGCTTCGCGGACCAGAGCCACTTCCACCGGGTCTTCCGAGCCCACGTCGCGGTCTCTCCGGGCGCCTATCGGGGCTGAGCGCAAGAACGTACAAGACCGGGGCGGCCTCCGCTTCCGATACTCGGCGGGTCAGCGCTTGCCGCGCTCAGGTCGGCGGCGAGGGCGGTCTGCGCCCCCGATACTCGGCGGGTCAGCTTTCGAGTCTTCAGGGAGCGGAGTCATGGAACAGTTCCTCGCGGTCGCCGTCGCGCACTTCCTGGCCCTGCTGATCCCCGGCGTGGACTTCCTCCTCATCGCCCGGACCGCGATGAACGGCGGCTGGCGCAATGCCAGCGGGGTCTGCCTGGGCATCGCGCTGGCGAACGGCCTGTTCATCGCGGCCGCCTTCTCGGGCCTCGCCTTCGTCTCGGATCCGCTGCTGCTCGGCGGCGTCCGCGTGGCCGGCGGCGGATTCCTGGTCTTCGTCGGGATCGCCTTCCTCCGCTCGCCGGCTCGCGTGGAGCTGGAACGGGGGCTGCGGCTGGAGCGGACGGCGTGGGCCAGGAACTTCGGTCTGGGCCTGGCCTCCGGGCTCTTGAACCCGAAGAACGGTCTGTTCTACATCAGCCTGGCGGCCGCGGTCGCCACCGCCCCGCCTGCGGTGCTGCTCTTCTACGGGGTCTGGATGTTCGCCGTCGTGCTGGCCTGGGACGTGTTCGTCGCCTTCGCGCTCGGCTCCGGGCGGGTTCTGGAGCGGATGCGGCGCATTCTGCCCTGGGTCTCGAAGCTCGCGGGCGCGTTCCTCGTGCTCTTCGGCGCGGGGATGGTCCTCGCACCGTTCCTCGGGGCCGGGTTCGGCTGATGTCCGTCCGACGATCGGGCGTGCGGGCGCGGTGCCGTTTCAGCGTCCGATGCCGCGGTCGGGGTCGGCTCCGGGGCGGTTCCGGGGTCGGAAGGGTCGTTTCGGGGTGCCTGGGGCCTGGCCGTGCTGTCGACGCTGTTCGTGGGCGCGGCGGATGACCTCGGCGAGCGGTTCGGGGTGGCCGAGCTCGGCGGCGCGCAGGCCCGCGAGGGTGTCCTCGATCTGCTCGGGGCTCCTGCCGT
>JAUNLB010000199.1 GCA_030532485.1 Pseudoclavibacter sp.
GCTGGTCGTCGGAGCCCGGTTCGTCGCCCGGGCCCCGCTCGCCGGCCGGCACGCTCACCGGCTCCGGCCCATCGTCCGGCACGGGCTCCTCGAGGGCGTCCGGGTCCGCGGCCGACGGTTCGGCGTCCGACCCCTCGCCGGGCCGTCCCGTCCCGTCCTCGACGGACTCGGCGGCCCCGTCCGCCTCCGCGCCGCGCGCGCCGAGCTCGACCGCCGCGGCCGCCTCCTCGGGACTCGGGTCGCTGGCATCGGCTGCTTCTGGCTGGAACACGGGTTCCACGGTAGCAAGGAGGTCGGGCGAGGTTCCCTCGCGAATGCGGGCCGGAGCGGTCCGTCCAGCCGACGCGGTCGCCGCTGCGCGTACGATGCCTCCCGTGCCGCGGAACACGCGGAGCACGAATCGGACCATCGAAGAATGCGTGGTCCGATGGCCCCGTGCCGCGGAACACGCGGAGCACGAAGAGAGCATGAGGAGCAGTGATGGACGGCCGAACGCAGACGGATCCCGCGCCCCCCGGAGCCGATGCGGCGGCCGGGCGCACCGCCCCGCTGCCCCCGCGCGTCGTCCAGAACGAGGAGGTCGACCCGGGCGCGGCCGCGAAGCTGCTGGACGCGCTCATGGCGCTGCAGCGCCCCGTCGTCGTCGCCCAGATCCTCGCCCTGCGCCGACGCAACCCCGATGCCACGCCGAGCGAGCTCGTCGCGCTCATCGAACGCCAGTACCTGAACACCGTGACCGCGACGGGCGGGGCGGCCGGCGCCGCGGCGATCATGCCGGGGATCGGCACCGTCGCCTCGGTCGCCGTGACCGGGGTGGAGACGGCCGGCTTCCTGGAGATGACCACGCTCTTCGGCCAGGCGGTCGCCGAGATCCACGGCCTGGCCGTGAGCGATCCGGTACGGGCGCGTGCCCTCGTCCAATCGCTCCTGCTCGGCTCCGAGGTGCAGCAGCTGGTCCGCCAGTTCGGCGCGCGGGCCGTCGGCGGCGGGGCGTCGCAACAGGCGTTCTGGGGCGAGCTGATCACCAGCTCGCTGCCCGCGGCGGCCATGGGCGAGCTCTCGCAGCGGATCCAGCGGCAGTTCCTGCGCCGCTTCGCGGCCCGTCAGGGCGTCGGCACGATCGGACGGCTCCTGCCCTTCGGCGTGGGCGCCGCCGTCGGCGGGGCGGGCAACCGCCTGCTCGGCCGTCGCGTGGTGCGCAACGCCCGCGAGGCCTTCGGTCCGGCGCCGCTCGGCTTCCCCCTGGATCTGCATCCCGAGCCCGAGGTGCGGCAGGAGGGTCGGCCCGCCCTGGAGGGGAGGCCCCGACGCCCCTTCCTCTTCTTCAAGCTGCCGCACGGACGGGCGCGCCGAGCCATCGAGTCGGCGGACGACGGGGCGCAGCGACCCGAGTGAGGGCCGGGCGCCCCGCCTCGAACGCCCCTCGACGGGCGCCGCCCCGAAACGCCGCCGGGCTCAGGCGGCCTCGTCCAAGACCACCCGAACCGGGATCGTGCGCCCCTCGCGCAGGACCGTCAGGCGCACCTCCGTGCCGGCCGGCGCGGCCCGGACCCGGGCGATGAGATCGCCGGGGCCGACCACCGGGACCTCGTCCACCGCGACGACCACGTCCCCGCGCCGCAGGCCGCTCCGGGCGGCCGCCCCGTTGCGCGACAGCCCGTCGATGCGGGCCCCGGGCAGCCCGGGGCTCGCCCCGGGCTGCGCATCGGAGGCCTTCAGGCTCGCGCCGAGCGCCCCGTGCGTGGGCGTGCGGCCCGCCATGAGCTCCTCGGCGACGCGCAGCGCCGTGTTCGCGTGGATCGCGAAGCCGAGACCGATGCTGCCCTCGGCGGGGCCGTTCGCGCCCTCCGTCGCGGTGGTCGCGATCGCGACGCTGACGCCGATCTCCTCGCCGCGCTCGTTGACCACCGGGCCGCCGGAGTTGCCCGGATTGGTGTCGGCGTCCGTCTGGAACACCGACAGGTGGATCCTGCCCGGATCCGGGGAGCCGGTCGACGAGCCCTCGTCCTCCTCCGGCTCGGCGCCCGAGTCGATCTCGATGCTGCGCTGCACGGCCGAGACGATGCCGCTGGTCACGGTGTTGCTGAGGCCCAGGGGCGCGCCGAGGACGATCGCCGGCTGCCCGGTCTCCAGGCGGTCGGAGTCCGCGAAGCGGGCGGGCGCCAGTCCGCTCGCCCCCGTCAGCGAGAGCACCGCCACGTCGGCCAGCGGGTCCAGCCCGACCCGCTCGGTCGCGAAGACCCGGCCGTCGGCGGTCGTCGCGGTGATCTCGGCGTCGGCCACGGTCCCGTCCAGGGTCACGACGTGCGCGTTCGTGAGCACGTGCCCCTCCGCGCTCAGCACGATGCCGGAGGCGACCTCGTTGCGGGCGCCCGCCGAGATGCGCAGGGTGACCACGCTCGGTGCGGCCGCGGCGGCCGCCGCCCGCACGTCCGCAGCGGCCGGCCCGCCCTGCGGCGACATCGGCCGCATCGCCTCCGCGCCGCTCAGCGAACGGAGGAGCCCGGAGGCGACCGCCCCGCCCGCGCCGCCCGCGAGCGCCGCCAGGAGGGCCACGAGGGCGAGGGCGCGCAGGCCGTAGCGCCGCGCGGGCTGCCGCCCCGTCGCGGTCCGCAGGCGCATCCCCCGGCGCGGGGCGGCCGCGGGGCGCTCCCGCCCGGTCCGCACCCCCTCGCGCAGGGAGGCGGCGCGCTCGGCGGCCGCCCGCCTGGCCAGCTCGCGCCGCGCCGCGGCCGCCGCCCTGGCCCTGGGGGGGATCGACCGGGGCGGCCCGCTGCGCGAACCGTCGGCTCCCCCTCGCCGCTCCATCGTGCCGCCGCGTCCCTCGCCGTCGCTCATGCCTGTGATCCCCGAGAAGTAGATACGGCCCGCCCGTCCCGTGTTCCCCGTCCGGCACGCGAACTGTATGCCAGACGGCACCGGAAACGCGAGACATCCGGCCCGCCCGTCCCGTGTTCCCCGTCCGGCACGCGAACTGTATGCCAGACGGCACCGGAAACGCGAGACATCCGGCCCGCCCGTCCCGTGTTCCCCGTCCGGCACGCGAACTGTATGCCAGACGGCA
>JAUNLB010000200.1 GCA_030532485.1 Pseudoclavibacter sp.
GGGCTGCTGCCCGTAGGCGGGCTGCTGCCCGTAGCCCTGGCCGGACTGCCCGCCCTGTCCGTACGGCGGCTGCCCCCAGCCCTGCTGGCCGTAGCCGCTGTTCCCCGTCCCGTCGCCCTGATAGGACACCGTGGCCTCCTGCGTTCCGCCCCCGGATCACGGACCGGGGATCTCGATTCTGATGGCATTCTGTCGCGCAGGGCCCGGGCGGCGCTTCAGCCTGCGGGCCGATCCCGCCGTCATCCTCGCGTCGTGTCCTCCGGCGACAACGACGAGGCTACCCCGGCCGGATCGTCCACGACGAACCGGTCCCGCGCCCCCGCTCCGGCCGAGGAGCTCGAGCTTCAGCCGACGAGCTCGACCAGCTCGAAGCGGACGCAGACGACGATCGTGTCGTCGTCGATCTCCAGATCGGGCAGGACCTGACGCCAGAACGCCTCGTGCGCCTGCCGCCACGAGGCCAGGTCCGCGAAGCCCTCCCCCTCCGCTCGGACGTGGGCGTCGTCGACCTCGGCGAGCCGGCACGACTCGACCGCGACGACCCGGGTGATCGCGACCCGGCGGCCCGCGGAGTCCACCACCGCCTCCAGATCGCCCCGGCGGGGCCACGGCTCGCCGCACCGCTCGTAGTCGGCCGCGAGGGCCGTGGTGGCGGTCTTGCGGCCGGCCCGGACGGCCGCCACGAGCCGGTCCCTGCCCGGGCCGGGCAGCAGGTACTCGCCCGCGGGCAGCGCCTCGACGTCCATCGACGCCCCGGTGCCCGGCCGGCTACTCGGCGGCGGGGCCGGAACCCGGCGCGCCCGGCACCGCCTGCCGCTCGCGCCGGCGCATCCACACGACCACCAGCGCGAGCAGGACCACGAGCAGCACCAGCTCGATCGTGCCGATGTTCAGGCCGAAGCCGTGGATGAGCAGGTAGCCGATCGCGCCGCCGGCCAGGCAGTAGTAGCTGGTGACCAGGATCGTCTTGCGCAGCAGATCGCCCTCGCGGTTCAGCAGGCCCACGGTCGCCGAGGCGGCCACGATGTTGTGGATCGCGATCGGGTTGCCGCCGGCCCCGCCGATCGCCTGGGTCGCGGTCACCAGCTCGGGCGGGGCGCCGATCGCGGCGCCGGTGGAGAACTGGAACATCGAGAAGGTCAGGTTCGAGATCGTGTTGGAGCCGGCGATGAAGGCGCCCAGCGCGCCCACCCACGGACTGATGACGGGCCAGGCGTCGCCGGAGAGCGCTGCGGCGCCCTGGGCGAGCACGATCGGCATGGAGTCCAGTCCGGAGGTGTTGACCGCCTCTCCCGAGTTGATGAGGATGCGGACCATCGGCACCGCGAACACGAGCGCGATGGCGGTGCCGAGCAGCTGCTTGCCCGCGACCCGCCAGCTCTCGCCGATCTGCCGGAGCGGCATGCGGTGCAGGAGGTAGGCGACCACGCAGGCCAGGATGAGCATGAACCCCGGCAGGTAGAAGGGCTGGAATGCCTGGGTGACCTTCTCGACGCCCAGGATGTTCTCCGCCTTCAGGCTGATGCCCGCCAGGAACTTCTTGACCGGCTCGATCGCGCGGGTGCCGACCAGCAGCACGGCCATCACCACGTAGGGCATCCACGCCTTCCACAGCGGCATCTTCGCGTGCGCGTCGACGAGTTCCGCCTCCTCGTGCTGCTTCTGGATGGGGCTGAGCCAGCGCTCCTCCCACTCGGAGCGGGGCGCGAAGTCGAAGGTCTCCCGCGGCATGAGGAAGCCGCGGCTGGAGGTGAACATGACGAGGGTCAGGCCGACCAGGCCGCCGATGAGGGAGGGGAACTCCGGTCCGAGCAGCCGGGCCACGAGCACCGAGGGGACGGTCATGGCCAGCGAGGCGTAGATCGCGAAGGGCGCGACCGCCAGGCCCTGGGCGAAGCTGCGGCGCGGGCCGAAGAAGCCCGTGAGCATGCAGCACATGATGAGCGGGATGAGCAGGCCGACCAGGGCGTGGATGCCGGCGACGACGAAGCCGATGTGGTTCACCAGCTCCGGGTAGTCGAGCCCCAACTCGCTCAAACGCGCCGACACGAGCGCGCTCTCGGCGTCCAGGCCGTTGGCCACCCCCGTGAGGATGGGGGTGCCGACCGCGCCGAAGCTGACGGGCGTGGACTGGATGATCAGGCCGACCATGACCGCCGCCATGGCCGGGAAGCCGAGCGCCAGCAGCAGCGGCGCGATGACCGCGGCGGGCGTGCCGAAGCCGGAGGCCCCCTCGATGAAGCTGCCGAAGAGCCAGCCGATGATGACGGCCTGCACCCGGCGGTCCGGCGAGATGCGGGTGAAGGACGCCCGGATCGTGTCCATCGCCCCGGAGCGGCTGAGGGTCGCCAGCAGCAGCAGGGCGCCGAAGACGACGTAGAGCACCTGGGCGGTGACGATGAGCCCCTCCAGGCTCGCGGCGGCCACCGCGACGGGTCGGACCTGCCAGACGAGCAGCGCGATCGCCGCGGTCACCGCGAAGCCCACGGGCATCGCGTACTTGGCCGGCCACCGGAACCCGGCCAGCAGGACCCCGACCACGGCGATGGGCAGCAGCGCGAACAGGCTCAGAAGCGGAAGATTGTCCACCATTGTCCTTCGGTCTCCGTCGACTTGCCGGGTGCCCGGCGCGTTCATGATCGTCCGCTCATTCGACGGACCGAGGCATCGTACCCCGCATCATGCCCATCGCCAAACATGCACGGGCGCCAACCGCGCCGAAAAGACGCCTTGGAGACTCAGCTCGCCAGAGACTCAGCTCGCCCTCCCCGCCGGCCCTGCGGGCCGGCGGGGAGGGCGAGACCGGCACGGCTCAGCCGCCCGCGCCGCCCAGCAGGTCCGTGAAGGCCGTGAAGGGACGGCCGTCGCTCATGGGCGGCAGCTGCTGCTCCGCCGGGGCCTGCGCGTCCGCGGGCCGCTCGGGCGCACCGGCCCGGTCTCCGCGACCGAGCCCCAGCAGGGCCGCCAGCTGCCCGGCGGCCCGCTCGGCCCGCTCGGTCAGCGCCTCGCCCCTCTCGCCGCCGAAGTCGCCGGTCGCCGCGTAGACGCCGG
>JAUNLB010000201.1 GCA_030532485.1 Pseudoclavibacter sp.
GGAGGAGTCGGCGGCGTCGGCGTCCTCCGGGGGCGGGGAGCAGAGCTCCGGCTCCACCCAGACCGCCAGCACCAGCGGCGGCAGCGGCAGCAGCTACGGCGGCAGCCTGGACGGCGTGGCCGGCATCGCCGAGTCCATGATGGGCGGCGGCAGCGGCTGGCTGTGCACCGACTTCACCCGGGCGGTCTACGCCGAGATGGGCATCCAGCTGCCCGCCGGCCCGGTCTCCGCCCAGGCGGCCGGCGGCACCCAGACCTCGGACCCGCAGGTGGGCGACCTGGTGATCTTCACCTCCGGTCACGTCGGCATCTACGCGGGCGGCGGCATGATGTGGGACAACCCGGGCGAGTACAGCAGCTACGTCGGCTGGCAGAACGTCTACCGCTCGATCGACGTGATCGGCTCCGAGTACTACTACGTGACCTATCGCTGATCCCGCGACACGAAGCGCTCCTCAGGGCGCCCGCCTCCGGGCGGGCGCCCTGCGTCGTCGCCGGCGGCGCGTCGTGCCCGCCCGATCCCGGTCCGCGCCGCGCGCCTCGTCGCGACACGCTTGCAAATCCGGGCGATGCGCACCGGGCGGGAGCGCGTCGGCCGGGTTTCCTGGGAAGTCGAGCCCTGTTATCGAATGGTTAGCTTCCTCGCCAAGATGTGACTTTCGTGTGATCTTGGCCTAGACTCGGTGGCTGTCACGACATGGCGGAGCCTCCCCTGGACTCCGTCCGGCAGGACCGAGGCGCCGTACCCGCCCCCGGTCCGGTGTCTTGGATCGTCATCGACGGGCGGGTGCGGCCGCGGGCCGGAGCGCAGGAGGTTTTGATGGTGGACACGACGATGACTGCGCCGTTGACGCGTCGGGAGGCTCGGGAGATCGAGCGGAGTACGGGGCGTCGGCCGGTGGCGGTTGCGGTGGCTCCGGTGGAGTTGGGGCTGGCGCCGGTCGCGGAGGCGGCGGGTGCGGTGTTCGATACGGGGGAGATCGAGCGCAATGGTGTGACGTCGTTGGTGTCGGTGGTGCCGACCGAGGTGGTGTCCGGTGGCGGGGTGTCTGTGCCGGTGGTGGGGTCGGATGTGGAGGTGCCGGAGGCGTTCGTGCGTTCGGCGTCGATTCGGGCGGCTCGTCCGGCGGCGTTGGTGGCGCGGCAGCGGCGGCGGACGTTCGCGGGGGTCGCGGTGGCGGCGTCTGCGGCGGCGTTGGCGACGGCTGGTGCGGTGATTCCGGCGCAGAGTGCGGCGGACGATCAGGCGTCTGCGGCGGCGCAGGCGGATCTGTTGGCGGCGACGGCGGGGCAGCAGGCTGCTGCGGCGCCGCAGGCGGCGCCGGGGCAGGGCGTCGGGGTGCAGAGTGCGGACTTCGTGGCGGCGCCGGAGCAGGTGCAGGCGGGTTCGGATTTCAGTGTGACGGTGTTCTCGGCGGATCAGGTGACCTCGGCGACGGCGACGACCGCGCCGTCGGCCGGGGGCGGTTCGGAGGAGTCGGCGGCGTCGGCGTCCTCCGGGGGCGGGGAGCAGAGCTCCGGCTCCGCCCAGACCGCCAGCACCAGCGGCGGCGGTTACACGGGCTCCACCGTGGTCGGCGGCAGCGTCGTGGAGACGGCGATGCAGTTCGAGGGCCTCGTCCCCTACGGCAACGGCAACTCCCCCGACACCTCCTTCGACTGCTCGGGCTTCGTGCAGTACGTCTACGCCCAGCACGGCGTCTCGCTGCCCCGCACGGTGAGCGGTCAGGCCGCGGCCGGCACGGTGGTGACCGACCCGCAGCCCGGCGACCTCGTGGTCTTCGGCAGCTACCACATCGGCATCTACATCGGGAACGGCATGATGATCGACGCCCCCGACTGGGGTCGGAACATCGAGGTCGGCGGCCTGGACGCCGGCAGCGACTACTACTTCGTCCGCATCTGAGCGGAAGCGGATATCGACGCGAGCGGACGGCCGCCCTCCGGGGCGGCCGTCCCTCGTCTCGTCTGTGCATCGTGCGGGGCTGCGTACCTTAGCGTTCGCTGCCCGTCTGGTGCGGAACGACTGTGTCATGTGACCATTTCGTGATCTGGACGTGACTCTCTCGTGATCTTCACGTACGCTGGGGGACCGTCGGCATCCGCCGACACCCCGCCGAGGCGCTCCCACCCGTCCGCTCGGCGGTGTTCCCCCCAGACGCATGCAGGATGGGAGGCGGCCCGGCCGCCGCGCAGGGAGGCAGTCGATGTCACAGTCCACGAGCTCCAGCGCTCCGCTCACCCGCAGGCAGGCCCGCGCCCTCGAGCGCGCCGCCGCGATCCGCTCCGAGCAGGCCGCAGACCAGGCCGCCACGGCGGCCTTCGCCCGGCCCTCCGGCGCCTCGGCGCCCCGGCTGCGGCCGGACCGCTCCGAGACCGCCTCGCGGGTCGCCGCCGCCCTGAGTGCCTCGGCCGCGCCGAGCGCTTCGACCGCGCCGACGCGGGCCACCCCCGTCGTGGAACGCGCCGCGGATGCCCGCGCCGCCGATGCGGCCCGCACGGACCGTTCCGCGTCCCTCGGACGTCCCGTCGCCTCTCGCCGTCGCAGGACCGCGGCCGGTGTCGCCGCCGCGGTCTCTGCCGCGGCCATCGTCGGCGCCGGCGCGTTGGTCGCGGTGCAGGGCGGCGGGCAGGAGTCCTCGGCCGATCTGCTGGCCGCGCGCAACACGCCCCAGGCCGCCCCGGATTCGACGGACCCGTCCGCCGAGCCCCAGCCGACCGAGCCGACGAGTCCCTCGTCGGCGCCCGAGGCGGGCGAGCCCCGGCCATCGTCGGCGGCGCCCGAACAGGGCGGTGCGGAGCAGGACCCGGCCCCGGCCGAGCAGACGGCTCGGCCCGTCGCCGCGCCCGTGGCCGCGAACGAGGCTTCGGGGTATCTGGTCACCACGGTGTCGGCCGACTCGCTGGCGGCGGCGAGTTCCGCCCCCGTCGAGACGAGCGCGGCCGAGCCCGAGTCGGTCGAGCCGGTCGCGGAGCCGGCCGTCGAGGAGCCCGCGCCCGCCGTCGCAGACCCCCACCCGGAGCCGGGGCGCCTCGTGCCCGC
>JAUNLB010000202.1 GCA_030532485.1 Pseudoclavibacter sp.
GCCTCCAACAGACCCCGAGCGTGGGCCTCGTGCAGCCTCGGAAACCGCGTCCGGGTCAACCCGACATCCAGAAGGACCTCGGTCCGCTTCGGGGTGAGCCCGAACAGCAGCGTCGTCTCCCGCAGCAGTTCCCTGCCCGCGCCCTCCAGGTGCTCGTCCGGCACGTGGGCTTCGGCCTGCTCGAACACCCCCGCCAGCAGGGACGTATAGGCGGCACTGGCCCGCTGCGCGAGCGCATACAGCAGCGCGAGCCGGTCCCGGTTCTGCGTGAACACCGACGCCACCGCCTCCGCCCGCCACAGCGGCACGTCCCGCTCCGGACCGGCGGCCGGGGCGTCCAGCAACGCCGTCAACTCCGGACCCAACAGCCCCGCCAACCGCCGGGCGGCTTCGGTCAGCGTCTCGGCCGGAGACGTGGTCCCCACCTCCGGGGCGTCGACCGCGCACCGCGAACGACGCGCCCGCTTCGTTGCCGCCATGACCGATCACCCCGATCCCCAACACACGTGAAACACATCACTCCGAGAACCACCGAACAGACACATCGCCCGACCGGTTCTCGTCTTGCCATCCCTCCGGGAGCCTATGCTTCCCCGATGCTCCCGAAAGGACACCACCAGCATATCCCGAACGGTATGACACCACAAGCCCGAAAGAGGGTTTTCTGCTGGGCGTTTCCTGAGCGCCCGACGTGCAGACTCGCCCGAAAACACGGGTGATGCGCGCCCTGTGAGAACCGTCGGGGCAGGCCTCGAGTCGGGAAAGGAAAAGGCGCAGAAAGGGCGTACGTGAATTCTACCGGCCACCTATGACATTCACTTGGCGGCTGGGAGGATTGATGATTGTTGCTCGGTTATTTCGTGTTTCCAGGGGCTGTGAAAGTTTCATTCGGAACTGTGGCTCTCGGCTCTATTTGCTGAGGCTTATTTCGTGGCGATGCGAGTGTGGCGCCGCAGGCCACGAGTGGGTCCGGTGATCTCAAGGGCCTGACCGCTCGGACCTGCTTCCGGTGAAGCCTGAGGTGCCGACTCAGTCTGTGGCGTCGGCTCAGTCCTCGGCGGGGGCAGGGGCCTCGGTCTCGAACTCCTCGTATTCGTCGAGCACGATGTGCGAGCGGGTGGTCGTGACGCCGGGGACGCGTTGGATGCGACGCATGATCGTTTCGCTGAGCGCCGCGTGGTCGGGGGCGCGCACGGTGAGGACGAAGTCGATGTCGCCGGAGACGGCCTGCACGCGCTCCACGTAGGGGATCTCGCCCAGCTGCCGCTCGATGTCCGGCCAGGGCTCGTTCGTGACGGTCACGATGACCAGGGCGTTGATGTGCAGGCCGAGGGCCTCCGGCCGGATGACGGCCGTGAAACCGGTGATGACCCGGCCCTCGACGAGCCGCTGCACGCGGGCGTGCGTGGCCGTCCGGCTCAGGTGGACCCGCTCCGCCAGGGCCCGCATCGAGAGGCGTGCGTTCGCGCGCAGCGCATCGATGATGGCGCGATCCGTCCGGTCCAGATCCATAACCGGAAGCGTAGTCCGCCGCCTTCGGGAGGCGTGGGGAGCCCGGCGGTGCGAGTCCGCCGGTTCCCCGGGCCGGGCCCCTCTTCCGGGCGAACAGATGAGCTGTCGTTTACCATGGATCGGGAGGCGTCGCCGCGCAGATGCGGCCCCTGCGGCCGTGGGCGGCGCCGCAACGATATGTGCACAGCCTCGCGTGCACGG
This sequence comes from Pseudoclavibacter sp., assembly GCA_030532485.1. GTDB lineage: Bacteria > Actinomycetota > Actinomycetes > Actinomycetales > Microbacteriaceae > Pseudoclavibacter. Next base: position 1,714 of record JAUNLB010000202.1, read on the forward strand.
GGAGAAAGAGGAGGCAGAGAACATGGAATCGACCATGGAACGCGGCGCCGTGCGCCGCGGACTCGCCGTCGCGGCGACAGCGGCCGCGACCCTCGCGCTGATCGGCGTGGGAGCGAGCGGCGCTGCGGCCATCAACCAGGGCAGCGCGCACGGGAACCGGACCGTGGGCTGCTCCGTCATGTGGGACGCCTCGTCGGTGCTCAAGACGAACCTGCAGAACGACGATCCCGACTACCCGAACCTCATGGTCCGTCCGGACGGCTCGCCCGTCGACAGTTATTCGAACGGCGGCTACATCCAGGACGTGCGTCCCGAATACGGCGATCACGGCCTGCTGGAGATCAACCACTGGTACGACGGCGTCCACAGCCCCGTCGACCCCGCCGTCGCCCAGGAGCCCACCGGCGTCAACTGGCGCGTGCCGATCGCGAGCGACCAGACGCTGCACGACGTGACCTTCCAGATCCAGCTGCCCGCGGGCACCGACTTCGAGCTAGGTCACGGCGAGGACATCGCCGCCTGGGGCGGCAGCTACGCGAACTACCGCTGGCTCGATCCGGAGATCCTGATCGCCCCCTCGCCGGACGGCTTGAGCTGGGAGATCGTCGTCTCGGAGATCCCCGCCGGCACGGGCCTGGTGCTCGACTTCCGCGGCACGGTCCCCGCGGGCACGGTGCTGAGCGACCCCGCGGTCGCCGAGGCGAAGCTGACCGGGACCCTGGAGCCCGGTGCCGCCACGTGCCCGCAGACCAGCAGCGGCAACGGCAGCGCCCAGTGCGAGGTGGACTGGGCCACCGACGCCACCCAGGTCGTGACCTCGAGCACCGAACCCTCGCGCGACGTGACCCGTCGCCAGGCGGTCGCCCCCGAGCTGGGCGATCCGGGCAAGTTCGGCATCGACGGCTGGAGCGACCCGCCGGCCGGGGACACCGCCACGCTGCACGGCCGCTTCGTGCTCGCGAGCGACCACCCCGTCGAGCAGGCCACCTGGGTCCTGCACTTCCCGGAGGCGATCGAGCGGCCCGAGACCGCGATCGTCAACCCCGCCGACGGCTGGCGCGTCGACGACCGCTACCCGAACCCCGTCGCGATCGACGAGGGCGTCTGGGACCCCGCCGCCCGCACGCTCGCCTTCCAGGTGTCGGTGCCCGCATCCGGCAGCGTGATCGTCGAGTTCCACGGCACGATCCCGGCGGGCTCCTACCTGCGCGGTGCGAGCTTCGAGTACCGGGCCGAGCTGCACGGCCGGTACGCGGCCGGCGTCCCGGGCTGCGAGCCGCCGATGATGCCGGGCGAGCC
>JAUNLB010000203.1 GCA_030532485.1 Pseudoclavibacter sp.
CCGAGGAATGCAGCGGCTCCCCCACCACCTCGACGCCGTGCTCGCGCAGCTCGGCGAGCGCGCGCCGGCTGCGCTCCTCGTCGACGCCGGCGGTCATCCCGGCCAGCACCCGCACCGCGAAGCCCTCGCGTCGGGCGTCCAAGGCGGAGGCGCGGACGCAGTGGTCGGTCGCGATGCCGACCACGTCGAGCGAGTCGACCCCGGCCGCCCGCAGCGCCTCGGCGAGGGGGGTGCCGTCCGCATCGCCCTCGAAGGCCGAGTAGCTGGGCCGCCCCTGCCCCTTGCGCACGTGCAGGCCCACCCGGCCGGTCTCCAGCAGCCCGTCGTACTCGGCGCCGGGGGTGCCGGCGACGCAGTGCGCGGGCCAGCTGTCGCGGTAGTCGGGCTCCTCGGAAAAGTGCCCGCCGTTGTCGCCGTCCGGGTCGTGCCAGTCCCGTGAGGCCGCGATCAGGCCGTAGTCGTCCGCGTGCTCCGCCAGGTGGGCGCTCACGAGCCGGGCGACCTCGTCGCCGCCCTGCACCGCGAGCGCACCGCCCTCCGTGAAGTCGTTCTGCACGTCGACGATGAGAAGCGCGTTCGTCATGCAGGCCATCATGCCTCAGAGCCCGTCGAGGACGCCATGCGGAAACGCGGACGCCCGGCGCAGCGGCCGAGCCCGACGGCTACCAGTCCGCGAGGCTCGCCCCGCAGGCGTAGGCCTGGGCCGCGATCTGGTCGAGCACGTCCCGGTTGGCCGGCGTCACCTGGCCGACGACGTAGAAGGCGAAGGTGATCGTGCTGCCGTCCGCCGCCGTCATGTAGCCGGCCAGCGCGTACACCTCGTCGATCCAGCCGGTCTTCGCCTGGATCGCCCCGCCGGGAACGCCGGAGGCGGCCGGGTCGAAGCGGTCGTCGAGCGTGCCGGTGAGCCCCGAGAGCGGCAGCAGCGGAATGAGCGCGTCCAGTCCGTGGGCGCCGGAGCGGATGAGCTGGAGCAGCGAGACCATGAACTCGGCGGGCACCCGGTTCTGTCCGCTGAGCCCCGAGCCGTCCACGAGTCGCAGTCCGCTCGCATCCAAGCCCAGATCCGACATGGCCCGCGCACTGCCCGCCTCGATCGAGTCGAAGGCGTTGCCCGCGCCCAGGCGGATCGCCACCAGGCGGGCGAGCGCCTCGGCCACGTCGTTGTCGCTGTGGGTGAGGACGTAGCCGACGAGCTCCCGGACCGGCTGCGAACGCACCTCGCCGAGCAGCCTCGCCCCCTCCGGGGCCGTACCGTTGACCGCAGCGGCCTCCGGCGGCAGACCGAGGGCGGCCGCGAAGGCGGCCGCGGCGCGCTGGGCGGGCTGCTCGGATCGCGGCGAGACCCATTGGCTCGGCTGGCTCCGGTCGCCGTCGACCATGAACGAGGCGATGGGGCTGATGTACCCCTCGGTCCGGTCCGAGACGTTCCAGCTGGGGTGCCACTGCTCGCCGCCGAAGAGGCTCAGGTCGGCCGAGACGCTCGTGATGGGGGTACCGGCCAGGGCCGGGTCCTGCGCCCAGGCGGCGGACACCTGGGCGGCCAGCTCGCTCAGCTGCGGGGCGCCCGCGTAGAAGGTGTCCGGCTGCGTCGCGAGGGTCGCGTCGCCGCCGCCGACGATCACGACCTGGCCGGGCTCGGCGCCCGCATAGACGCGGGTGGGGATGCGCTCCTCGGGTCCCAGGACCGTCAGGGCCGCCGCCGCGGTGATGAGCTTCATGGTGGAGGCGGTGGGGTTCGCCTCCTCCGAGCGCCGCTCGAAGAGCACCTCGCCGGTCTCGGCGTTCACGGCGTAGCCGTGGAACTCGAGCGCGCCGGGCTGGGCGACCACCGCCTCGATCGAGCAGCTCCGCAGCGGCGAGGCCGGGGCGGGATGCTCGGGCGAGAGACGGACGAAGTCGAGGACCTTGGGCTCCGGATCCGGTTCCCCGCCGCTCAGCGCCGTCGCGAGGGCCGCGATGCCGCCGCCGAGGCCGTAGCCCGCGCCGATGAGCAGCGCTGAGACGAGCAGCAGCACCGCGGCGGCCGGCGGGGTGAGCGCACGGCGGGCATCGCGCAGTCCGCTCCGGACCATGCGGACTCCTTCCCGGCTCGTCCGCCCCGCCCGGGCCGTTCCCGGGTCCCTCGACGGGCCCCGTGCATGCTACCGCGCGCCTGCGACGGCCGGGACCTCGCCGGGACGGATCAGCCGCCGCCCGCCTCCCGCCACAGATCGGCGCCGAGCCGCAGCACGAGGGCCGTGACCACGACGAGCAGCGCGATCCGCAGGAACCGCTGCCCGCCCGCGATCGCCACCCGGGAGCCGAGCAGGCCGCCGAGCACGCTCGCGGCCCCCATGACGGCGCCCAGGCCCCACAGCACCGCGCCGTGCGGGGCGAAGAACAGCAGCGCCCCAAGATTCGTCGCCAGGTTGACGATCTTCGCCTTGGCGCCGGCCAGGAGGAAGTCGTAGCCGAGCAGCCCCGCGAGCCCGATGATGAGGAAGGTGCCGGTGCCGGGGCCGAGCAGGCCGTCGTAGAAGCCGATCGCCCCGCCCAGCAGGAGCGCCAGCAGCAGGTGCGGGGCGCCTCGGAAGCGCAGTCTCGTCTCACGGCCGAGGGAGGGCCGGGCGATCGTGACGACCGCGACCGCGACGAGCGCGAGCAGGATGACGGGTTTGAACACCTCCGTGGGCAGCCGCGCGGCGAGGGCCGCCCCGGCCGCCGCGCTCGGCAGCGCGACGGCCGCCATGGGCAGGGCGGTGCCGAGGTCCGGCTGCGTCCGGCGCAGGTAGCTGAGGCTGCTGGCGGTCGTGCCGGCCAGGGAGGAGAGCTTGTTGGTCGCGAGGGCCTGCACCGGGCCGATCCCGGGCACGAGCAGCAGGGCCGGCAGCTGGACGAGCCCGCCGCCGCCCACCGCCGCGTCGATCCAGCCGGCGCAGAAGGCGGCGAGGACGAGCAGCAGCAGCCCGCCGGGCTCCAGCCCCGCCGGGAACAGCCCCTC
>JAUNLB010000204.1 GCA_030532485.1 Pseudoclavibacter sp.
CTTACCACAGCCGGAAGGTCCGACGAGGACCATGAATTCACCGTCGTCGATCTCAAGATCGAGTTTGTTGACGGCGGGGCGTTCAGCGCCTGGATAGACACGGGAAGCTTCTCGATAGCTGACGGTGGCCATGCCACATTCCTTTCCACGGGCAGGTACGTGCCCGACGATCCGTAGTGGATAGGAACCTAGATTTAGGTGCCTGGCCAGGACTCTACACCCAGGGCCGGATCAGACGAGGTGGTCTGGTGCCAGTGTGCTCACCCGCGTTGCCCGCATGCCGTCGTGCCATCTCGCGGGCAGGATGCGCGGCCTGCTTGGGCGGAACGTGGGGTGTGGAGGCAGGGTCGCGTAGCATGCGTGAGGTGACCGAGGAACGTGACGTGAACGGCCCCGGCGCCCCCGGGGAGGAGCAGGCCTGGTGGCAGGCCGAGGGGCTGCCCTGGAAGAAGCAACCCGGCAAGGCCGACATCGCCTGCCTGACCTGGTTCGGTGTCGTCGCGGTCTTCGGGCTCCTCCTCATCCCGGCACGGGCCTGGCTCATCGCGGAGGCCCCAGGCCTCCTCGCCATGATCACCGGCGGACGCACCTCCGTGGCCGCCAGCGGCGCGCTGGCCTCCGTCGGGCGGATGCCGCACTGGCCGATCGTGCTGGCCGTCGCCTCCGTCCTCAGCTTGAAGTTCGACTGGATCTACTGGTGGGCGGGCCGGCTCTGGGGCCGCGGCATGATTGAGGTGTGGGCCGGCCGCTCCGCTCGCGCCGCCCGCGGCTACGCCCGCGCCGAGCGCTGGGCCGAACGCCTGGGCCCGCTGGGGTTCCTCATCGCCTACGTGCCGATGCCCCTGCCGTTGATGCAGGTCGTGTTCGTCCTGTCCGGGGCCTCCGGCATGAGCCTCAGACGGTTCCTCATCTACGACTACATCGCCTCGACGCTGTGGCTGACCCTGTTCTTCACCATGGGCTGGGAGCTCGGCGAGGTCGCGGTCGAAGTCCTCGAGGCCTACGCCACGTACGCGGGCTACGTCACCTTCGCCCTCATCGGCATCATCGTCGTGACCACGATGATGAAGCGTCGCGGCAAGGTGAAGGCGTAAGCCGGGCGCGGGATCTCTGCGCGCCGCAGCCTCCCGATGCGGGTTTTGCCGAAAGCCCTCCCGGGATCGCCTCATCATCTAGGCTTGCGCGCATGTTCGAGAAGGTCTTGGTCGCCAACCGGGGCGAGATCGCCGTGCGGGCGTTCCGCGCCGCCTACGAGCTGGGGCTGCGCACCGTCGCGGTCTTCGCCTACGAGGACCGCAACGCCGACCACAGGGTCAAGGCGCACGAGTCCTACCTGATCGGTGAGCGTGACCATCCGGTGCGCGCCTATCTCGACATCGACGAGATCATGCGCGCGGCCAGACAGTCCGGCGCTGACGCGATCTACCCCGGGTCCGGGTTCCTGGCGGAGAACCCCGACCTCGCCTCAGCCTGCGCGGCCAACGGCATCTCCTTCATCGGCCCCTCAGCCCAGGTGCTGGAGATGGCGGGCAACAAGGTCGCAGCGCTGGAGCAGGCCCGCAGAGCCGGGGTGCCGACGCTCGCCTCCAGCCCACCGTCGACCGACCCGGACTTCCTGGCCGCGGCCGCTGCGGAGATCGGTTTCCCGGTGTTCATCAAGGCCGTCGCCGGGGGCGGTGGGCGCGGCATGAGGCGTGTCGACGACCCCGCCCGGTTCCCCGACGAACTGGGCGCCGCGATGCGCGAAGCGGCCGGCGCGTTCGGCGACGCCACCGTCTTCATCGAACAGGCCGTCGTCGGCCCCCGGCACATCGAGGTGCAGATCCTCGCCGACCAGGACGGTGACGTCGTGCACCTGTTCGAACGCGACTGCTCGATCCAGCGCCGCCACCAGAAGGTCATCGAGATCGCGCCCGCGCCCCACCTCACCGAGGAGTTGCGCGCCGCCCTCACCGCCGACGCCGTGACCTTCGCCAAGGCGATCGGCTACACCTGCGCAGGCACCGTCGAGTTCCTCGTCGAGACCGAGGGCCCGCGCGCAGGCCAGCACGTGTTCATCGAGATGAATCCGCGGATCCAGGTGGAGCACACGGTCACCGAGGAGATCACCGACGTCGACCTCGTCCAGGCGCAGATGCGCATCGCCCGCGGCGAGTCCCTCGGACAGATCGGGATCCGCCAGGACGAGCTGCGGATCCGTGGCGCCGCCCTCCAGTGCCGCATCACCACCGAGGATCCCCTCAACTCCTTCCGCCCGGACACAGGGGTGATCACCTCGTATCGCTCCGCCAACGGCGCCGGGGTCCGGCTCGACGGCGGCACCACCGGCACCGGGGTCGAGATCAGCCCGCATTTCGACTCGCTACTGGTCAAGCTGACCGCCCGTGGCCGTGATCTCGCCGCCGCGACCGCCCGTGCCCGCCGTGCGCTCGCCGAGTTCCGGGTCCGTGGCGTCGCCACCAACATCTCGTTCCTGCGCGCGGTCCTCGACGACCCTGACTTCGAAGCGGGTGCGGTGACGACGTCATTCATCGACGAGCGTCCCTACCTGCTCTCGGCCCGCACCCCGGCCGACCGGGCCACCAGGCTGCTCAGGCATCTCGCCGAGATGACGGTCAACAAACCCAACGGTGAGGCGCCCACCACCCTGGACCCGCGGGCCAAACGACCCCAGATCGACCGTTCCGCTCCGGTGCCCGATGGGTCTCGGCAGCGGCTACTCGCGCTCGGTGCCGACGGATTCGCGCGGGAGCTGCGTGAAGCCGTCCCGGTGCGGATCACCGACACCACCTACCGTGACGCGCACCAGTCCCTGCTCGCCACCCGGGTACGCACCCGTGACCTCCTCGGCATCGCCGAGACCCAGGCCCGCATGCTGCCGGAGATGTTCTCAGTCGAATGCTGGGGCGGGGCCACCTATGACGTGGCGTTGCGGTTCCTCGGTGAGGATCCGTGGGAGCGGCTCGGGAAGCTGCGTG
>JAUNLB010000020.1 GCA_030532485.1 Pseudoclavibacter sp.
GGCCGGACTGCTGCGTTCCGCCGTCGGCGGCCTGGCCGTCGTCCGCGCCCTGCGCCCCCTCGTCGACGAGGACCTCGAAGCCCGCGCTGGCCGTGGGCGGCTCGGCGCCGTCGGCCTGGGCCGGCGCGATGGCGCTCACCACGATCGTGTAGGAGCCGGCCGGCCACTGACCGGCGTAGCTGATGTGCCCGGCGTAGCCGCCGTTCTCGTCCACCACGATCGGCTCGCCGGCTGCGAACTCGGCCGTCGAGCCGTCGGGCAGCACGAGCGCGAGATCCAGCTCGGTTCCGGGCTGGAAGCCGCTCACGCGGTACTTCACGCCCTGCTCCGCGATCTGGGACTGGCTGAGGCCGTCGGCCTCCACCTCGATCGCGGGCTGCGCGGCGGGGCTCTCCGGCGCCTCGCTCGCGGGAGGCGCGCTCTCGCTCGGCGCGGGTTCGGGGCTCGCGCTCGGCTCGGGCGGGATCGTCTCGACGGGGGCGGGGGACTCGGTGGGGGTCTGCTCCGGCGCGGAGCTCTCGGTCAGCACGGGCGTGGCGCTCGGCTCGGCGGAGGCGCCGTCGGGGCCGACGATCGTGAAGGTGAAGCTCTGCGACTTCTCCTCGGACTCGAAGACCGTGACCCGGTACTCGCCGAGGTCCCAGGGGGTCGAGCTCTCGATCACGGCGCTGACGGTGCCCGCGTCGTCCACGAGGAAGGTCTTGGAGTTCCAGGAGTAGTTGACCGAGCCGTTCGGGCTCTCCACCTTGAGGTAGACGACGTTGCCGGGGGTGAAGCCGCCCGCGGTGACGGGGATGCTCGTGGCGTCCGGGCCGAACTCGCCGATCGAGTCGGCGGGCGCCTGGATCTGGGAGGCGAACGTCGGGATCGCCACGACGGCGACGCCGCCGGCGACGACTCCGAAGGAGAGGGCGAGGGCAGTGAAGCGCGTGCGCTTGCGCGAGAACGAATCGGGACGCATGACCGGCACGCTACACGCTCACAAGCGAGCCGTCGAGAGAGGAAAGCGCCGATCGGCGGCGGAAACCGGGGCCGATGCGCAGAATCACACCAGTCACATCAGCCTCAGCAGCACCAGAAATCGGTGATCAGGGCGCTATTTTCACAATCACCACACCAGTCACAGCAGCCCCAACGGCGCCCTCTGGAACCCCTCGAGATTTTTTCCGCGACACGCCGGACACGCCGCAGGGGCCCGCAGCCGGACGGCTGCGGGCCCCTGCTCGCCTCTCGCGTGGAGCGGCTGCGCTACTTGAGCGTGACCGTGGCGCCGACGCCCTCCAGGGCCTCCTTCGCCTTGTCCGCGGTCTCCTTGTTGACGCCCTCCAGGACCGGCTTGGGAGCCCCGTCCACGAGCGCCTTGGCCTCGCCGAGACCGAGCGAGGTGAGCGCACGGACCTCCTTGATGACCTGGATCTTCTTGTCGCCGGCGGCCTCGAGGACGACGTCGAACTCGTCCTTCTCCTCCTCGGCGGCGGGCGCGTCGCCACCGGCCGCGGGGGCGCCGGCGGCGGCGACCGCGACGGGGGCGGCGGCGGTGACCTCGAAGGTCTCCTCGAACTTCTTCACGAACTCGCTGAGCTCGATGAGGGTGAGCTCCTTGAACGCCTCGATGAGCTCTTCAGCGGTGAGCTTGGCCATGTGTTTCTCCTTCGTGGGCTGATGTGTCCTGCCGCGGGCCCGATGGGGCTAGGCCGCGGACTCCTGCTTCTCGCGCAGCGCGTCGACCGTGCGGACAGCCTTGGACGCGGGGGCGGTGAACATGTACGCAGCGCCGTACAGCGAGGCCTTGAAGGCGCCGGCGAGCTTGCCGAGCAGCACTTCGCGGGACTCGAGGTCGGCGAGCTTGATGACCTCTTCCGGGCTGAGGGCGTTCCCGTCGAAGAAACCGCCCTTGATCACCAGGAGAGGGTTCTCCTTGGCGAAGGTACGCAGCGCCTTGGCCGCGGCGACCGGGTCGCCGTGCACGAACGCCATCGCGCTCGGGCCGACGAGCTGGTCGTCGAAGGCCGAGATCCCGGCGTTGCCCGCCGCGATCCTGGTCAGCGTGTTCTTCACCACGGCGTAGCTCGCGTGCTCACGCATCGCGTCGCGCAGCGTCTTGAGCTGCGAGACGGTGAGCCCGCGGTACTCGGTCAGCAGAACGGCGGTCGAGCTGCGGAACTTCTCCGTCAGCTCGGCGATCGTCGCCTCCTTGTCCGCCATGGCACTCCTTTCTGTCATTGCACGCCCTCGGCGTCCGCCTCGGGCGCTCCGCCGGGCCCGGAACGAGAAAACGCTCCGGCGCAGGAGGCCGGAGCGCGGACGGACGCGCGCGGAACGCGCGGCACGGAGTGCTTCGATCACCTGCGCGGGTCGTCTTCCGATCCTTCGCCCGATCGCGCTCGCGCGCGCCGGGAACCAGCGGTCTAAGGCTCAGAGCAGCCTACCCGCGCGGCGCCCCGGCCGCAAACCGCCCCGGCCCCGCAGGACCCACGGCTCCCGAGACGCGTGCCCGCCCGGTCCGCAGGCTGCGAGCGTGCGGACCGGGCGGGCACGTTCGGCTCCCCGGCCCGGCGCGGCCGCGCCGGGCCGGCCGCTCATCCGGTGACGAGGACCATCTCGTTGGGCGCGTGGGGCAGCTCCGGCGAGCTGGTCACCTCGCCGCTCACGTAGTCCACCGCGTGGACCTTCCGCGCGCCCGAGTCGCTCGCGTAGGCGTATCCGCGGTGCTCCACGAGCGCCGGGTGCGGGCTCTGCCACTCCTCCGGCACCTTCCACGCGCCGCCGGCCTGGACGCGGCGCTGCTCCTGCCCGCTCGCCGGGTCGATCACGCGCAGCGCGCCGTCCGTGCCGTAGACGAGGGCGACGCCCTTCGCCCCGCGGGCGAGGTTGCGCCAGGTGTACTCGGCGTCCACGTCCACCACCTGCAGCTTCGAGGAGGCCGTGTCCACGAGGCTGATCTGGCGCAGCGCGATGCTCTCCGACTTCTCGGGCTTGTAGTCGCCGAGGACCACCTGCGAGTCCTCGTTCGAGTAGGCGTTGCCGATCCGGCCGTAGGGGGCGGTGGGCGAGTCGATCTTCTCGAAGCTCCGCTCGCGCAGCAGCAGCGCGCCGTCCTCGCAGCCGACCATGATCGTGCCGTCCTCCAGCACGGTCTCGCCGTGCACGCCCGGGCACGCGTCGCTGGCCGCGAGCTCCTTGCCGGAGCCGTCCAGCAGCCGGGCCCCGGTGCGGGCGTCCTCGGTCCCCTCGGTCACGAACAGGCGGCCGTCCCGATGGGCGATCGCCACACCGTGGTGGGGCTTCGGGGCCTTCGCGGTGCGGCTCGGGGTCACCTCCCCGCTCCGGGCGGAGCCCTCCCACTCCTCGACCGGGACCACCGTGATCTCGCCGGTCCCGTCGTCGAAGAGGGTGGTCAGCCCGTCGTGCACGACGACGTGCCCGGGGGTGTCGGCCGCCACGACGACCTCGCCGAGCACGGGCTCGCTCGTGTAGGAGTGGCTGTGGTCCCCGTGCGGCTCGGTCCAGGTGCCCATGTCCAGCACGGCCCAGCCGCCCTCGGTCGAGACGAGCACGTGCCGGCCGTCCCCGGCCGGGTTCAGGCGGTTGAAGCCGGGCATCGGCAGATCGGCCACGAGCTCCAGCGAGCCCGCTTCCAGCACCATGATCCCGCCGTCGTAGCTGAGGGCGATCCGGGGGACGCGGCCGGAACGCTCGACGGCTCCGGCCTCGGCCCCGGTCTCGCCCTCGCTCGCGGCCGGGTCGGCGGCCGGTTGCGCGCAGGCGCTCAGGCCGATCGCCGCGCTCAGTGCGAGTGCGGCGACGGCGCTGCGTCCGAAGCGCCCGATCGATGTCTTCTCAGTCACGGATTCCTCTTTCCCATGCTCCCGGTTCCCCATGGCTTCCCATGGTCCCTGCGGCGCGAGACGCGTTCCCGCGCAGGACGGCGAGGGCGCGCTGCGCGGCTCGGCCGCCTCGAACACTATAGAGAATGGAAACGAGTATCGACAGAGGCGCGCACACCCGGGAATCGCGCACCCCGCGCCGGGCCGGAGGCGCTAGCGTCGAAGCGGGACGGCCCGCCCGGCGCCGCGCCCGCAGGGACGTCCGCGAAAGGAGCCGCCGTGACCGCCGTCGTCTCGCTCACCCCCGCCCCCGTGATCGACCGCACCTACTTCGTCGAGACCTTCGACGAGGGCAAGGTGAACCGGGCCTTCGACCAGCAGGAGTTCCTCTCCGGCAAGGGCCTGAACGTCTCGCGCACCCTGCGCTCGGCGAAGGTGCCGACCTCGGCGGTGCTGCCGATCGGGCGGGAGGACGAGCACCTGCTGTTCCGCACCCCCCACCCGCACATCCTGCGCATCCTGCGCATCCCCGGCCGCATGCGCGTGAACACGGCGGTGCTGGAGCCGGACGGGCGGACCACCAACATCAACCAGGCCGCCGTGCCGATCCCCGCCGAGGACTGGCGGGCCGTCGTGGAGATGACGATCCGCGAGATCGAGAGCCTGGGCGCCGACTGGCTCGTCGTCTCCGGCGCCGTCCCCAAGCTCGCGGAGAGCGGCGAGCCGCTCGACTTCGAGGAGCTGTTCCGCGAGACCCGCCGGCTCGGCACCCGGATCGCGCTGGACTCCTCCGGCCCCTCCCTGGAGCGCCTGCTGCGCACCGGCCGGGTGGACCTGGTCAAGCCGAACACCGACGAGCTGGCGACCATGACCGGACGCCACCTGCACAGCGTCGGCGACGTGCTCGACACGGCCCGCGAACTCATCGGCGAGTGCGGCCTGGAGGTCGCACTCGTCTCCATGGGCGCCGACGGGGCCCTGGCCGTCACGCGGAAGGAGGCCTGGTGGGGGCTGGCCCAGGCGCCGGCCGTGGTCAACACCACCGGCGCGGGCGACGCGACCCTCGCCGGCTTCGTCGGGCACAGCGTGCAGGGCGCGGGCCGCTCGGGCGGCCGGCCCGACTACGGCGAGCGGCCGCCGCTGCTCGTCCGACGGGGCCTCGGCTACGCGGTCTCCTACGGGGCGCTGGCGGTCTCGGTGCCCACGACCATCATCGAGTCGCTGGAGACGCTGCCGGAGGCGGTCGTCGAGCGGCCGGACCCCGCCCGGCCGCTCTCGGAGCCGACCAAGTTCCTCGACGCCGCGGGTCCCGGAGCCGTCGGCGGCCCCGGAGCCGTCGGCGCTCGTTGAGCGGCACGTCCGGCGACACCGCCCCGCACGACGCCGGGACGTCCCCGGCATGGGCCACAATGTTCCGCATGGTCGTCCTTCCGCCCGCCTCCCGCCCCGCCGCCGGCCCGGCGAGCCGTGGCGAGGGGCGCCGGCCGGATGCGCGGACCACGGCCTTCGCCCCCTACGCCTCGCCGCTGACCCGGCCGTGCGCCGAGCCGCGGCGGCCGGCCGAGCCGAGCGGGGTGTGGCGGCCCGGGGCGGCCGCGGCGCCCGGCTCCCCGCTCGCGCGCGTGGTCGCGGACTCCCGCGACGTGGAGGAGTGGCTGGCCGCGCGGGCCGCGGGCGTCACCGCGAGCGACGCCGCCAAGCTGGCCACCCCCAACTCCGTGCGCGGCGTGGTGCGCGACAAGCTCGCGGGCGGGCAGTTCACCGGCAACGCCTACACCGACTTCGGCCGGGAGCGGGAGCCCCGGATCGCCGCCTGGATGCGGGAGCGGCACGGCATCCCGCCCTCCACGAGCCTCTTCCACGCCGAGGCGAGCCGCCGCCACCTGGCCACCCCGGACGGGCTGCACTGCGAGGAGGACGGCGCCGTGCTGCTGGCCGAGATCAAGACCACCAACAAGGAGTGGAGCCGCATCCCCCGCGCCTATCTGCGCCAGGTGTACTGGCAGCAGTACGTGCTGGGCGCCTCCCGGACCCTGTTCGTGTGGGAACGGCACGAGGACTTCGTCGTACGCGACCCCGAGCCGCGCTGCACCTGGATCGAGCGGGACGAGGCCGAGATCGCCCGGCTCGTCGGCCTGGCGAAGCTCGTGCTGGCCGAGCTGGACCGGCACCGGGACGCGATCGAGTGCTCCCTGGAGGCCCACGCCGCCGGAATCGACGGCCGGGGATGAACGGCCGCGCGGAACGGGACGGCGGAAGGAGCGGCATGACCCCGACGGATCCGGAGGACGAGGCGGCGCGGAGCGAGGCGGCGGCTCCGGGCGATGCGACGGCCCCCGCGCCGCGGGACGGGCTGCCGGTGCCCGGGCGCATGCGCGCCGCACTGGTGACGGCGATCGGCGGGCCGGAGGTCATGCGGGCCGGCACGGCGCCCGTGCCGCTCCCCGTCCACTCGGAGGCCCTCGTCCGGGTCCTGGCGGCCGGCGTCAACCCGATCGACGCGAAGCTGCGCGGCGGGCGGGCGGCCGGGCTGACGGGACTGCCGCGCGCCGTCGGCGGCGACTTCGCCGGGATCGTCGCCCGCAGCCCCTACGAGCTCGCGCCCTTCCGGCCCGGCGACGAGGTGTACGGGATGCTGCTCACGCCGCGCTCCCCCGGCGCCCAGGCCGAGTACGCCGTCTGCCCCCTCATGAGCCTCGCCCGCAAGCCGCGGAACCTCTCCTTCCTGGAGGCCGGCGCCGTCCCCCTGCCCGCCCTCACCGCCTGGACGGCGATCGTGGAGCTCGGCCGGGTCCACTCGGGCCAGCGCGTCCTCGTGCACGCCGGCGCCGGCGGCGTGGGCCACCTGGCCGTGCAGCTGGCGCGCGTCTACGGGGCGACGGTCGTCGCCACCTGCTCCGGGCCGAACCGCGAGTGGCTGCACGGACTCGGCGCGGCCGAGACGATCGACTACCGCGCCGAACGCTTCGAGCAGGCCCTCTCGGCGCCCGTCGACGTCGTGGTGGACCTGATCGGGAACGTGCGGGAGCGCACCGGCTCCCGCTCCCTGGACCCGCGGGTGCTGCGCGACGGCGGGCTCTACCTCTGCGTGCCGACGGGCGGCTTCCCCGGCATGCACGAGGAGATCGCCGCCCAGGACCGGGGCCTGCTCGGCAGCGGGCTCAAGCTCTCGCCGGACGGCCGGGTGCTGGAGACCGTGGGCCGGCTCTTCGAGCAGGGCGAGCTGCGGGTGCACCTGGAACGGGTGCTGCGCCCGGAGGAGATCGCCGAGGCCCACCGGCTGATCGAGGCGGGGCACGTGCGGGGCAAGCTCGTCCTGGACCTGGGCGCCTGAGCCCGGGGCGCGTCGCATGCGACGCGATGTGACGCGGGCTGCTGGACCGGCCGGGCCGGCCGGACTAGCGTGGCCGGACCGCTCCCCGAGCCGAAGGAGACGCCGTGACCCTGCACCTCTTCGAGATCGTCCCCGCCGAGCGCGGCCCCGAGGCCGTGCGCGCGACGGTCGCCGCGGTCGACGAGGCCGCTCGCGAGCACGGGGGCGCCGTGCTCGAGTCCCAGTTCGCCCGGGGCGCCGGCCGCCTCTTCGCGGTCGTCGAGCTCGACGGCCCCGCCGAGGCGCTCGGCCGCGCGCTGCGCGGGCGACTGGAGGGCGCTGCGGCCGAGTTCGACGGCCCCCACGAGGTGCGCCTGGTGGGCGCCGAGGTCGAACAGATCCGCGCCCTGCCCCGCAGCGCCGACTACCTCGTCGAATGGGACATCCCCGCCGAGATCGGCATGGACCGCTACCTGGAGGCCAAGCGTGCCAAGTCGCCCCGCTACGCCGAGATCCCGGAGGTGAGCTTCCTGCGCACCTACGTGCGCGAGGACACGGTGAAGTGCCTGTGCCTCTACGACGCCCCGGACGAGCAGGCCGTCCGACGCGCCCGCGAGATCGTCTCGACCCCCGTCGACCGCCTGCACCGCCTCGAGGAGGAGGAGCGGCCGAGCTGAGCGCGCACGCGGCCAGGCGCCGCGGAGGAGGAGTCAGAGCTCGGCGCCGAGCAGCACCGGTTCGGGGAACAGCCGCACGCCGAACTCGGACTCGACGCGGGCCCGCACGTACCGGGCGAGCTCCAGCACCTGCTCGGCGCTCGCCCCGCCCCGGTTGGTGATCGCGAGCGTGTGCTTGGCGGAGATCGCCGCCCTCGAACCGGGCAGGGCGAAGCCGCGCGGCACCCCGGCCCGTTCGATGAGCCAGGCGGCCGAGAGCTTCGTCTGCTCGGTGCCGTCCTCGGCGGGCGGGGCCTCGAAGCGGGGCGCGTCCGCGGGCAGTTCGAGGGCGAAGCCGCGGGAGACCACCGGGTTCATGAAGAAGGAGCCGGAGGACACCGAGTCCGGATCGTCCGGATCGAGCACCATGCCCTTGGCGGCCCGCAGCCGCAGCACCTCCTCGCGCACCCGGGCCAGGGGCAGCCGTTCCCCCGGTTCGCAGCCCAGCGCCGCCGCCAGCTGCGGGAAGACGATCGGGGCGGACAGGCCGTCGCCGGCGTCCAGCAGCTCCAGCTCGATGCGCAGCACCAGTCCGCGCAGCTCGCCGCGCTTGAGCGCGGAGCTGCGGTAGCCGAAGCCGAGCCGCTCGGCCGGCAGCCAGGACACCTCGCCGCTGCGCGCGTCCAGGAACTCGATGCGGCGCAGGGCGCCGGAGACCTCCTGCCCGTAGGCGCCGATGTTCTGCACGGGCGCCGCCCCGGCCGAGCCGGGGATGCCGGAGAGCGCCTCCACGCCCGCCCAGCCCTGCGCGACGCACCAGCCGACCAGCTCCGGCCAGGGCTCGCCCGCCTCCGCGCGCACGAGGACCGTGCCGACCTCGTCCTCCCGGTCCTGGACGAGCTCGCGGCCGCGGGTGCGCACGTGCAGCACGGGCGTCTCGACCTCCCCGTCGCCGGCGATCGTGTTGGAGCCCCCGCCGAGCACGACGACCTCGTCGTGCTCGGCGAACAGCTCGCGCGCCACGGCCACGAGGGCCGCGCGGTCCTCGGGGGCGTGCAGCTCCAGGGCGGGGCCGCCCACGCGGGTCGTGGTGAGCTCGGAAAGCCGCGTCGTCATGCCTCGGCCGCTCCCCGCAGATCGGCGACGATGCGGGCCTTGCCGAGCACCGTCTGCTCGCCGGAGCGCACGAGCAGCTCGATGCGCCCCAGCCCCTGCTTGTCGGCCGCCCGGCCGATCGTCGCGAGCACGTGCAGGCGGGCGCCCGCCTCCGGGTCCACCACGACGGGGCGGGTGAAGCGGGCGGAGTAGGAGCGGATGCGGCCGGGGTCGCCGAGGGCTTCGACGACCGGCTGGATCGCCAGCCCCATGGTGAGCATGCCGTGGGCCAGCACCCCGGGCAGGCCCACCCGCTCGGCCACGTCGTCGCGGTAGTGGATGGGGTTGAAGTCGCCGGAGGCGCCCGCGTAGCGGACCAGGGCCTCGCGGTCCAGCTCGATCTCGCGCTCGGCGATCGGATCGCCGACGGCCGCCGAGGTGAAGTCGCTCATGCCGCGGCCTCCCCCCGCACGACCAGGGTCGCCCTCGCGGTGACGACGTGCTCGCCCCGCGCGTCCGTGACGATCGCGTCGGCGCCGATCATGGCGTTGCCGCCGAGCGGCTTGACGCTCGTGATCAGCAGCTCCGTGTGTAGCTCGTCGCCGGCGACGACGGGGCGGGTGTACTCGAAGGCCTGCTCGCCGTGCACGATGTGCGACAGCTCGATGCCCGAATCGGCCAGGAACAGCTGCAGCCCCATGTCCTGGAGCACCGCGGGGAAGGTGGCGGGCGCCACGAGGTCCGGGTACCCCGCGGCGCGGGCCGCCGCCGGGTCGAGGTGGACGGGGCTGCTCGCGAACACGGCGCGGGCGAAGGAGCGCAGATGCTCGCGGCCGACGAGATAGGGCTCGGGCAGCCGGTACCGCCTGCCCGCGAAGTCTTGGTGCACACTCACCCGGCCAGTCTAGATGCGCCGCGCCGCCGCGGCCGCGGCGCGAGCAGGCCCGCGGAGCGCGCACCGTCGGCCCCGATCGGAGGGAGGCGCTCCGCCCTCACCGCCCGGGCCGCGGAGGGCGCCCGGGCGGCTGGGCCCCCGGAGTCCCCGGCTCGCCGTTCCGGCGCCCGGACAGCTCCGCGCGCAGACGGGCGATCGTGCGCCGGAACACCTCGGGCTCGCGGGTGCCGTGGGCGACCACGAGCGCGCCCTGGATCGCGACGACCGCCGCCTCCGCCCGCTCGGCGGCCGGGCCCGGCTCCTCCCCGAGCCGCTGCAGCGCCGCCGCGAGGCTCGCCCGCCAGCGCAGGAAGTAGGCCGCGAGCTCCTCGTCCAGTTCCCCCTCGGAGGGCTCCAGGCCGATGCGGCCGATGAGGCACAGGCGCCGGCCCGAATCGAAGTACGCGGTCACCGCGTCGAGCATCGCGCCGAGGTCCGGCTCCTCGCCCTCCAGCGGCGCGAAGACCGCCTCCTCGAACCACTCCCGAACGGATGCGACGACTTCGGCGAGCATCTGGCGCTTGCCGCCGGGGAAGAGGTTGTAGAGGCTCCCCTTCCCCAATCCGGTCGCCCTGGTGATGTCCGGCAGGGAGCTGGCGATGTGCCCGCGCTCCCGGAAGAGCTCGGCCAGCGCCGCGATCACGAGCCTGCGATCCGCCATCGCGGCCTCCTCTCCTCGAGCGCCGTCCGCCCCGACCGCTCGGCGGAGCGCTCCCGGTGCGCGCTGGACGCCCGTGGCCGCTCAGCCCCGTTCGGCCGTGGAGACGACGGGGTACACGGTACCCGTGCTCCGGTGGACGAGGACCCCGGCCAGCACGACGAGCAGCGAGCCGAACAGGATCGGCAGGAGCAGATACTCCCAGGAGGCGCCGCTCAGCGCGACCGCCACCGGGCTCGCGCCCGCGGGCGGGTGCGTGACCCGCAGGGCCGCCATCGCCGCCGCGGCCAGCCCGACGGCGAGGCCCGTGCTCCACCATCCCGCCGGGAGCAGGGAGGCGGCCGCGAGCCCGCACGCCGCGGAGACGAGATGTCCGCCCACCACGTTCACCGGCTGCGAGAGCGGCGCCTCGGGCGCCGTGAAGACGATCACGCAGGAGGCCCCGAACGCGGCGGCGAGCAGGGCCGGGCTCGTCAGCTCCGACAGCAGGGCGATCACGGCGATCGTCGCCGCCCCGCCGAGGCCCGAGACCAGGATCCGACGCCAGCCGGGCCACGGCTGGCGTCGCGTGACGAGATCGCGCACGCAGGCTCCCCTCGACGGAATTGTACCGTTCAGTACAGGGCACGATACCGGACAGTACCGATCGGTACAAGCCGCTGCACCCGGCCCCTCCGGCCGACCCGCCGCTCCCGGACGGGCCCGGCGGTCGCGGTCCACGAGTCCGGCCCGGCGGGGACGGGAGGTTCAAGTCTGAGTCGGGCCGCAGAGGGGGTCGCGCGAGTTCGGCCCGGCGGGGACGGGAGGCCGGAGGGACAGGAGGGCGGCTATCGGCCGGGGGCCGCGGTCGAGCGGGTGCCGAGCGCCGCGATCGCGTGCCGGTCCCCCTCGGCGCCCTCCGGCCAGATCTGCACCTGGCTGAACTCCAGGGTGCGCAGCTCCACGCGCGAGACCGTGTCGTCCGGCACCTCGGTCCAGCCCTCCCGGTCGATGCCCGTGGAGGAGAAGACGGTCGTCCCGTCCGCGAGCCGGCGCATCGCCAGACGGTAGTAGTCGTCCGTGTGGTCGATCGGCAGGTCCTCCTCCCGGATGCCCAGCTCCGTGAAGGTCTGCACCGTCACCGAGGCGGTGGAGGAGGCGTGCACGACCAGCAGCTCGCGGGCCGTGAGCAGCAGCGCGTTGAAGCTGCCGCTCGGGAACTGCCCGCGCAGCGCGCGCACCGCCGCGAGGACCCCCGATACGAGGTCCCCCGCCCGCTGCGCCTCCTGCCGGACCAGCGCGAAGTAGCGTTCGCTGTCGGTGTCCCCCTGCACCCCGGCCCGGAAGCGCTCCTCCAGCAGCCCGTCGAAACGCTCCACCGGGACCGCCGTCCCGTTGTGGGCGAAGGCGATCCCGTCCGCGAGGAAGGGGTGGGTGTTGAGCTTGGTGCGCTTGAACATGCCGGTCGCCAGCCGCAGGTGCACGAGCCGGGCGGGCGCCGGGTCGTCCTGCAGCACGGTCGTGAGCAGCGGGTCGTCCAGGCCCGAGGTGGAGATGCGCAGCGACTCGACCTCGCCGCCCGCCGTCCAGGCCGTGCCCCAGCCGTCGTCGTGCACCCGGGTCATGTGCTGGAAGGCGTTGCAGACGACCCCGCCGACGACCTCGCGCACCGTCGTCTCGCGCGGAGCGGCGTAGGCGAGGAGTCGGCACACGGGCTGCGTCTCCTCTCCCTCGGGTGATCCGGCGGCGCGCGCCGCCGCCTCCATTGTGCACGTTCCCCGCCCCGGCCGCTCCGAGATCCGCCTCGGCGCCGGGCGTCTCCCGCGCCGGTGCGAGGCCGCGTACAACCGCGTCGGCAGGCGGCGGCCGGCGGCGTGCGACGAGCGCCGCAGGGCCGGCCCGGGAGCGGCGCCGGCCCGCCCGGACTCAGCCCTCCGTCGCGGGCGGCCGGGCGACGCGGGCCATCGCCCGGCGCACGCCGCTCGCCTTGAGCACCGCCTCGGCCGTCTCCGCCTCGGGATCGCTGTCCAGCACGATCGCGCCGCCGGCCCCGATCGTCCAGGCCCCGCCCGCGTGCACCGCCGCGCGGATGGTCATGCCCAGCTCGGTGCGCCCGTCGAAGCCCAGCAGGCCGAAGGCGCCCGAGTACAGCCCCCGCGCCGCCCCCTCGATCCCGCGAAGGATCCGGACGCTGCGCTCCTTCGGCGCCCCCGTCATGGAGCCGCCGGGGAACAGGGCCCGCACGAGCTGCAGCGGCTCCAGCCCCTCGCGGGCCGTCCCCCGGACCGTGGACACCAGCTGGTGGACGGTCGCGAAGGACTCCACCGCCATGAGCGCGGGCACCTCCACCGAGCCGGGCTCGCACACCGTCCCCAGATCGTTGCGCACCAGGTCCACGATGAGCAGGTTCTCCGCGAAGGTCTTGCGGTCCGCCCCCAGCGCGGCCGCGTTCGCGCGGTCCTCGGCGGGATCCGCGCTGCGCGGCGCCGTGCCCTTGATCGGCCTCGACTCCCACACCCGGCCCCGGCCGCGCACGAAGCGCTCGGGCGAGGCGCCCACGAGCTCCAGCGGCCCCGGCCCGTCCTCCACCCGCAGCACGGCCGCGAAGGGCGCCCGCTCGCTGCGCCGCAGCTCCCGGTGCAGGCGCCAGGCGTCCAGGCGCGTGCCCGCTTCGACCTCGAACGCCGTCGTCAGACACAGCTCGTAGGACTCGCCGGCCAGCAGCTCCCGCCGGCACTCGGCGATCTGCTCGGCGTAGCGCTGCGGGCTCGCCCGCCACGCCCCCGCCACCAGCCCGGAGCCGGCCTGCCCGGCCTGCCCGGCTCCGGTCCGCCCCTCCCCCGCGTCCCCGGTTCCAGCCCGTCCGCCGTCGGCCGTCGCCTCGCCGGCTCGCCGGAGCGCCGAGTCCAGCTCCGCCTCCGCGGCCTCCCGGCGGCGCCGCGCATCCTCCGCACCGGCGGCGAGCCCGCACACCGCCACCCGGCCGGCCCGCCGGTCGATCGCGAACCACCGGACGGGCCGCACCAGCACCGCGTCCGGGCACGGCCCGGTCGGCGGCCGCACCCCCAGATCCCGCACCCCCAGCTCGTAGGCGAAGGCGGCCGCGTGGCCGCCTCGGAAGACGATCGACTCCCCCTCCCGGGCCAGGACCGCCTCGCTCGCCGGATCGGCGGCGCCCACCTCGACCCGCTGCCGGGCGGCGATCTCCGCCCACGGCTCGGGGCAGGCCGTGCGGCTCGTGCTCCGGGCGAAGCGCCCGTCGCCCAGGCGCGCGTATCGGTCGATCTCCAGCCGGCCGGGCCGGAAGCGCAGCACGCAGGCCTCCGTGTCCCGCTCCGCCAGCGGATCGCTCGCGTCCCCGATCACCGTCCAGCGGGCCTGCCGCCCGTCCTCGTCCGGCACGTCCGCCAGGAAGAACCCCGGCCGGCCCTGCAGCAGACCGCCCAGCGCGAGCACGAGCGGCTCGGGATCCGGCGGGCAGGGGCGCGTGCGCAGCGAGAGCCGCTGCCGTCCGCGCGCCCGCCGGGCCGGGCGCTCGGAGACGGCGGCGACGGGCCGGGGCGGCGCGGCGAACTCGTCCACGATCCCGAGGAAGGCCCGCAGCATGTCCTCGCCGTGCTCGCTCGCGATCGACTCGGGATGGAACTGCACCGCGTGCCACGGCCGCTCCGGCACCTGGAATCCCTGGACGACGCCGTCCTCGCTCTGCGCCGTGATCCGCAGGCCCCCCACCGTCCGCCCCACCAGCCCGTGCGGGCGCTCCGGATCGGCGACCGGCGACCCGTGCCCCTCGATCGCCAGGGAGTGGTACCTGGTCACCCGCAGCCCCTGCGGCAGCCCCGCGAACAGGCCGTCCGCCGTGTGGACGAGCGGGCTGCGCATCCCGTGCCGCGGCTCGGGCGCGGGCACGACCCGCCAGCCGAAGCGCATCGCCAGCCCCTGATGCCCCAGGCACACCCCCAGCAGCGGCAGCCGCGGCCGGGCGAGCACCGCGTCGAGCAGGGCGTCCGCGCCCGCGAAGTCCTCCGGGTTCCCGGGATGCCCGGGCCCGGGCGAGACGACGACGCCGGCGACCTCGCCGCCTTCGACGAGCCGCACCGCCTCGCCGGCCCGGTCCGCCGAGAGCACCCGGACCTCCCTGGCCGTGGCAGCCTGCAGGATCTGGAAGATGTTGTAGGTGTACGAGTCGTGGTTGTCCAGCAGCACGATCACAGCGGGACCCGCCTGCTCTCCAGCGCCCGCCGGACCGTCCGGGCGAGCGCCGCGTCGACCGGCAGCGCCCGGCCGTCCACGGCCGTCACCGGCGAGACCCCGTGCAGGGCGTTGACGTACCAGAGTCCGTCCACGCGCTCCGGCCCGGCGCCGCCGAGCGCCGCCGCGCGCAGCGCCTCCCGGGCCAGGGGCACCCCCAGACGGGGCAGCAGCCCCGCCAGCACCGCCACGGTCACGCTCTGCAGTCGCCGCGGCCCGTGCTCGCCCTCCCGCGGCGGCAGCAGGCACACCCCGTCGCGCCAGCCCAGGACCGCCCCGTGCGCGGCCTCGGCGATCCGCCCCCGCCCGTCCACCAGCAGCGCGTCGTCCGCGCCGGCCTCCTGCGCCCGGGCCCGCGCGGCCGCGCACCACGCGGCGTCGGCGCCCTTCACCTCGGGCAGGGCGCGGGCGTCCGGCAGGATCGTCAGCCGGGTCTCCAGTCGGCGGGGCGGTGCCGGGCGCAGCTCGAAGTCGAACTCCACGCAGGGCCGCACCCGGTCCTCCTCCGGCACCCGGATGCGCACGAGCCGGGCGCTCGCGCGCGGGAACCACTCGCCCGCCCGCGGCGTGCCGGCGCGCACGCGGCCCCAGAAGTCCTCCCAGGCCCCCTCGTCGGGCAGCACGCGCCGCTCGGGGCCCGATCCGGGCGCCTGTCCGAAGCTGGCCTCGACGGCGCGGCGGAAGCGCTCGCGGTGGCGCCGGAAGGCGAGCACGCGGCCGTCCGCCACGCGCCAGGAGTCGATCACCCGCAGCGTCCGGGGACCGGGGACCGTTTCCACGCCGGCATCACTCCCCGACGGCCGCCGGGGCGCCCCCGGCTACTCCTCCCCCGACTGCGACGCGGGGCCGGCGCCGTGGGTGTTCGGCGTCGAGGGGCGCAGCGAGACCGGTCGGCCGGACAGGCCGATCGCGCCCTCCCGCGCGTCGTGACGGCCGACCGCCTGGCGCACCGGCTCGGCCGTCTGGCCCCGCCAGGAGTCGTTGAGCTCGCGGGCGTGCTGCTCCGTGCCGCGCTTGCGGCGGTACAGCAGGTTGAGCGCCTCCACCAGCAGGGCGAAGGCGACCGGGCCGTAGATGAAGGCCTTCTCCACGTGCACCTCGAAGCCCTCCGCGATGAGCATGGCGCCGATGAGCAGCAGGAAGGAGAGCGCGAGCATCTTCACCGAGGGGTTGCGGTCCACGAAGGTGAACACGTGCTTCGCGGCGAAGAGCATGAGCCCGAAGCTCGCGACCACCGCGGCGATGATGATCCAGAAGTTGTGCACCATCCCGACCGCGGTGATGACCGAGTCGAAGGAGAACACGATGTCCATGATCAGGATCTGCCCGATGACCGGCCAGAAGGCCGCCTTTCGGGGCGCGCCGGACTCCTCGTGCTCGTCCCCGTCGATCTTGTGGTGGATCTCGGTGGCGGCCTTGTAGACCAGGAAGAGACCGCCCAGGATCAGGATCAGGTCCCGGCCGGAGAAGCCGTGCCCGAACAGCTCGAAGAGGTCGTCCTGCAGGGAGATGATCCACCCCGCCGCCGCCACCAGGCCGATGCGCAGCACCATGGCCAGCACGAGCCCCGTGTTCCGCGCCTTGGCCTGCTGCTCGACGGGCAGCTTGCCCGCCAGGATCGAGATGAAGATGATGTTGTCGACGCCGAGCACGATCTCCAGCACGAAGAGCGTGAGGAAGGCGACCAGGAGAGCCGGGGTGAAGTCGAAGGAGAAGTCCACCCTGGGATTGTAGGCGGAACGGATGAGCGCGACGCCGCCGCGCGGATCCGCCGACTCGCCCCGGTTCCGCGGGCGAGCGCGAGCCGTCCGCCCGGGGCCGTCGGCGCAGGCGCCCGCCCCGGAGGCGTTCTCGCCGTCCCCGCCCTCGGGGAGGCTCCCGGCTCCGTATGCGAGCATGAGGCATGTCCACAGACGAAGTCTTTGAAACGCTCGACGAGGCGGCGTGCCTCCGGCTGCTCGGGGAGCACTCCTTCGGCCGCATCGCCTTCCAGGCGGCGGGGCTGCTCGAGATCTTCCCCGTCAACTACACGCTGGACCGGGACGCGATCGTGCTGCGCACCGCGGCGGGAACGAAGCTCGCGGGCCTGCTCGTGGCCGCCGACGTCGCCTTCGAGATCGACGGGATCGAACCCGGCCTGGCCTGGAGCGTCGTCGCCCACGGCCGCGCCCGCCGGGTCGAGGACGCCGAGGAGCTGGAGCGGCTGGCCGAACTGCCCCTGGTCCCGCTGGCGCCCACCGTCAAGCCCGAGTTCGTGTCGATCCGGATCGACCGGCTCAGCGGCAGGCGCTTCACGCCCGGACCGGAGCCGGAGCCGCCCGTCGAGACCGCCGCGTGCGGGGCGGCGGGCTCGCGCTCGACCTGGTCGACGAGCTCGTCCTCGACGAGGCGGCCGCGGCGCTCGCCGGCGCCCCGGCGCCGCCCGCGGTCGTCCTGGGCGATCGCTGCGGTCCGCTCGCCCTGGCCGCCGCCGCACGCTTCGGCGCGCCGGTGCGGGTCTTCCAGGACCCGCTCGACGCCGAGCGCGGGCTGGCCGCCGCCGAGTCGGCGGGGCTCGTGGAGCGGCAGGAGCCGGGTCCGGGGCTCTTCGTCGGCGCCCGGCTCGTGCTGCTGCGCCTGCCCAAGCACCTGGCCGAGCTGGAGGAGTTCGCGCTGCTGGCCGCCCGCCACGCCGACCCCGGGGTTCGGCTGCTCGCCGGCGGCCGGGTCAAGCACATGACCCGCGGCATGAACCAGGTGCTCGAGCGGGCCTTCGGGCGGGTGCGGGCGAGCCTCGGCCGCCGCAAGGCGCGCGTGCTGCACGCCGCCGAGCCGCTGCCCCGGCCGCGCATCGCGCCCTTCCCCCGCCGCGTGCGGCTGGAGCGGGCCGCGGGGCTCGACCTCGACGGCGGTGCGGGCGGCGAGACGGGCGGGACGCTGCTGCTCGCCCACGGCGGGGCCTTCTCGGCCGGGCGGCTGGATCCGGGCGCCCGCGTCCTGCTCTCGGTGCTGGACGCCGAGCTCGACCGCGTCGGCCCGGTCCGGGACGCGCTGGACCTGGGCTGCGGCACGGGCCTGCTGGCGCTCGCCCTGGCCCGGCGGCTGCCGGAGGCGAGGGTCGTCGCCAGCGACCGCTCCTGGGCCGCCTGCGCCTCGGCCGAGGCCACGGCGGCCGCCAACGGTCTGGCCGGGCGCATCCGGGTGCTACGGGACGACGCGGCCGGGGGCCTGCCGGACGCCTCCTTCGACCTGGTCCTGCTCAATCCGCCCTTCCACGAGGGGCACGCCCTGGACGAGCGCCTGCCCCGACGCCTGTTCGCGGCCGCCGCCCGTCTGCTGCGGCCGGGCGGGCGGCTGCTGACCGTCGCGAACGGGCACCTGCGGTACCGGGCGAGCCTGGAGCGTCTGGTCGGGCCGAGCGAACAGCTGCACCGCACCCCGAAATTCGCTGTGATGCGGAGCGTCCGTGCGCGGCGGTCCGCCGAGGGGCCCGGGCTTCACTACCCTTGAGCGGCGAGGCGGGCGCCGGGGCGGGGCGCACGCGGAAGGAGACGGGCACGCCGTGAGCGATCTCATGACGCTGGTGCAGGGCTGGCTGCCCGGCCAGCGCTGGTACGCGGGCCGCGGGCCCGCGACGCTCCGGCTGCTCGGCTCCGTCTCGCTGGCCGACCCCCTGCGCGAGCCGGGAGTGCGCTTCATCACGGTCGCCGTGCTCCTGGACGCCTCGACCGAGCCCCCGGTCGTGTACCAGGTGCCGCTGGTGATCCGCACCGTGGACAGCCACATCGACGCGCGCGGCTACATCGGCTCCTATGCGACGCGTTCCGGCCGGGTCGCCGTGGTGGACGGCCCGCACGACCCCGCCCTGGGCCGGGCCCTGCTCGCGCTCGTGGCCGGCGAGCGCACCGCCGTCGGCCCCGCCGGGCGCCGGGGGGCGGTCGCCTACGGCCTGTCCATGCCCGGCAGCCGGATCGGCCGGATCCGCTCCAGCCGCGTGCTGCAGGGCGAGCAGTCCAACAGCTCCATCGTCTTCGAGACGGAGGACCCGGACAGCGGGGAGCAGTCGCCGCCGCTGATCATGAAGATCTTCCGGATGCTGCACGGCGGCGAGCATCCGGACGCGACCGTGCAGGCCGCCCTGACCGCCGGCGGCTCCCCGCGCGTGCCGCCCTCCTACGGACAGGTGTCCGCGCAGTGGCCGGATCCGCGCGAACCGGGCGGGCGGGCGACCGGGCACCTGGCCTTCGTGCAGGAGTACTTCGCCGGGGTGGAGGACGCCTGGCGCATCGCCCTGCGCGCCTCCGAGGCGGGCGAGGACTTCGCCGCCCCCGCCCGCTCGCTGGGCCGGGCGACGGCCGAGACGCACCGTGCCCTGCGGGAGGCGCTGCCCGTGGCGCCGCCGACGCACGAGCGGGTCCGCGCCGTGCTGGAGGGGATGCGGGAGCAGTTCGGCTACGCGGCCCGGCTCGTGCCGGCGCTGGCCGAACGGGAGGAGCGGGCCGCCCGCGTCTTCGCCGAGGCCGAGGGCGCGCAGTGGGCGCCCTTCCAGCGCGTGCACGGCGACTACCACCTGGGCCAGGTGCTGGCCGTGCCCGAGCGCGGCTGGGTGCTGCTGGACTTCGAGGGCGAGCCGCTGCGGCCCCTGCGCGACCGCAACGCGCCGGACCAGCCGGCCAGGGACGTGGCCGGCATGCTGCGCTCCTTCGACTACGTGGCCGGGGTCACCTCGGCCCGGAGCTGGGCCCAGCGCGCCCGGGCGGCATTCCTGGACGGGTACCTTGAGGAGCTTCAGGAGGCGAGCGCTTCGCGCGAGCGGGGGGTCGATCCGCGGTTGCTGACCGCGTACGAACTGAACAAGGCGGCCTACGAGATCGTCTACGAGGCGAGCTGCCGACCCGCCTGGCTGCACGTGCCGCTGGGGGCGGCGATGCGCCTGCTCGGCCGCTGAGCCGGCTCCCGCCTCCGCCGCGAGCGCCGCACCGCTTCCCGATCGGGACGTGTCGATGCGCGATGCGCGCGAAACCACGGCCTTGTCGTTACGATCGAAGGGCGCGGCCGGTGTCGCCCCCGAGCACGGACCGCGCACATAGGAGGCATCGTCATGAACACGCCACCCGATGAACGCCGGATCCGAGTCGCCCTCGTCGACGACCACGAGATCGTCGCGGTCGCCCTGCAGTCCAGTGTCGAGCCGATGGACGACGTCGAATTCGTGGGCGCCGCGGGCACGGTGAACGAGCTGCTCGACCGCGACGGCACGCCCGATCTCGTCGTGCTCGATCTGCGCCTGGCCGACGGCTCCTCGCCCGCGACCAATATCAGACGCCTGCGCGAGAAGGACATCAACGTGCTCGCCTTCACCTCGGGCGAGAACCCCTTCCTGGTCCGCGTCGCCGCCCAGAGCGACGTGCTCGGCGTCCTGCGCAAATCGGAGCCCATCGACGTGCTGCAGGCCGCCATCCGCGCCGCCGCCCGCGGCGAGCACATCATCTCCTCCGACTGGGCGGCCGCCCTGGACGCCGACCCGGACCTGCGCAACGCCGGCCTCAGCGAGCAGGAGGGCCGCGTGCTCGCCCTCTTCGCCTCCGGCGAGAAGGCCCAGACCGTCGCCTTCCGCATGGGCCTGTCGGTGACCACGGTGGAGGACTACGTGCGGCGCATCCGCTCCAAGTACGCCAGGGCCCAGCGGCCGGCCCGCACCAAGATCGACCTGTACAAGCGCGCGCTCGAGGACGGCTTCCTGCCCCTGCCGGACACGCCCCGCGCCAAGCTGGCCGCCGGCGACGCGGCCGCGGAGGCGGGTGCCACGGCGTGACCGGCCGGCAGCGGACCGCCGAGCGGCTGCGGCGCACCCGCAGCACCGTCGAGGCGGCCGGGCCGCGGCTGTTCCAGACCGCCGAGCAGGGCCCCGTCCTGCGCGGGGCCCTGCGCCTGCTCGCCATCGGCCTCGGCGTCTGCGGGCTCGCCTTCCTGCTCGCCCTGTCCGGGGCCGTCCGGGCGGAATGGGCCTTCTCCGCCCCCTGGTGGAGCCCGACGGCCGTCGTCGTGCACATCGCGGTGCCCGTCGCGCTGCTGATCGCGGGCCTCAGCGGCCGGACGCGGGCCGTCCATTGGGCCGCCGCCACGGGCTCCCTCGCCCTGTTCGCCGTGCTCGTACTGGCCGTGTTCGCGGTCGCCCCCTCGCCCCGCTTCCAGGAGACCGCCCCCTGGGTGGGCAACCTCTCGGCGCTCGCGAGCACCGTCGCACTGCTCGTGCTGCGACGCTCCGCCATGGTCGTCGCGGTCTTCCTCGTCACCCTCGCGGTGGGCCTGATCCGCTTCAACGGCAGCGACGGGGACGCCCTGCTGGCCGTTCAGAACGCCGTGCAGACCCTCAGCTTCACCGGGGTGACGGCCCTGCTGGTGGCGGCGCTCATCCGCGCCGGCCGCCTGGCCGACGACGCCTCGGCCGCCGCCCGCCAGCAGGCCGCCGTCACCGTCACGCTGCGCGCCGAGAACGACGTGCGCAGGCGCGTGGAGGCCCTCGTCCACGACCGCGTGCTCGCCACGCTCCTGCTCGCCGGCCGCGCCTCCACCGGGGGCGAGCGCCGACTGGCCGCCGAACAGGCCAGGGGCGCCCTGGAGGCGCTCGCCCGGGCGGCCTCCCCCTTCGACGCGGTCGAGCACCTGCACATGCGCGACATCGCCTGGTCCATGCAGGCGATCGTGCGGGACCTGGATCCCTTCATCGAGTTCAGCTACGAGATCGAGGGCGAGGAGGAGGCCTTCCCCCGCTACGACGCCGAGATCGTCGAGACGATCATGGCCGCCGCCCTGGAGGCGCTGCGCAACTCGCTCACGCACGCCGGGTGGGAGGATCGCGAGACCCACCGGGCCGTGCACCTGGACCTGGCCGTCGACCGCATCCGCGTCACGGTGCTGGACGACGGGGTCGGCTTCGACACCGGCAGCGTCTCGCCCCGGCGGCTCGGCATCGTCGCGAGCATCCGCTCCCGCATGCACTCGATCGGAGGGCGCGGCACCGTCGCCTCCAAGCCGGGCAACGGCACGACCGTCGTGCTCGTGTGGCCCGTACAGCCCGAACCGCGCACGGACCCGCGGCCCTGCCCCGCCGTCTCCGACGCCCCGGGACAGCCCGGCTCCTTCCTGCACCGGGTGCGTCGGGCCCGCGAGGCCGCCAGGCGCGCCGCCGGCGAGGAGCCGGCCGGCCGCGGCGGCTCCGGGTCCCGCCGGGCGCCGCGCCCCGGGCCCGGGGAGGACGTGCGCTCCGGATGGCTCTGGCAGGGCCCGGTGGGCCTGCTCTCGCAGGGACCGAAGCTCGTCTACGTCTTCCTGCAGATCATCGCCAGCTGCTTCCTCGCCTTCACGACCTCGACCGGTCCGTGGCCGGCCTGGCAGACCCTCGTCGCGCTCGCGGTGTTCTCGGCCAGCGTGCTGGTGCTCGCGATGCCCGGCGGCTATCCGCTCCGGCTGGACCAGTCCGTCGGCGTCGTCATCGGGGTCTGCGCGGTCTCGGCGCTGAACCTGAGCGTGCTGCCGCACGGCGTCGAGCCCGGCTACGCCGCCTGGTACCTGGGCGCCAACACGCTCACCCTGCTGGGGCTGACGCTGCGCGGACGGATCGGCATGGCCTGGATCAGCATGTGCGCGATCATCGTGCTGACCGTCAGCTGGGCCCTGCTGACCGAGCTGCCCTGGGAGATCGCGGTGGGCATGCTCGACCGGAATACGCTCACGCTCATGTTCGGCGTCATCATGACCCACCTGATCGAACGCTCGGTGGAGACGACGATCGAGGTCGAGGAGGCCCTGGCCGCCCAGGTGGACGCGGAGAGGGCGGAGGCGGCCGCGACCGCCGAGCGGGAGCGCCTGCTGGCCAGGCTGGAGCAGACGACCGAGCCCGCGCTGCGCGAGATCGCGCGGGGCAGGCCCGCCCCGCCGGAACGGCGCGTGGAGTGGCTCGCGCTGGAGGCGGAGCTGCGGGACCGGATCCGCGCGCCGGGGCTGGACGCCGACCCGCTGCGCTCGGCGGTGCGCCGAGCGCGCACCCAGGGCGTCCGGGTCGTGCTGCTGGACGACACGGACGGCGCGGCGATGGCGCCGCCCGAGCAGGCACGGGCCTGCCGCTGGGCCGCCGAGATGCTCGACGGCAGCGGCGACGACGAGGTCACGCTGCGGCTGCGGCGCGTCGGCACGGGCCTGGAGCTGACCATGGTGGGCGACCGCAGCGGCTCGGTCGCCCTCGCGCTGCCGAGCGAGCAGAGCCCGGAGCCGATCCTCTGAGCCTCGCGGCCGCCCCGTCCCAGCCGGCGCGGACGAGGAGCCGGCGCTCTTCGATCGGCTCTCCGCTCGCCGGCATGCGCCTCAGCCGGCGGGGGCGAGGAGCCGCTCCGGCCCGTTCCGGACGGGGCCCGCGCCCTCGGCGGCAGCGTCGGGCTCCTCGCCCGCGGCCTCGGACGGCTCCGAGCCCCCAGCGGAGAGCTGCCCGCCGCCCCTCTCGCCCTGCGAGGCCCGCAGCGGACCCGGGATGTCGATGTAGCGGGGCAGGTAGCCGGGCCGCTCCAGCGGCGACCAGGGCAGCGCCGCCCGCTCCGCCAGCTGCTCGACGGGGCTGCGGGGGGCGGCCAGTTCGGCCCGCCCGCCGGCCAGCACGGCGGCCAGATTGTGCTTCGCCGTCGTGCCCCAGAGTTCGATCGTGGTCGCGTGACCGCGCAGCAGCCCCGCCGAGCGGCCCGCGCCCAGATCCCCGCCCTCGGGGACGTGCTGGAGCCATCCGGTCTCCAGACGCACGATGCCGGGGGTCTGCAGCGGATTGGCGCCGTGCCCGAGCGAGAGGGGGCCGAGGGGGACGTCCAGCCCCAGGATGGGGCCCACCGAGAGGTCGCCGGGGGCCATGAGCGCATAGTGCGGCACCCGCGCGGAGCCCGGCAGGTCCTCCAGGGAGCGGATGCCCGCCCCGAGCCCCGCGCTGGAGACGTGGGCGACGGCGTCCACGCGCATCCCCAGGCGCATCGCGAGCCCCGTCACGGCCCCGCCGAAGCTGAAGCCGAAGGCCACGTGGCGCACCTCCGGGCGGCGCGGCATCCCGTTGACGAAGCGGCCCAGCCGCGGCGCCAGCTGCCGGGCCATGCGGGAGCTGAGTCCAAGCGGGCCGGAGGGGAACCGGCCCCCCTGCCAGGCGATCATGCCGGTCGTACCGTGGGGGTGCAGCAGCACGAGCTCGGAGGAGATGTGGCTCTTGCCCTCGAACTGCAGCAGATCCGAGTCGTTGCCGGGCACGAAGACCCCGACCGCCCGCACGGAGTCGGCCAGCGGCGGCGCCCAGGGGTCGTCGGTCTCGGCGATCGCGTGGCCGATGTACTCGACGATCGAGGCGCGCCTGGGGTCGTAGGCGAGCAGGAAGCGGGCCCGGCCGCCGCGGTCGATGAAGCCGGGGCCCGCGGCCAGCGACTCCAGCCGCTCCTCCAGCAGCTTCGCGCGGGGACCCGGGACCGGGTACTGCGCCTTCGTGTGGGCCGAGAAGACGGGCCCCGGGCCGTGCGCGGACACCCGCCCCCTGCCGGCCGCCCGGCGCTGGGCGATGTCGGCGGCGAGCGTCCGATGGTTCGCCCGGATGCGCTCCGGCCAGGGCACCCCGTCCAGATTGCCCACCAGCAGGGGGGCCTGCTCGCTCAGCCGCTCGCGGCCCGCCCGGTCCAGATCGGCCCACCAGCGGCGCACCTCCTCGCTGCGGGGCGGATGGTCGATGATCGTGCGCACGCGGGCGGGATCGGGAGCGGCGGCCGCCGACAGTTCGCGCAGATCGTGGATGCCGTGCCGGAAGCGGGGGGAGAGGCGTGCGGCCATGAGGTCCTTTCTCGGGGGCTGAGCCGACCGGGCGGCGACGGCGAGGCGGGCGAGCCGGGTGCGCGCCCGCAGAGGGGGGGCCGCGGACGCCGACTCGACGAGTATGAGCGTGACTCTACGCTGCACCGACGCTAGCCTCATCTTCCGGGAAAGAAGCTGCAAAGGGAAGCGCCCGGCCCGATGTGCCGCCCGGACGAACGGCACGGCCGGGCCCCGCGGAGGGCGGGCAGCACCCGACGCCGAGGGTCCGCGCGCTTGTCGGGAACCGGCGGGTCCCGCGCAGGGCGGGCACAACGCCCACGCTCGCGAGCGTGCGCCCCTCGGCGCGGCCGGAGCCGACGGAGGCGGCGCCCGCAACGACTGTACACTCGTGCACATGCGCACAATCGACGGGGACGGGGAGCGCCCCGTGACCGCCTTCCTGCGCCGTCGGCCGCTGACCGCTTTCCTGCTCCTCGCGTTCCTCGGCTCCTGGATCGCCTGGAGCCCCATGTGGCTGTCCCGCAACGGCCTGGGGCTGCTGCCCTTCGAGCTCCCCTTCCCGGCCCTGGCCGGCGTCAACCAGCTGGGGCTGTTCGCCGGCCCCTTCGCCGCGGGCCTGCTGGTCACCCGCGTCGCGAAGGGCCGGGAGGGGCTGCGCGAGCTGCTGCGGCGCACGGTGCGCTGGCGCGTGCACCCGGGCTGGCTGCTGCTGGCCCTCGTCGGCGTCCCGGCGGCCTGCGCCGTCGGCTTCTTCCTGCCGCCCGGCCGGACTCCGATGCCGCCCGCGGAGCTGCCCGCGACGCTCGCGAGCCTCGCGGGCCTCGCCGTGCTCTACCTGCTCGGCGGGCCGATCCAGGAGGAGCCGGGCTGGCGAGGCGTGGCCCTGCCCCGGCTCCAGGAGCGCCTGGCCCCGCTGCCGGCGGCGCTCGTGCTGGGCGTGATCCACTGTGCCTGGCATGCGCCGCTGTTCCTCGTCGCCGCCTGGGACACCCCGCGCGACGACCCCGGCCAGCTGCTGGCCTACCTGCTGCTGGTGACCGGCCTGTCCGTCGTCGCCTCCTGGCTGTACAACGGCTCGGGTGGCTCCGTGCTGCTGGCGATCCTCGCCCACAACTCGGTCAACTGGGCGCTCCTGGCCGCGGGCACACTGCACGGGGAGCAGCTACGCGACAGCTGGCCG
>JAUNLB010000021.1 GCA_030532485.1 Pseudoclavibacter sp.
CCCCCACGACCCACCCCCGATCCATCCAGGCCGGACCCAGTCCCCTCCAAACGCACCCTCACGACCCCACCCCCACCGAAGACGACCGCCCGGGCGCGGCACTCGCATCGGGTCTCGGCTTCGGTGCCGTCGCGTCCATGGGTCCCTCCGCCGTTCGCGCCTCTTCGTCGGGAAACAGGGTGCCGCACGGCGACGACGAAACCAAGCCTCGGATTCGAGCGAGGGGTCGTCAATTGGCGCGGATCGGGCCGACATCGAGATGCGAACGCAGGGCCAATCGAAACTCAGGCGACGATTACTCATTCGAGTCGGGCTCGTCCCCCCGTTGCGGTGAAGCTTCCTGTCTCGGGGTGGAAGATCTGCCTGCTCGCCCCATCCACTGGTTTTAAAGAATTAAACTCATTTTTGAGTTTCTCAGAAAAGTGTCAGCTTCATCGGCCGCTCGACATGCCGTCGTCTCGGCGGACGGCGCCTCGGAGCCGGCCAGGGGAGGCCCGCCCCGGTTCCGTAGACTGGCGGCATGTCGCACACGACCCCCAGTTCTCCGGACGCCGGACGCGAGGCGCAGGCGCCCCCCGCCCAGGACGCCCAGGAGACCCAGTACACGATGTACTCCGTCTTCCACCGCCCGCCGGGCGGCGGGCCCGAGCCGGGGGACGAGACCGCCGGAGTCGCGCAACTGGAGCGCGCGCTCGCCGAATCGGCCGAGGCCGGCGTCGTGCTGCGCGGCTTCTACGACGTCTCCGGTTTCCGGCACGACGGCGAGATCATGGTCTGGCAGCACGGCCCCGACGCCCGCGAGCTCCAGGCCGCGCTGCGCCGCCTGCGCCGCACCCCCCTGTTCCGTCCCCTCGCGCCCGCCTGGCAGGCCGTCGGCGTCCACCGCACCGCCGAGTTCAACGCCAGCCACGTGCCCGCCTTCATGATGGGCAAGGAGCCGCGCGCCTGGCTCACCGTCTACCCCTTCGTGCGCTCCTACGAGTGGTACCTGCTGCCCGAGGACGAGCGCCGTCGCATGCTCGCCGAGCACGGCCGCAAGGGCGCCGCCTTCCGGACCACCCTCGCGAACACCGTCGCCTCCTTCGGGATCAGCGACTACGAGTGGCTGCTGGCCCTGGAGGACGACGAGCTGCTCAACCTCGTGGACATGATGCGGGATCTGCGGCAGACCGACGCCCGCCGCCACGTGCGCGAGGAGGTGCCCTTCTACGCCGGCCGACGCATCGGCCCCGAGGAGATCGCCGAGGTGCTGCGATGAGCGCG
Source organism: Pseudoclavibacter sp. (assembly GCA_030532485.1). Classification (GTDB taxonomy): domain Bacteria; phylum Actinomycetota; class Actinomycetes; order Actinomycetales; family Microbacteriaceae; genus Pseudoclavibacter. The sequence goes on from JAUNLB010000021.1 coordinate 1,264, forward strand.
GACGCCGGCGGACGGCCCGCGGTCCGGGGCCGCAAGCCCGCTCCGGCGACGAGCGCGCCCATGGCCCCGGGCGCGGTCGTGAGCGCGGCCACCGGGCCCGCGCAGTCCGGCCCCGAGCACGTGGAGCAGCCGGTCGCCTACGACGGCATCCTGCTGGCCTCCTTCGGCGGACCGGAGGGGCAGGACGACGTGCTGCCCTTCCTGCGGAACGTGACCCGGGGCCGCGGCATCCCCGACGAGCGGCTGGAGGAGGTCGCCGTCCACTACCGCCACTACGGCGGGGTGAGCCCCATCAACGCCCAGAACCGGGAGCTCAAGGCCGCCCTGGAGGCCGAACTGGCCCGCCGGGGGATCGATCTGCCCGTCTTCTGGGGCAACCGCAACTGGGACCCCTACCTGAACGACGCGCTGCGGGAGGCCGAGGCCGCCGGGTGCACGAAGCTCATCGCGATCGCCACTTCCGCCTACTCCTCGTACTCCAGCTGCCGCCAGTACCGGGAGGACTTCGCCGACGCGCTGGAGGACACGGGTCTGGTCGGCCGCATGCAGATCGACAAGGTGCGCCAGTTCTTCGACCACCCCGGCTTCATCGCCCCCTTCGTCGAGGGGCTGCGCGAGGCGCTGCGCGAGCTCGCCGCCGACGACGAGCGGCTGGATCTGGCCGAGGAGGTGGAGGTGCTGTTCACCACCCACTCGGTGCCCAGCTCCGACGCCGCCCGCTCCGGCCCGGCCGAGCGGGGCTTCGGGCCCGGCGGCGCCTACGCGGCCCAGCACCTGGCGGTCGGCGAGGTGGTCGTGGAGGCCGTGCTGCGGGAACTGGCCGTGCACGGCCTGCGGCCCCGGGACGACGCGTCCCGGGACGCGCGCGTCCCGGAGAGGCTCAACTGGCAGCTCGTGTACCAGTCCCGTTCCGGTCCGCCCTCGCAGCCGTGGCTGGAGCCGGACGTCAACGACGTCATCGCCGAGCTGCCGTCCCTGGGGCGCAAAGCCGTCGTCGTGGTGCCGATCGGCTTCGTCTCCGACCACATGGAGGTCCTGTGGGACCTCGACAACGAGGCTCGGGAGAGCGCGGCCGAGGCGGGGCTCGCCTTCCGGCGCACTCCCACCCCGGGTGTGCACCCGCGCTACGTGGAGGGTCTGGTGGATCTCGTGCTGGAGCGTCGCGACGGCGTCCCGGCCGCGCAGCGCCCCCGGGCGACGGCCCTCGGGCCGTGGTACGACGTGTGCCGCCCCGAGTGCTGCGCGAACGAGCGGCTCGGCTTCAAGCCGGCGACGGCGGGGCTGTTGCCGTGACCGGCGCCGCGCGGGCCGCGGGGAGACGTTCCGATGGGGCGTGACGACAGCACGGGGGCGAACGGCGTTGCGCGGGCCGGGAAGCCGCTGCGCATCGGCACGCGCGGATCCGCCCTGGCCGTGGCGCAGACCGAGCGGGTCGCCGCGAGGCTCCGCGAACTCACGGGCCGGCAGACGAGCATCGTGCGGGTCACGACGCACGGGGACGTGAGCCGGGCGAGCCTGTCCAGCCTGGGCGGTACCGGCGTGTTCGCGACCGAGCTGCGCGAGGCGCTGCGGGAGGGGGCGTGCGACCTCGTCGTCCACTCCCTCAAGGACCTGCCCACCGCCCCGGCGCCCGGGCTCGTGATCAGCGCCCATCCGGCACGGGAGGACGTGCGCGACGCCCTGTGCGCGGGGGGCCCGGACGGCCCCGGGCTCCGGGAGCTGCCGGGCGGCGCCCGGGTGGGCACCGGATCGCCCCGGCGCGTCGCCCAGCTTCGGGCCCTGCGGCCCGATCTGGAGATCCGCGACATCCGCGGCAACATCGACACGCGCCTGGGCTTCGTCTCCTCCGGGGAGCTGGACGCCGTGCTGCTGGCCTGCGCCGGCCTGGAGCGGCTGGGCCGCACCGGGGCGATCACGCGTCGGCTCGACCCCGAGGCGTTCCCGCCCGCGCCCGGCCAGGGCTGCCTGGCCGTCGAGCAGCGCGAGGGCGAGACGATCCCGGGACTCGACGAGCTGGACGACCCCGCCTGCCGGGCCGCGGTGGAGGCGGAGCGGGGCGTGCTCGCGCAGCTCCAGGCCGGCTGCGCCGCCCCCGTCGCGGCCCTCGCCACGACGGCCGAGCGGCTGCTGCGACTCTCGGCTACGGTGTATGCGATGGATGGGACCGAACGTGTGACCGCGACCGCGAGCGTGCCCTGGTCGCCGGACCGGGCCGGCGCCGCGGCGCGGGAGGCCGCGCTGCGGGTGAGCGAGGAGCTCTTCGCCCGCGGCGCCGCGGAACTGCTGCCCCCGACGGGGGAGGCGCCGTGAGCAGCGCGACGGCGACCTGCCAGGAGCGCTGGAGCGGCGGCGGCCGCATGAGCGGCGAGCCCGACGGGACGGCCGGCCGCGACCTCCCCCTGCGCGGCTGGAAGATCCTCGTCCCGCGCGGCGGCAGCTGGGGTTCGGACGTCGCGGAGGCCGTGCGGGCTCGCGGGGCCTTCCCCATCGTCGCGCCGCTCATCAACTTCGCCAGCCCGGGTCCCGAGGACGCCGTGCTGCTGCGGGAGGCGCTGGACCGGCTGGGCGCCGGCGCCTACGACTGGGTGGTGCTCACGAGCGCCACCGCCGTGGACGTCATGCACTCGATGAACGCGGTCATCGCGGAGGGCACGATGGTCGCCGCGGTGGGCGAGACGACTGCGGCGGCGCTGAACGCGGCCGGCTACCGCGTCGACTTCGTGCCCGCGCACGACAACTCCGCCAAGGGGCTGCTCGTGGAGTGGCCGCAGGCCCAGCGCGGTTCCGAGGCGATGCGCGTGCTGTGGCTGCGCAGCGAGATCGCCCAGCCGGTGCTGGCCAAGAAGCTCGCCCGCAACGGCCACGAAGTCGACTCGGTGGTCGCCTACCGCACGGTGGGCGTGCCGGTGCCCGAGAGCATCCGCTACGACATGCGCAACAGCCGCATCCGGGCGGTGCTCGTCACCTCCGGCTCGGTCGCGGTGCAGCTGCACAAGCAGTTCGGCCCGCTGCCGGACGACATCCACATCGCGGTCATCGGCCCCCGCACGGCCAAGGACGCCCGCGAGCTGGGGCTGCGGGTGGACGTGATCGCCAGGAAGCGGTCCATCGGCTCCCTGCTGGAGGGGCTGGAGTGGCTGGCGACCGGGGCGGTGATGGACGACACGGTCGCGATCGATCTGCGCACGATCCTGACCGCCGAGACGTCGGGCGTCCGGATCGAGGACGTGCCCGCCGACGACGAGCCGGCCCCGCCCGGGCGCCGGGAGGACGGGCCGGGGTTGCGATGAGCCGGATCCCGGAGGCTCCCGAGGACGGGAGCGCCGCGCCGCCCGTCATCCGCCCCCGTCGGCTGCGCCGCGACGCCGCCATGCGGCGCCAGGCGCGCCAGACGCGGCTGCACCCGGGCGATCTCGTGCTGCCCCTGTTCGTGCGCGAGGGGATCGACGAGCCGCGTCCGATCTCCTCCATGCCGGGCGTGTGCCAGCACACCCCGGACTCCCTGCTGCGGGCGGTCGAGGAGGCGGTCGGGCTCGGGATCGCCGGGGTGAACCTCTTCGGCGTGCCAGCCGTGCGCGACGCGCGGGGCTCGGGGGCGAGCGATCCGGACGGGATCCTGAACCGGGCGACCGCGGCCGTAGCCCGCGAGTTCGGGGAGGCGATCGTCGTGCAGACGGATCTGTGCCTGGACGAGTTCACCGACCACGGGCACTGCGGCGTGCTCGACGCCTCCGGCCGCGTCGACAACGACGCGACGCTCGAGCGCTACGCCGAGATGGCCGTCGTGCAGGCGGCCAGCGGCAGCGCGATGGTGGCCATGAGCGGCATGATGGACGGCCAGGTCCGGGTCGCCCGAGGGGCCCTGGACCGGGCGGGGTTCACCGAGACGGCGATCCTCGCCTACTCGGCCAAGTACGCCTCGGCCTACTACGGTCCCTTCCGGGAGGCCGTCGACTCGCAGCTGCGGGGCGATCGGCGCAGCTATCAGATGGACCCCGCGAACCGGCGAGAGGGACTGCGGGAGGCGCGGCTGGACGAGGCGGAGGGCGCGGACGTCGTGATGGTCAAGCCCGCCGGCCCGTATCTGGACGTGCTCGCGGACGTCGCGGCGGACAGCTCGGTGCCCGTGTGGGCCTACCAGGTGTCCGGGGAGTACGCCATGATCGAGGCGGCGGCCGCGAACGGCTGGCTGAGCCGGGACGCCGTGATCCACGAGTCCGTTCTGGGGATCAAGCGGGCGGGCGCCGACGCCGTGCTCAGCTACTACGCGGTCGAACTGGCCCGGCTGCTGGCCGCGGGATTCCCGGGCGACTAGGCCTCGTCACGGCGGCCCCCTCCCGGGCCGGGCAGGTACGGGGCCAGCTCGCGCAGCGTGCGGATGCGGTCCTCGACGTCGTGGACGGTGGCCGCCAGCAGGATCTCGTCCGCGCCGGTGCGCCCGGCCAGCTCGGCGACGCCCGCCGCCACGCGCTCGGCGGTGTCCGCGAGCTGGTGGCCGCGGATCCGCTCGTACAGCTCCCGGTCCGCCACCCGCTCGCCGTAGGCCACGGCCTCGGCCGGGCTCAGCACCCGGCCGGGCCTGCCGCTCAGGATCTGGTGGCGCCACACGCGCGCCGGTTGCGAGCGCAGCTCCGCTTCGGCGGCCGATCCGGCGGTGATCGCCGAGACGCTCACGGCCAGATACGGTTCCGCCAGTTGCGGCGAGGGGCGGAACGCGGCCCGATAGCGTTCGGCGGCCAGGACCGGGTCCGCGTTCACCCCGAAGTGGCCGGCGAAGGCGAAGCGCAAGCCCAGTCGACCGGCCAGCTCCGCCCCGACCGGGCTGGAGCCCAGCAGCCAGGGCTGCGGCAGGGAGGCGGCCTCGGGGGTCGCGCGCAGGCGCCGGGCGAGCCCCCGCCCCTCCTCGTCCCGCGCGTCCCCCAGCAGCGCCAGCAGAACCCCCAGCTGCTGCGGGAACTCCTCGGCCGGACCCCGGCGGAGCGCCGCGGCCGTGATCGGGTCGGTGCCCGGTGCCCTCCCCAGGCCCAGATCGATGCGGCCCGGGTGCAGCGCCTCCAGCATCGCGAACTGCTCGGCCACTGCGAGCGGGGCGTGGTTCGGCAGCATGACCCCGCCGGAACCGAGTCGGATCCGGGAGGTCGCCGCCCCCAGCGAGGCGATCAGCACGGCGGGCGAGGTGGAGGCGACGCTCTCGCCGTTGTGATGCTCGGCGACCCAGAAGCGCGCGTAGCCCAGCCGATCGGCGGCGATCGCGAGCGCCCGCGTGTCGGCGAGCGCCCGGGCCGAATCGGCCCCGGCGGGGACGGGGGAGAGGTCCAGCACCGACAGCGGCGGCAGGACGATCCGGTCCGGTCTCATGCCCGGGGCAACGTCCGCGCGGCGGCGGGTATTCCGGCTCCCAGCGGCGGTTCGCCCCGTGCGCGAGGTGCGCGCGGCGGCGGGCGTCGCCCTCCGGCGGGCGGACGGGCGATCCGCCGCCGGAGGGATTGGCGCGTCCCGCCGGACGGCAATACGGTAAGGGCGACAGCGCCCGAACCCGAATCGCGGAGGATCCCGAGATGCCCCGAATCCGGCCGGGCGGCACGCGCGGCGCCGGTGCCCGGCTGCGTCCGCTCGCGGCCGCCGCATGCCTGACGGCCCTGGCCGCCCTGACGGCCTGCACGAGCGTGACGGCTTCGCCGGCGGCCGGGTACGATCCGATCGATACGCCGCTGGCGGAGTCGCCGGTCTCGTTGCGGGACTCCTTCGAGTCGAGTGCGGCCGAGACGCACGAGTACTGGTCGGATCCCTCGATCTTCCAGGACGCCCAGCCGATCGGGGTCACCGTCCCGGACACGGGCATCGTGAACGCGCCGAGCGACCCGGCGACCGGCGTGTACGTCCCGCCGACGGTGCGCGTGCCCGCCGCCGAGTCCCCCAACGGCTACGGCGAGGTGCCGACGGGGCAGCGCTACGACCGGACGGGCCTGGGCGGGCCCACCACGGGGCGCCTCTACATGCAGATGTCGGGCGGCAACGGCGTGTGCTCGGCGACGGTCGTGAACAGCCGCGAGGGCGACGTCGTGGCGACCGCGGCGCACTGCGTGCTCGACTTCGCGACGCGCGGCGTGGCCAAGAGCATCGTCTTCATCCCCGGGGACCGGGACAGCGGCGCGGTGCAGCCCTACGGGAAGTGGGCGGCGACCGAGTACCTCATGCCGCAGAACTTCGTCGACAACGCCGAGCTCGGCCCGGACGGCAAGGTCGCCGGCAGCGGCTGGGCGACGGACTTCGCGTTCCTGGTCATGGAGCGTCAGGGCGGGCGGAGCATCCAGCAGGCCGTCGGTGGCGGCCAGGGGATCGCCTTCGGCGTGCCCGTGCAGGCCATCACCCAGCTCGGCTACCCCACCGCGCCGCCCTACGACGGGACGGACGAGTACCTGTGCGCCTCGACGAACTGGCAGCAGGGGCTCTTCGGCGGCTACCGGCACCCGTGCGACATGTCCCCCGGCTCCTCCGGCGGCGGCTGGTTCGCCTACTTCGACCGGAACGCGGGGGCGGGCTATCTGATCGCGGTCAACTCGACCGGCAACGCGGTGCTCAGCGAGGGGTCGATCCTGGGCCGTCAGGCCTTCGAGCTCTACCAGCAGGCCGGCGGCTACGGCCAGCAGGACGGGCCGACGCCGACGGCCGCGCCCACCGGCTGAGCACGGCGGTGCGTGACGGCCCTCCCTCTCGGGAGTGATTCTGCCTCGACCTGCCCGGCGCCGCTGGCGCGCAGCGGGGGTGCGGGCATAGCGTTGGGGGTGCGCGGCCGGGCCGCGACCACCCGTCCGCGGGCGAGAGGAACCCCATGCGTCTGGAACACCCCGTCGGTCCTCGGGACGTCCTCCTGCCGCTGCTCGTCGTCTTCGCGTCCCTGGCGATGGTCGGCTGCGCGAGCGTGACGGCTTCGCCGGCGGCCGGGTACGATCCGATCGATACGCCGCTGGCGGAGTCGCCGGTCTCGTTGCGGGACTCCTTCGAGTCGAGTGCGGCCGAGACGCACGAGTACTGGTCGGATCCCTCGATCTTCCAGGACGCCCAGCCGATCGGGGTCACCGTCCCGGACACGGGCATCGTGAACGCGCCGAGCGACCCGGCGACCGGCGTATACGTCCCGCCGACGGCGCGCGTGCCCGCCGCCGAGTCGGCGAACGGCTACGGGGACGTCTCGGAGGCCGTCCCCTACGACCGCTCGGGCCTGGGGGCGGGGACCTTCGGCCGCTTGTACATGCAGTTCCCGAGCCGCAACGGCACCTGCTCGGCGAGCGTGGTGAACAGCCGCAGCGAGAGCGTCGTGGTCACCGCGGCCCACTGCCTCGTGGACCTCCCCGAGAAGGAGACGGCCAGAAGCGTGATCTTCGTGCCCGCGGACCGGGACAACGGCGCGGTGCAGCCCTACGGGAAGTGGGCGGCGACCGAGTACCTCATGCCGCAGAACTTCGTCGACAACGCCGAGCTCGGCCCGGACGGCAAGGTCGCCGGCAGCGGCTGGGCGACGGACTTCGCGTTCCTGGTCATGGAGCGTCAGGGCGGGCGGAGCATCCAGCAGGCCGTCGGCGGCGGCCAGGGGATCGCCTTCGGCGTGCCCGTGCAGGCCCTGACCCAGATCGGCTATCCGAGTGCGGACCCGTACGACGGAACGGAGGAGTACCTGTGCGCCTCGACGGCCTGGACCCAGAACGAGATGGGCAGCTACACGCACCCCTGCTCCATGACCCCCGGCTGCTCGGGCGGCGGCTGGCTCGCCTTCTACGACAGGGCGCTCGGCGCCGGCTACCTCGTCGCGGTCCTCTCCACGGTGTCGCTTCCGGGCGCGCCCGTCTCCGTCAACGCCGGTTCGCCGCTGGGCCGGACGGCGCTGGAGCTGTACCGGCAGGCGGGAGGACACGCCGAGGGAGGGACCCCCGGGTCGTGAACGAGCGGGAGAGGCGAGGATGATGAGGACGCGGATGCCGCGAGGCTTCGGTGCCGCGGTCGCAGCGCTGATCTGCACGATGCTGCTGGCGGGCTGCTTCGGCGTCCGGCCCTACGCGGTCGCCGACCACGACGAGAAGCGCCGGTACCACGTCGAAGCGGGGCGGGTCATGGTCGAGTCGGATCTGCTGGGCGGGCTGAGCGGCGTCAGGGACTTCGCCTCGGTCGGGTACATGCACGGCGTCGCGGGCGGCGCGGAGCTGCACGTGCAGAAGGAGTCCATCGTGATGGGCGGCACGGTCGTGACCCGGGAGACCACCGACGACGCCCGGCTCACCATCGACATGGTGCACATCGAGGGCTCCGACATGAACTACTACCTGTTCGGGGAGGCCTACCTGGGGGTGACCCGCACGCCGTGGCTCGCCGAGCCGGGTCGCGACGTGCGCCGGGAGGGCGACGGGCTGTGCGTGGACGTCTCCGCCGTCTGGTTCCTGTGCAACATCATGGAGGCCTGGTGGGCGGCCCAGGAGGAGCACGCGGAGGCGCTGCCCTTCCGTCTGGAGACCAACGCCGACGGCAGCCGCCACTACGTGACCGCGCTGACCCCGGCCTCGCTGGAGGCGGCGGGCCTGTTCACCTTCGACGAGGAGCTGAGCGCGAAGCTGGGCGAGCAGGCGCTGCAGGGGTTCATCCCGCTGCACGTCTGGATCGACCAGGACGGGGTGGTCTCCAAGCTGGAGGCGAACGGCGTGCTGACCGGTGAGCGGGAGACCCTGGAGATGCAGTTCGGCTTCGAGCTGACGGGCGTGCCGAGCGAGGACGACCGGCCGATCGATCCGGCCACCCTCGACCCCTCGGTCATCACGGTCGTGACCGACCCGGTCCGGCTGCAGGCCATGTGGGACGAGATCACCCGGATCCGGCATTCCGCCTGACGGCGGATCCAGGACGGGGTGCGGGTGCAGGAGGAGACGCGGATGCCGAGCGCGACGCGAGGAAGAGAGATAGGGACACGATGAGCACGGGCGGTTTCGGCGGCGGCTTCGGGACGGGGCCGGGGGCGCCGCCGCCGACGGGATTCGGCGGTTTCGGGCAGCAGGCTCCGCCGCCTCCGGGCGGTTTCGGCGGGCCGGCCACGGGGCCCGGCGGTTTCGGTCAGGGGCCGGGCCCCGCGCCGCTCCCCGCCCCGCCGTCTCGGCGGCGGGGCGGCGGGGCCAGGGCGGTGGCCGCGATCGGCATCCCGCTCGCGCTCGGGCTGGGGCTGCTCGGCGGCTGGGGGCTGGGCGTCGCCGGCCCCGGCAAGCTGCCGGCCGGGCAGGTCGAGTCCGCGGTCCTCGCGGTGCTGCGCGAGGACTTCGGGCTGAGCGAGCTGGAGCGCGTCGACTGCCCCGACCGGATCGAGAACCGGCAGGGCGCCGAGTTCCAGTGCACCTTCGACTACGCGGGCGGCCCGCAATCGGTCAAGGTCGTCGTCTCCTCGAAGGACGGTCAGCTCGTGGTCGGATCCCCCGGCGGCGGGGAGTAGGCGCGGTCTCCGCGGGGCGGGGCGGGGCGAGGGCCCGGATCCCGGCGGCGGGGAATCGGCTCGCGTCGATGGAGGGTCGCGTTGCCGAGGCCGGCGGGCGCTTCATAGCATGAGCCCATGATCCGCCGCTCCGTCCTGATCCTCAAGCACATCCCCTACGACACCGGCGGTCACGCCGTGCGGCTCCTGGAGCAGCTGCCGACGAGCGAGGCGCTGTTCCCGCAGCGGGTGCCGCCGGTCGACGAGCTGGCCGGGCTCGTGCTGCTGGGCGGCGACATGTCGGCGGCCGACACCGCTCGGCACCCCTCGCTGGAGCTCGCCGCGCGCCTGGCCCTGGACGCGATCGAGGCGGAGGTGCCCGTGCTCGGCCTGTGCCTCGGCCACCAGATCATCGCCAGGGCGCTGGGCGCCCGGCATCGGGAGGGCGGAGCCGAGGAGATCGGCCTGGTCGAGGTGGAGGTGGTGGCCGAGGACCCGTGGCTCGGGGCGCCGCTCGGGACGCTGCCGGTCGTGCAGTGGCACGGGGACGAGGTCGGTCTGCCCGCCGGGGCGACCCTCGTGGCGCGGAACGCGGCGGTCGCCAACCAGGGCTTCCGCTACGGTTCGGCGCTCGGCCTGCAGTTCCACCTGGAGGTGGACGGGGAGATGCTGCGCCGCTGGAACACGGTGAGCGAGCCGGCCATGCACGAGCTGCTGCCGGACGGGGACTGGGAGGGGCTGGAGGAGCGCTACCTGGCCGCGACGGCCCTGCACGAGGCGGCGGAGCGGGGTTTCGCCGCCTTCGCGGAGGCCTGCCGGGCCCGTCTGTAGCCCGGGCCCGCTCACGGCGCGGGCCGCGCTCGCCCGGCGGGCGGCCGGACCGGGAGCTCGGCGCCGTTCACGATCAGGCGGCACTCGGGCCGGTCCTCCAGCGCCGCGCGCACGCGCCGGGCGTGGTCCTCGCGCATGGGCGGCAGCGCGTCGGCCGGCCACCAGGCGACCTCGCTCGACTCCTCGTCGCCCACGGCCCCCTCGCCGGCCAGCCAGCGGCAGCGGAAGGTGAGGTCGCAGTACTGGGCCAGATCACCGTTCGCGTGCGTGATCTCGGGGGAGACGCTGAGCAGGACGAGCCGCTCGACCCGCGCGGCCACCCGGGCCTCCTCCTCGGTCTCGCGCTCGGCGGTGCTCGCCGGATGCTCGCCGGGGTCGACGATGCCCGTCACCGGGGCCCACTCGCCCGTGTCGCTGCGCCGCACGAGCAGCACCCGGCGGTGCTCCTCGTCCTGCCCGCGCAGCACGACCGCCGTCGCACCGACGAGCCACAGCGGATCGTGCCCGATGTGCCGGCGCAGTCGTGCCACGAATTCGGGGATCGGCATCAGGCCACCGCCGTCCCGAAGGCGAGGCCCAGCAGGTAGGTGACCGCCGCCGCGCCGTAGCCGATGAGCAGCTGACGCAGCGCCCGCAGGGCGGGCGGAGCGCCGGAGAGCACCCCCACGATGCCGCCGGTGACCAGCAGGGCCAGGCCGACCACCAGGCAGGAGGCGAGCACGGCGGCCGTCCCCGTCAGGCCGACGAGGTAGGGCAGCACGGGGACCAGCGCCCCGCCGGCGAAGAAGCAGAAGCTCGACAGGGCCGCACCCCAGGCGGTGCCGAGCTCCTCGTGTTCCGGCCCCGCTTGGGCGGCGGCCGCGCTCAGGGGCCCGGTCTGCGGGTCCGCGCCCTGCAGCGCGAGCATCTCGGCCGCGTGGCGTCTCGCCTCGGCCTCGTCCATGCCGCGCGCCCGGTAGACGAGTGCCAGCTCGTTGGCGTTCACGTCCAGGCGGCGCACGATCGAGGGGGTCTCCGGGCTGGGGGCGGAGGCGTCCAGCAGTTCGCGCTGCGAGCGCACCGAGACGTACTCGCCCGCCCCCATGGACAGGGCGCCCGCGAGCAGGCCCGCGACGCCGGTGGCGAGGACGACGCCGGCGGACACCCCCGTCGCCCCGATGCCGAGCACGAGCGCGAGGTTCGAGACGAGCCCGTCGTTCGCGCCGAAGACCGCGGCCCGGAAGGTGCCGGACATGCGGGTGCGGCTGCGCATGGCCAGGCCCCGCACGACCTCGGCGTGGATGCGCTCGTCGGCGGCCATGGTCGGGGTCGCGTCGCCCTCGCTCGCGTAGGGGCTGCGCGACTCGGCCCGCTGGATGAGGGCGAGCACGAAGACCGAGCCGAAGCGGCGGGCGAAGGCGCCGAACAGGCGGGTGCCCGGGCCCGGGACGGCGCGGCCCTCGCCGTGCTCGCCCAGCAGCGCTCGCCAGTGCGCCTCGTGGCGGCCCTCCGCCTCGGCCAGGGCGAGCAGGATCGCCCGGTCCTCGCCCTCCCGCCGGGCGGCCAGCTCCCGATAGACGGCGGCCTCGGCGCGCTCGTTGGCGAGGTATCTGCGCCAGCGTCGGATGTCCTTCGGGCTGGGGGCGCGGCTCAGATCGCCGGCCCCGGGCTCGCTGTTCGGGCTCACCCCTCCATGCTACGGAGGCCCCCGCCGCACCGCCCGGGCGCCGGCACGCCGCGGGAGCGCGGGAGCCCTCCGGCTCGTCGACGCGCTCCGACGTCTCAGAGGGGGCCGGTCCGGCCTCAGAGGAGGGTGGCCCGGCTCAGGGCGATCCGGGCCCGCGGGGGCATGAGGGCGGCCTGGCGGGTCATCGCGAGCAGCAGGGGCGCGGCCTCGGCGCGCGGGTCCAGGATCGTCCGCTGCGCCCGCGGGGGCAGCCGGGCGAAGGCGTCGAAGAGCTCCCGGACGACTCCCGCCCGGGAGCGCAGCAGCGCCCGCAGCGCGAGCCGGCGCAGCGCCGACGGACGGTCCCGCCCGGGCGGGACCGCGCCGGAGAGGATCGAACGGGCCGTCGCGTCCGCCTCCGCGAGGCTCTGGAAGACCGAGTAGCCGGTCACCGGATTGCCCTGGCCGCCGGCCGCCCCGAAGCGGAGGACGCCCGGCGTCCCGCGGCCGGGGCGGAGCAGGGGGATCGACACCTCCTCCCGCCGGGCGCCCTCGATCGCGTCCGGGCCGACGCCGTGCCGCCGCAGCCGCTCGGACAGGCGTCTGCGCAGCCGCGCGCCGTCCAGGGCGGGACGTCCGGCCAGGCAGGTCTCCTCCACGAGCAGCGAGCCGTCCGGGGCGGGGATCGTGTAGCAGAAGCTGGGCGGCCCCTCGTCCGCGGCGGCGGCCGGACCGGCCGGGGTCCAGTCCATGAGCACCGCGTCCGCGCCCTCGGGCAGCAGCGCGCGGGCCGTCTCCGGCGGCAGGAACACGCCGAACGCCGTCTGCCGGGGGACCGGGCCGACGAGGCCCGCGGGCAGGGCTCCGCGCGCGTCCACGACCAGGCGCGCCCGCTCCCGCAGCCGGTCGAGCTCGGCCGCACCGACCGCCCGGGCCTCCAGCCGCGCGCCGTCCAGGCGGAGCGCCTCCTGCAGGGCGGGCGCATCGAGCACCGCGTAGCGCTCGGCCAGGACTCGGAAGCGGCTGACGCGCATCGCGACGCGCACGCCCCGCACCCCGATCGCTCCCTCCGGCAGCCACGCCGGCAGATCGCGCTGCCAGCCGGCCAGGGTCTGGGACCAGGGCCGCTCCGGGGCCGGGTCGATCGCGAGCACCTCGGCCCCCGCCGCGAGCAGCCGGTGCGCGAGGGCCCGGCCCGCTGGCCCCAGACCGACCACGGCCGCGTCGAAGCCGGTCATCGCCGCGGGCGGGGAGCGGGGGAGGCGGGGACCCGCACCAGGCCGCGCGCCGCGGTGAGCGCCTTCACGGCGGCGGGCACCCGGAGCCGCCCGGAGAACACGTCGTACCCGGCCGCCTCGATGCGGTCCAGGATCCCGGCGTACAGCCGCCGGGCCGTGCCGATGCAGCGGGCCGCCGCCCCCGGCAGCAGGGCGATGCCGCGGTCCGCGACCCGGTAGAGCTCCCGATTGCGCTCGATCTGGAAGCGCATCAGCCGTCGCCACGGCTCGTCGACGAGCCGCCTGGCCGGGTCCGCGCCGAAGCGCCGCAGATCCTGCTGGGGCAGGTAGACGCGGCCGCGGTCGAGGTCCTCGGCGACGTCCCGCAGGAAGTTCGTGAGCTGGAAGGCGAGCCCCAGGGCGCGGGCGGGCTCTCGGGCCTGCGGCGAGCGCGCCCGCAGCACGGGCAGCATCATCTCGCCGATCACGGCGGCCGAGCCCTCCATGTAGCCGAGCAGATCCTGCCAGCTCTCGTAGCGCTCGACCTCCAGGTCCATCGCCATGGCCCCGAAGAAGCGGTCGAAGCACTCCGGCTCGATGCCGACGGCGTGCACGGTGGAGGCGACGGCCGCCAGCACCGGCCGGGCCTCTTCGGGGCGCGCCAGCGCCTGCTCGAACTCCTGCCGGAAGGCCTGCAGGGCGGCTCGGGTCTCCGGGACGCGCCGCGGGTCGCTCGTCGCCGCCGGCGCGTCCACGATGTCGTCCGCCAGTCGGCACAGCGCATAGACGGCGAAGACGTGACGTCGCTGCCGAGGGGGCAGCAGCAGGGCGCCCCAGTAGTAGCTCGTGCCGTGCCGCCGGGTGAGCCGGGCGCATCTGCGGTAGCCCTCCGCTGTCCGGGCGCTCATGCGCGCAGCCATTCGCGCACGCGCCGGGCGGCCAGCTTGCCGCTGATCAGCACCATGGGCACGCCCACGCCGGGCACGGTGGAGGAGCCGGCGAAGAAGAGGCCGGGGACGCGCGGCTCCCGGTTGCGGGGTCGGAAGGGGCCGGTCTGCCGGAACAGGTGCGCGAGGCCGAAGGGCGTCCCCGCCGCCATGCCGAGCCGCTCCCACTCCGGCGGGGTCACCAGCCGTTCGGCCACCACCTCGTCCGGGTAGCCGGCGCGCCCCAGGAACTCGCGCAGCCGCTCGCGCATCGGCTCCCGCTCCCGCCGCCAGTCCACCCGCCCGTCCTGCAGGTTCGGCACGGGCTCCAGGACGTAGAGCGTGTGATGGCCGGGCGGCGCGAGCGAGGGTTCGCCGAGGCTGCTGACGGTGACCAGCCGGGACGGGTCCGTCATCAGCTCGCCCCGGTCCACCAGCTGCCGGAACGCCCGTTCCCAGTCGCGGCCGAAATGGATATTGTGGTGCGCGGTGCGCTCGTCCAGCTCGCCCCGCACCCCCAGGTGCCACACCGCCGCGGAGGGGGAGTGCCTCGCCCGCCGCAGGGGCCTCGGGGGCGTCAGATCGGGCAGCAGCCGCCGATAGGCGACCGGCAGGTCGACGGTGCAGACCACCGCCTCCGCGTCGATCGGGCCGTCCGCGGTCCGCACGCCGGCGACGACGCCGTCGCGGCGGCGCAGGACGCCCGTGACCGCGGTGCCGTAGCGGATCTCGGCGTGCCGGGAGACCGCCCGGGCCATGCCCGCCGGCAGCGCCCCCATCCCGCCCTCGGGCAGGAAGACGCCCCGGATGCAGTCCATGTAGGCGATGACCGCGTAGACGCCGAGCGCGCGGGTGGGCGGCAGCCCGGCGTAGAGGGCCTGGAAGGTGAACATGCGCCGCACCCGCTCGTCGCCGATGTGCGCGGCGATCAGCCGCTCGAGCGGCCCGAAGGCGCCCGCCCGCAGCAGCCGCGCCGCCGCCGCGGGGCGGGAGAGCAGTCCCAGGGGGCCGTCGAAGTTGCGGTCGATGAAGTTCGGCAGCTCCGTCTCGTGCAGCCGGCGCAGCAGCGGCACCAGCTCCCGCTCGAAGGCGCGCGCGTCCGCCGGGCCGGCGAGCCTGGCGATCTCCTGCCGCGTGTCCTCCACGCCCGGGCCGATCCGGATCTCGCTGCCGTCCGCGAACAGGCCCCGGTAGCCCGGCGACAGCGGGCGCATGGGCACCTCCTCGGCCTGGGAGGAGCCGGCCGCCCGCAGCGCTTCGTCGAGCAGCTCCGGCATCGTCATCACGGTGGGGCCCAGGTCGAAGGCGAAGCCGTCGACCTCCTCGCGCCGTCCCCGACCGCCGGGCCCGTCGTCGCGCTCCACGACGACCACCTCGTGGCCGTCGCCGATCAGGTGGCAGGCGGCGGACAGGCCGGACAGCCCGGCTCCGACGACGACGACGCGGCTCACGACTCCCTCCAGCTGAGCACGGGCACGAGTTCCTGCAGGCCGCGCAGGGCGTCGGGAGGCAGCACGGCGGGGTCGAGCGCGGCCAGGGCGAGCTCCGCCTCCCGGTCGATCATCTCCTCCACGGTCCGGCGCACGCCCCGCTCCGTCATCTCCCGCCGGACCCGTTCGGCGAGCCGGGGGGCATCGGGCGCGCCGGGCAGCGCGTCCAGCACCGCCCGGCCGCGCTCGGAGAGGGCCCGTTCGGCGACGGCCGTCACGGCGGTCGCCTTGCCCGCCAGCAGGTCCGCGGCGTCCGGCTTGCCGGTCAGGCCCGGGTCGCCCCACACGCCGATCACGTCGTCGCGCAGGCCGAAGGCGCGGCCGAGGTGCAGGCCGTAGCGGCCCAGCACCGCCAGCACCTCGGCCCTCGCGCCGCCGAGGATCGCGCCCAGCTCCAGCGGCCGGGTGACCGTGTACGCGCCGGTCTTCAGCACCGCCACCTCCCGGGCGCGGCCCAGGTCGCGCCGGCCCAGCGCGGCGCCGGTGAGGTCCCGGCGCTGCCCGAGCACCAGCTCGATGAGCATGCTGCGCCAGGCCGCCAGGACCGGTTCGGCCAGTCCGGCCACCAGGTGGTCCGCCTCGGCGTGCAGCAGGTCCCCGACCAGGATCGCCACGCTGTCGCCGAAAGCGCGGGCGCAGTCCACGCCGCCCGCCGCCCGGTGGGCGTCCCGCGCGATGGCGTGGATCGTCGGGCGCCCCCGCCGGGTCTCGGCGGCGTCCATGACGTCGTCGTGGACGAGCGCGAAGTCGTGCAGCAGCTCCATGGCGACGGCCAGACGCACGAGCTCGCCGCGGTCCGCCTCGTCCGCGCCGGCGGCCCGCCAGCCCCAGTGCACCATGACGGGCCGGACCCGTTTGCCGCCGGTGCTCGCGATGCGGGCCAGCTGGGGGATGTCGGCCTCGCCGAGGATCTCGGCGCGGCGCTCGGCGAATGCGGTCCAGTCCCGCTCCAGCCGCTCCAGGGTCTGCTGGAGCAGGGCCTCCACCTCGGCCAGCGAGACGGGCAGGGATCCCTGCTCCGCCGGGGGCGCCCCCTCCCCTCCGTTCCGGATCATGCGTGCACCCCCGCTTCCCGCCCGCTGCGCCGGGGCAGCCTGCGCAGGGCGCGCCGCAGTCGTCCCGGCCAGGGGGACCTCGCCCCCGTCGGGGTCGTCCACAGATCGAAGCCGCGCACGCCCCAGTCGGCGAGCAGGCGGTTGGCGGCCAGCGCGCCCGTCGTGGCGGCGCGCTCCATGAGCGCGACCGGCAGATCGCAGCGGATCCCGTCGCCGGCGAGCACCACCCGCGGGTCCGGGGTGTCCACCCCGGGGCGCTCCCGCCACGGCTCGAGCCCGACCGCGGTGCAGTCCTCCGCCAGCAGGAGCTCCTCGCCCAGGACGGGGGCGCCGGCGAGCTCCGGCAGCAGGCGCAGCTGCTGCGCGTCGAGCTGCGCCCGCAGCTGTTCCCGGTCCGTCCCGGGGCCCAGGGCGTAGGCGTGGAGCTCGACCACGCTGCCGTCGCGGCGCTCCGCCCAGCGGGCGGCGGAGGCCTCGAAGCGGTGCACCAGGGAGACGTTGTCCAGCGGCCCGTAGCCGCTCGTGCCGAGGAACTCGGCTCGCCCGCGTCGGACCGGGCGGCCGTACCACCGCCGCCACACCGCGAACGGCGGGGCCGGGCGCAGCGCGGCCACCCGTCGGCGCCAGGCGGCGTCGCCGAGTCCGCCCTCGGCGACCAGCCGCTGGAGGGGGCGGAGTTCGGTGGCCAGCACGACGGCATCGGCCTCCAGGGCGCCCGCCTCGCACTCGACGCGGACCCCCTCGGGGGTGCGCTCGAGCCGGGTCGCGGGGCAGCCGGTCCGGATGCGGACCCCGAGCCGCCGCAGCCGCTCGCCGAGCGGGGCCCACAGCGCCGCGTCGAAGTCGTCGGCGGCCACATCGAACAGCAGCCCCTCCGCGGAGCCCACGAAGTAGCCGTGGAACATGGTCAGCAGCTCCCCGGCCGAGAACTCGCGCGGATCGGCGAAGAAGCTGCGGGCGAACACCTCCAGGGCCAGGTGCCGGGCCCGTCGCGGGAAGCGCAGCCGGTCCAGGAACTCGGCCGCGCTCACTCCGTCCAGCTCCTCGCGGCTGCGCGGGAACTCGACGTCCAGCAGCCCCAGGGCCGCGTCCAGCTCGATGCGCAGCAGATCGACCGCCCGGAAGGTCGGGGACAGGGCCACGAAGCCCGCGAGGTTCCAGGGCGGGGTGCGGGGGACCCGGCGGAAGGAGTCGACCGGCCCGTCGGCCAGGGCGAGCGGGTAGTCGGGCAGGGGCCGCAGCGCCCGCAGCTCCGGATCGGCCCGTCGCAGCAGCGCCCGCAGCTGGTAGTACTGGCGGAAGAAGGCGTGGAAGCCGCGCGACATGACCGCCTCGTCGCCGTCGGCCAGCCGAACCGGCCAGGAGCGCACCCGCCCGCCGAGCCGCTCCTCCCGCTCCAGCAGTTCCACCCGCACTCCGCGCTCGGCCAGCGCCGAGGCGGCGGCGAGGCCCGCGATGCCGCCGCCGACCACGACGACGCTGCGGGATCGGGCCCGGGCCGCGCCGGGCGGGGCGGGGTGGCGGACGGCCCGCCGGTCCAGGCCGGGGCGCCAGACCGCCGGCGGGGTCGCGCGCATACGGTCATGCTAGGGGCGTCCGCTGACGCGCGCCTGGCAGAGCGGCCGTCGCGGAGTCGCGCGCCTGCGGCCGGGCCGTCGCGTCCGCCTCCGCGAGCCTGGCAGACTGGGGCGCGTGAGCGACCGCCGAGCCCGCCACCCCTCGGAGCGACCCGGCCCGCGCATCGAGCGGGACGGCGCGCTGTGGCGGCTGCGCTCCCTAGCCGCGGCCCGCCGGCTGCTGCGGGAACGGGACGCGACCGCGCAGGCGGGGTTCACCGCCGAGTTCGTCCCGGACCGGCTGTTCCGGCACCGCCCGGTGCTGATCTCGGACGGGCCGGAGCACGACGAGCGCCGGCGTCGGCTCGCCCGCTTCTTCGCCCCCGCCGCGGTGCGGGAGCGGCATCTGCCGGAGCTGGCCGAGTCCGCCCGGCGCTGCGCGGCCGAGGCCCGGGCGGCGGGCGAGGTGCTGCTCGACGAGCTGGCCCTGCACTACACCGTCGAGGCGGCTGCCCGCATCGTGGGGCTCACGGAGTCCTCCACGAGCGGCACGGCCCGCCGGCTCACCAGCTTCTTCGCGCAGCCGCCCCTCGACCTCGCGAAGCCGGGCCTGGGGCGCACGCGCCGACAGTGGGCCGCCGCCGCGGTGAACGGGCTCGTGCCGATCCTCCGCTTCTACCTCGCCGACGTGCGCCCCGCGATCCGGGCGCGCCGACGCGCGCCGCGCGCGGACGTGATCAGCCACCTCCTGGAGCGCGGCGGCACGGCGCCGGACATCCTGATGGAGTGCGTCACCTACGGCACCGCGGGCATGGTGACCACGCGCGAATTCATCTGCATGGCCGCCGTCCACCTGCTGGAGTCGGCGGAGCTGCGCGAGCGCTACACGGCCGCCCCGCGGGAGCAGCGGTATGCGATCCTCGCCGAGATCATCCGCCTGGAGCCCGTCGTCGGCCATCTCTACCGCCGGGTCCGCCGTCCGATCGAGGTGGCGGAGGACGGCTGCGCCGGGCGCCTGGCGCCCGGGGATCTGGTGGACGTCTGCGTGCGGGACGCGAACGCCGACGAGCGCGCGGTCGGCCCCGAGCCGCTCGAGCTGCGGCCCGGCCGTCCGACGGCCCCGGGGGTCGACGCGGCGGGGCTGAGCTTCGGCGACGGCGTCCACAAGTGCCCGGGCCGGGCGCTCGCGCTCGCCGAGGCCGACGAGCTCCTGCGGGCGCTGCTGCGGCTGCGCCCGGTCCTGGTCGATCGCGGCGAGCTGGGCTGGGACGATCTGATCGCCGGCTACCGGCTGCGCGGCGTTCGGCTCCGCTTCGAGGGGGCGGCCGAGCGGCCGGGCCGGGTGGAGCGCTCCTCCCTCTCCCGGGCCTTCGACGGGGCCGCGGCCGGCTACGACGCGATGACGGGGCTCGACCCCGGCTACCGCCGCCATCTCCGGCGGGCCGCGGAGGCGCTGCTGGCCACGGTCCGCTCCCGGGAGCCGCTCCTGCTCGATCTGGGCTGCGGGACCGGCCTGTCGACGCTCGCCCTGCTGCGCGCGGCCCGGCGGCGGGGCATGCGCCCGACGATCGTCGGGGTGGACGCCTCCGCCGGGATGCTGGCGGTCGCCCGGCGGCGGGGCTGGCCGGCCGGAGCGCGCCTCGTACACGAGCGCCTCGAGGAGGGCGGGGCCGGGGGAGCTCCGGAGAGCGCAGTGCGCTTCGTGCACGCGCGCGTCGAGGAGCTGCCCGGGCTGGACCTGCCGCCGACCGACGGCGTGCTGGCGTGCTATCTGCTGCGCAACGTGCCGGATCCGGACCGGACGCTGGAGCTGATCCGCCGCTCGCTCCGGCCGGGAGCCCCGTTCCTGGCGCTGGACTACTCGGTGGCCGATTCGCCCGCGGCCCGGCGGCGGTGGCGTCGGGTGCACCGCCTGGTGATCACCCCCCTGGCCGCGATGCTGAGCCGCGAGCCCGGCCTGTACGACTACCTGGGCCGTTCCGTGGAGGCGTTCGAGGGGGTTCGGGCGCTCGCGGCCCGCCTGCGCCGGGCCGGCTTCGAGGGGGTGCGGCGGCGCACGGTCCCGGGCTGGCAGCGGGATGTGCTGCATCTGCTGCGCGGACGAGCCCCCCGCGAAACGTGCGAGCCCGCCCGAGCCGTGCGGTAGCACCGCACGGCTCGGGCGGGCGTGCCCCGAGTCGGGCCGGGGGCGCGCCGGGCGGTCAGGCCTTCAGGACGACCTTGAGCGCCTGCTCGTGGGCCGCGTTCGCGAACACCTCCCAGGCCTTCTCGACCTCGTCCAGGCGGAAGGTGTGGGTGCCCATCTTCTCGCTGGGCAGATTGCCGGACTCGACCATCTTGAGCAGGGTCTGCGTGCTCGTGGCGTCCACCAGACCCATGGTGAGGGTCAGGTTCGCGATCCACATGGTGTCCATCGGCAGCTCGACGGGCTTGCCGTGCACGCCCAGGTTCGCGATGTGGCCGCGCGGGCGGACCAGCGAGGCGGCCAGCTGCAGGGTCTCCGGGTAGCCCACGGCCTCCATGGCGACGTCCACGCCGAGCCCGTCGGTGAGCGCGAGGACCTCCTCGCGGGCGTTCGGCCCGGCCTGGACGGTGTGGGTGGCGCCGAACTCGAGCGCCTTGCCCAGGCGGAACTCGTTCGTGTCGATCGCGACGACCTTGGCCGCGCCCCACAGCTTGGTGGTCATGATGGCGGCCAGGCCCACCGCGCCGGCGCCCACCACCGCGACCACGTCGCCGGGACGCACCCGGCCGGCGAGCACGCCGACCTCGTAGCCGGTGGGCAGGGAGTCGGAGAGGAAGACGGCCTGCTCGTCGCTCACGTGCTCGGGAAGGTGGTGCAGCGAGAAGTCGCCGAAGGGGATGCGCACCTTCTCGGCGATCGTGCCGTCGATGCGGTGCCCCAGGATCCAGCCCACGCCCGCGTCGTTGGAACGGCAGTGGTCGGGGAAGCCCTTCTGGCAGTAGTCGCAGGAGCCGCACTTGGTGATGCAGCTGATCAGCACGCGGTCGCCGGGCTTGAAGTTCTTGACCGAGTCGCCGACCGCCTCCACGTGCCCGACGCCCTCGTGGCCGAGCACGCGGCCCGGGTCCACGGAGGCGACGTCGCCCTGCAGGATGTGCAGATCGGTGCCGCAGATCGTGGTCGTGTCGATCTTGACGACGACGTCCGTGGGCTCCTGGACGGTCGGCTCGGGCACCTCCTCCCACGCCTTCTCGCCGGGGCCGTGGTAGACGAGTGCCTTCATGGTCGGGTTCCTTCCTTCGGCGCGCCGCGGCGTCGACGCGGTGGCGTCGAGGGGACGTCGCGGCGGGACCAGGATAGTGTCCGGACGGAGGGAATCCCCGGTCAGAGCGGAAAATTGAAAACGGTGATCATTAGTGTGGGGGCGGCCGCGAGCCACGCGCCGGCGACGAGGTACGGGCCGAAGGGCAGCTCGCCGCCCCGGCCGCCCGGCCGCCGCACGAGCTTCGCGAGCGCGTGCGGGCAGGCCAGCGCGTAGGCGGCCGCGCAGGAGCCGGCCAGGGCGGGCCAGCCGCACCCCGGCAGCAGCGCCGCCCCGACGAGGGCGGCGAGCTTCACGTCCCCCAGGCCCATCGTGCCGATCAGGGCGATCGCGAGGTAGAGGGCGCCCAGCGCCGCCGCCCCCAGCGCGGCGGCGCCGAGCGCCGGCCACTCGCCGGCCGCGGCCAGGCTCGCGGCCATGCCCGCCCCCGTCGGCGCCGTGAGCCGATTGGGGATGCGCCGGGTGCGGGCGTCGATCCAGGCGATCGCCGCGCTCAGCGCCGCGAGCGCGAGCAATCGCCCGGACGCCAGCGCCTGGGCGCCGGAAGCGCCCAGCAGCACCGCGGTGGCCAGGGCGCTCGCGGCCGCCCAGGCGCCGCTGCGCAGCAGCAGTCCCGGGCCGTCTCGGAGCGGGCCCGCGGCCGGATCGGGCCGCCCGCTCATGCCGCGCCCCGCGCGAGCCGCCGCCGCCCCTCCTCGATGAGGGCCCGGGTCTCGGGCTCCGGCTCCTCGTCCAGCTCCAGCTCGTCGAGCGTGCGCTCCAGCCGGCTCACGATCCGCTCGAATCCGGCGGCGTCCCCGGCGCGGATCTCCGCGAGCAGCGCGTCGCGCCAGGCGGACTCGTTGACCGGGTCGACCTGGCGGGCGAGGGCGGCGGCCGCCCGGGCCCCGGCGACGTCGCCGGAGCCCAGGCTGCGCCGGACCAGCTCGTGGCACACGTCCGCGATGCCGGCCAGCATGTCCATGCGCAGCAGTTCGGCCCAGGCGTAGTAGCGGTCCTTGACGGCCGTGATCGGTGCGCCGCGCACGAGGTCCAGGGCGGCCAGCAGCCGGGCGGTGGGGGTGCGGCCGACGTCCTCGCCGACGAGCTGTTCGAAGAGCTGCCAATCGGTGGTGACCGCCTCGTGCAGGCGGTATCCGGCCGCGCCGATGTGGGGGAAGTGCATCTCCCCGTCCGGGGCGTGGCCGAGCCAGCGGCGGGCCCGGCTGACCAGGCCGTTGCGGCTGGAGGCGGCGGCCTTGCCGTGCGGGTCGCGGCCCGGCCAGAGCGCGGCGTGCACCTGCACCGCGTTCGCGCCGGGGTGCAGGGCGAGGAAGGCGATCAGCTCGGCGGCCCGGTTCATGGTGCTGCGGTTGAGCGCCTCCCCCTGCGGGCTGCGGGGCGCCTCGCCGGCGGCGTTGTGCAGTTCGACGGGCCCGAGCAGGCGCACCCAGGGCCGCCGGGCGAGCCCGTCCACCAGGGCCCGGGCCTCGGGGTCGAGCGGTTCCCGCTGCGCGTCCCGGCTGCGGCGGCCCGCGGGGGCGGCCGGTCGCTCCGCCGCGCCCGGCCGGGCCGCCTCCCGGCGTTCCGCCTGCGGTCCCTCGGGCTCCGGCTCGTCCGCTTCCGGCTCCTCGGGCCGCCGTTCTTCGGGTTCGTGCTCCGCGGGTGCATGTTCTTCGGGATGCCGGGCCGGGGGTGGCGGGGCAGCGGGCTGCGGAGCCGCCGGGTCCGGGGACCGCGCCTCGCGCAGCGCGGCGGCCCAGGCGGGTCCCTCCTCGGGCGGGGCGAAGGCGGCGTCCACGAGTCCGGCCAGCCGCTCCCGTTCCGCCTCGTCGAGCCGCTGCGGACGCAGAGGGATCGATCCGGATCCGCCCGGCAGCTCGAGCGAGGCGCGATGCGCGTCGAACACGCGCAGGCGCCACCGCGCCCCGGGCAGGCCCGGGCCGACGAGCGCGACCCCGCCGGGTGCGGCCAGGGCCGCCCGGACGAGCGCCTCGCCCGTCTCCGGCTCCGGCGCCCGGCCGAGCAGGACGACCTCGGGGCCCCAGGCGCCGGCCTCCTCCCCCAGCCGGGCCTCGCGGACCTCCGAGAGGCCCAGGGAGTCGAGCGCCTGGCGGGCGCTGCCGAGCCGGCCCCGCAGCTGCCGCAGCAGCTGCCCGGGGTCCTCGGCGCAGCGCAGGCGGCCGGTCTCCAGGCGAGCGGCGAGGTCCGGGGGCAGCCCGAGCAGCGTGACGGTCGCCGTCGCGGCCCCGGGCGAGCTCGCCAGCTCCAGGGCGAGGGCGGCGAGCACCCGGTGCAGCTCCGGCTCCGGCCCCTCCAGCGAGAGCGCGCCGATCTGCTCCAGGTCCACCAGCAGCCGTCCGCCCGCCTCGTCCTCGCCGAGGCGGACGAGCGCCGGGTAGGGGGCGTTCGGCGGGTCGTCCTCTCGCGGCTCCGGCGGTCGGGCGATGCGCCAGGCGCTGCCGTCCTCGGCGATCGGCTCGAACGGTTCGGGCAGTTCGGTCGGGGCCATGAAGTACAGACCGTGCTCGCCGTCCTGGACCCGGACGACGGACAGCGCGGGCGGCCGTCCGCCGGCCCGGGCCGCGGCCCCGCCGATGCGGCGCAGGACGGCCTCGACTCCCGGCTGCTCGTCCGGGTCGGCGCCCGCGCGCAGCCGGCGCTCCAGAGCGGCGGCCGGACCGGAGGGGGCGGCGATGCGCATCCCGGGGGGTCTCGTGCGCCGCTGCGCGCGGCGGCGCACGCCCAGCCAGGCGAGCAGGGCGGCGGCCAGGCCCGCACCCAGGCCGCCGAGCGCCGCGGCGTCGACCTCGATGCGGATCGTGTCCGCGGCCG
>JAUNLB010000205.1 GCA_030532485.1 Pseudoclavibacter sp.
CCGCCAAGCCAACCGCCGCGTCGAAATCTTCATCCCCGCCTTCTGAACCCCCCGCGCCCGCTTCTGATCCCCGAGCGGGCGCCCGCCCTCGAAACGTGCGTGCTCGTCCGAAGCGTGCGGTTCTTCCGCACGTTTCGGACGAGCATGCACCTTGTGAGCGGGGCGGCGCGCTCCGGGCGCGAGGTCGAGACGCTAGACATGATGCATGGCGTCCATGTTCTCCCGCACGCTCCTCGCGGCCGCAGGCGCCGCCCTCGCCCTGTCGACGCTCCTGCACCCGGCCGCGGCCTCGCCGGTGCGGGCCCAGCCCGCCTTCACGCCCCTGCCCCCGCCGCTCGCCGAGGAGCGGCCGATGTTCGGCGGCGCCTGGCGGCCGGACGAATCGACGCGCGTCCTCCTCGTGCTCCCGCCGGAGCTGCTCGAGCAGGCGGCCGGGGCCGGATCCGGCGCGCTTCCGGCCGCGCTGCGCCTGGAGGGCGAGCGGGTGGCGCGCGAACTCGCGCAGCTCGGACTGCTGGCCGCAGCACCGCCGGTGCTGCTCGCCGCCGAGGCGGAGCTCGCGGACTTCGCGGGCCCCTCCGACCTCGTCCTGGACCTGAGCGGTCAGGAACCCTCCGCGCCCGATGCGCGGCCGCAGCCGCAGACGGATCGGGCCGAGATCTCCCGGGCCGGCGCCGAACCCCTCCGGGTACAGGCTGCGGACGCCACGGGCCTGTTCCGCGGCACGCGCGCCGTGCTGCAGT
The DNA here is from genome assembly GCA_030532485.1 of Pseudoclavibacter sp. GTDB lineage: Bacteria > Actinomycetota > Actinomycetes > Actinomycetales > Microbacteriaceae > Pseudoclavibacter. Next base: position 744 of record JAUNLB010000205.1, read on the forward strand.
GGCTCGTCGGAACCGGGGAGGTGCCCTCGGGCCGCGCCGTCTTCGCCTTCGAGTCGCCCGTGCGCAGCGTGCACATCGACATCGCCCGCAAGCACTACCCGGTCGAGTCGCTGGAGCGGCTGCTGCACGACATGTCCTGGCTGGGCATGAACGAACTGGAGCTGCACTTCTCCGAGAACGAGGGCTTCCGGATCGAAAGCGAGCGACACCCGGAGGTCCAGTCCGAGACGGTGCTCACCAAACGGGAGGTCGAGGAGCTCATCGCCCTGGCCGGCAGCCTGCACATCCGCATCACGCCGAGCCTGGACATGCCCGGCCACTTGGACCACGTGCTGCGGGCCCGCCCGGAGCTGCGGCTGCGCGCAGCCGACGGCTCGGAGGTGTACGGGGCGCTGGACCTGTCGAATCCGGAGGCGAAGGCCTTCGCCTTCGATCTGATCGACGAGTACGCCGAGCTGTTCGAGCCGGGCATGTGGAACCTGGGCGCGGACGAGTTCGTCGAGTTCGAGGACGAGAACGAGGTCGCGAAGCTCACGGCGGCGGCCCGAGCCGAGCACGGGCAGCAGGCGGCCGCCTTCGACGCCATGACGTCCTTCGTCAACGAAGCCGCCGCTCGGCTGGCCGAGAAGGGCTTCACGACGCGCGTGTGGAGCGACGGCATGCTGCGCGGCCGCGTCGTGCCGCTCGATCCGGCCGTCGAGGTCGCCTACTGGACCTCTCGGCCCGACGATGTGGAGCCGGTCGAGCGCTTCGTGCAGAACGGCAACGCGCTGCTGAACGTCAACGACGAATACCTCTATTTCGTGCTGGGCGAGCGGGTCGAGTACTTCTATCCGAGCGGCGAGGAGATCCTGGAGCAGTGGCGGCCGGAGGTGTTCCCGGGCCCCGGCGAGCCGCCGCAGATCGCGGGCGAGGACGCCGAGGTGTCCGGCGGCATGTTCGCGATCTGGAGCGATGTGCCGGAGGCCCTCACGGACGCCGAGGTCGTTGACCGGGCCCGCGCGCCCCTCCGGGCCACGGCCGTGCGTCTGGCCGCGCCCGAGGCGGAGCTGGACTGGGAGGACTTCTCCTTCTCCTCCGAGGCGATCGGCCGGGCCCCCGGGCTGCGGCTCGAGTCCCCCGGCTCCGCCCCGGCCCGGCTGGTCACACCGGGGGCCACCCCGGTCGGCACCGAGCCGCAGATGTGGAGCCGGCCGTGGGCCTGGGTCGGCGCGGCGGCGGCCCTCGTGGCGCTGGCCGCGGGCGCGCTCGTGCTGCTGCGCAGGCGGGCCCGCTGACTCCAGAGCACAGGGCCTTGCGGACGTTTGAGCCCAGAGCGACAGCCCTTTGGTCCGGTCGGGAGGGGTGCGGCGAGTCAATACTCGTTCTCGTCCAAGGATCGCCGGAAGCTCTTCTCGTCCAGAGAAGTCGTCCACAGCGAGAAGCTCTGCGGTTTCAGCGAGCCTCTCGTCTCCGGCACCTCTTTACGGAACCACTTGACCGCTTCCACCCGGCCGCCCTCCCGGTGCGCCTCCTCCAGCGCAGGCACCAGGTCAGTATCTCGTGAGGCGAGGACCACCGCTTGATAGTCGCCTGAGCGCGCGAGACGCGTCAGCGCAAGGGCACAGAGAACATCGACGCCTTTCTCTTGGGGACGCCGACCGGGGTCGTAGACCCGTCTGCCGTCGCTGCTCCATGTGTAGTGGTACCGGAGCGGACGGTGGACGACCGCGAGTTCGATCCCGTGAACCGCTGCATCCTTGCGCCACTGGGAACGCTGCGCCAGGTTACGGGCGTACTGCTTGTGGTCGTATTCGCTGGACGGCAACCCCCGGTAGACCTCGATTCGCTCCAGCCGGACGGGCGGGTACCCATTCCGCTCGTTCGCTTCCGACTTGACCCGCGCAAGCTCCCGACCGAACCGAACGGGATGGATGAGGGCTTCCTCGACGGGACGGTGCTGGAGGAAGACATCGGCTGCCGTGAGGTGAAGGTTCTGGTAGTCGATGACCAGGGCGATCCGTTGTGCTGCTGGGGGCATGCGACAAGAATAAACCCCGCCAGTCCCTGGGGACGGCGGGGAGCAATACATCCAGTGTGCAGCACGACCGGGGAGCTGTCAAGCCGAACGGGAACCGGGGATGCCGGGCGGCAGCGGGGAAAGGGGCGGCGCCCCCCCCCCCCCC
>JAUNLB010000206.1 GCA_030532485.1 Pseudoclavibacter sp.
GACCGCCGCAACGGCCCGGCCGCTGATGAGCGCCGGATGACGTCCCGCGGCGCAGTGGAGTTCCGTATGCAGCAGCCACGAGGCGACGAGCCGACGGGGCCTGTCCGCCAGCTCGGAGGCGAGCGCCGCGGACTCCGCTTCTTCGATCAACAGCTTCATCGCTGCCGAGGTGTCCAGATAGGCAGTCGTCACCACTGGCCGCGCGTGTCCTCGAGGAGTTCCCTCGTCCCGATCCCGGCGCGTGCCCGCGGCACCTCGAGCAGGGTACTCGGCTTGCGCCGCGCGGGCCGCGCGGCGCCGCGGGCGAGCAGATCCTCGATCGGGTCCTGCCCGATCGGCACGAGGAGCGCCACCGGCCTTCCCCCGTTGCTCACGCGCAGGCTCTCTCCAGCCTCCACGCGACGCAGCACTTCGGCGCTGCGGTTGCGCATCTCCCGGTGTGTAATCGTTTCCACGTCGCACAATGTAGCACGCATGTTAGCCTGGGGCCCGCGATCTCGATCGATCGGAGCCCCCGTGCACGACGCGCCCCTGCTCGACGCCCCGCTGCCGATCGTCGCCGCCCCGATGGCGGGCGGACCGAGCACGCCCGAGCTCGTCACGGCGGTCGCCGAGGCCGGCGGCCTCGGCTTCCTCGCGGGCGGCTACAAGACGCCGCAGGCGCTCGAGGCCGAGATCGCCCGGGTGCGGGAGCGCAGCGAACGCTTCGGCGTGAACCTGTTCGTGCCCGCCCGGCACGGGATCGACCGGGAGGCCTTCGCCCGCTACGCGGAGCGGCTGCGACCCGAGGCCCGCCGCTACGACCTGGAGCTGGACCCCGAACCGGTCGTGGACGACGACGGCTGGCGGGACAAGCTCCGGCTGCTGCTCGAGCGGCCGGTGCCGCTCGTCTCGTTCACCTTCGGGCTGCCCGACCCGGCCGAGATCGCCGCGCTGCGCAAGGCGGGCTCGCGCGTGCTGGCCACGGTCACCGACCCCCGCGAGGCCGCCCTCGCACAGGCCGCGGGCGTGGACGGCCTGATCGTCCAGGGCGCCGCGGCGGGCGGGCACAGCGCCGTCTTCGACCCCGCGCGGAAGGTGCGGCGGCTGCCGACCTCGCAGCTCGTCCGCGAGGTGCACGCGGCCGCGCGGCTGCCGATCATCGCCGCGGGCGGGGTCGACGGCCCCGCCGCCGTGGCCGAGCTGCTCCGGGCGGGGGCCCGGGCCGTCGCGGTCGGCACGATGCTGCTGCGCAGCCGGGAGGCGGGCACCTCCCCCGCCCACCGGGCCGCCCTGAGCGATCCGGCCTCGACCGGCACGGTCGTCACCCGCGCGTTCACCGGCCGGCCCGCCCGGGCCCTGCGCAACGGCTTCATCGAGCGCCACGGGCACGCCGCGCCCCTCGCCTATCCGGCCGTCCACCACCTGACCCGCGAACTGCGCCGCGCCGCGGCCGCCGCCGGCGACCGCGATCGTCTCCGCCGCTGGGCGGGGACCGGCTACCGCGCCGCCCCCGAGGCGCCCGCCGCCGAGGTGGTGCGCCTGCTCGCCGGCGAATAGCGGCGTCACCGGACGCATCGCCGCCGTCCACGGTGAGCCCTCCACCGTCGCCGAGGCCCGCACCGGGGCGGTATGAATCGACTGGCCCCTCGTCTCGGAGGAGGACATCTGACCGGACTGCACTGCTGATGGATGCACGCTTGACCTCTGCGTCCGACATTCCTACCATTATTATGTGACAAATAATAATTCGGTGGAGGCGATCCGGGCCTGGTGGAGGCTGGAGCGCGCACGCGCGAGCTTCGACGCGCACGTGAAACGCGACACAGGGGTCACCGGATCGCAGCTGGCTCTGCTGCGCATCATCGACGAACGCGCCCCCGTGTCGATCCGTCAACTCCGCGCTGAGCTGGAGTGGCACCCCGCTTCACTCGGCCAGTCGATCCAGCGTCTCGAAGGTCGCGGTTTGCTTGCGGTGACAGACGACCCGGCGGACCGCCGCCGCCGCACTTGTCGCCTGACTGAAACGGGCGAAGCGCTCCTGGCACGAACACCACTGGTCGGACCCGTCCGGCTGCGCACCCATCCAGTCGATCCGGACGATCTCGCAGCAATGCGGCGCGGGTTCGAACTGGCCCTGACCGCCTTCGGATTGGACGAGTGGAGCGATGATGAGTGACCTCACCGAACTGCCCAACGTCGGCCCGGCCCTGAGCCGAGCCCTTCGACAGGCGGGCATCGATACGCCCGCGAAGCTGATCGAGGCGGGCAGCGTCGAAGCGTGGCAGCGCATCCATCCGACATTCGACTGCTTCCACTCCTTGCTCGCCCTCGAAGGAGCCGTCCAAGGCATCCCGAAGAACCGACTCGACCAGGAAACCCGTCGGCGCCTGAAGAACGAGATGCACCATGGTTGAACCGCTACGTCTGGACAAGGTGATCGTGCACGTTCCTGACGCGCCCGCGGCGGCCACCTGGTACCGCGACCGCATCGGGCTGACCGCGGCCCTGACCACCGACACCGTCGCGACCACGGTCCCGGCGTCCGCCTCAAGCACGATCCCCGCACCGACTGGGTCATCGAAACCTACGATCCCTGGGGCAACGGCGGGACGGTGGCCCGAGCCTGTCGCTGCGCAACGGCGTGAAGCAGCTCATCGACGACCGCAACGTCGCCAAGGCGCTGTTCGGCAAGGGCTCTCTGGAGGAACAGACCCTTAAGACCGGCGTCAACTCTGGGCGTTACTCGCCGGTCTTGGAGGAGGGGTGATCGGGGTGGGTCATGCGTAGGGGCATCGGCCGCCTTGTGAGAGACTGGGGTTGTCACACTTCAGATCTCAAAAGGAGGCCGATGCGGTACCAGTCTACTACAGGTCTGGCTCGGGAGGAGCTTATC
>JAUNLB010000022.1 GCA_030532485.1 Pseudoclavibacter sp.
AGGGGGTATTTTCGCAAGGGTTCGCCCTCAGCTGCGCAGCAGCCGCTCCACCGCCTGCGCCGCCTCCCGGACCTTGTGCTGCACCTCGCTCGCGTCCCCGCTGGCCGCGGCGGTCTCGGCGGCACCCGCCACGCAGTGCCCCAGGTGGTCCTCCAGCAGCAGCAGCGCCACCCGGTCCAGCGCGGACTTGACGGCCGACAGCTGGGTGAGCACCTCGATGCAGTAGGCGTCCTCCTCGATCTGCCGCTGCAGGCCCCGCACCTGCCCCTCGATGCGGCGCAGCCGGTTGCGCAGCGCCGGCTTGTCGCCGTGGTAGCCGTGCGCGGGGCGCTCGGGGCTCGGGCCGCCGAGGCTCGGATCGGGGTCGCTCGGGCTCATGCTCCGACCATACCCGGCGGGGGTATCCGGCTCACGGCCGGGCCGGCAGCAGGAAGCCGTCGGCCACCAGCCGCCGCACTTCGGGCAGCAGGGCCTCGGCGAGCCCGTCCTCCTCCAGATCCAGCACGGCGGCCAGCGCGGTCAGGATCTGGCCGACGCGCAGCTCCCCGTCGCACACCGAGACGAAGCCCGCCAGCTCGCTCGACATCGGGAAGGTCCGCCGGAAGGCCTGGCCCTGGCGCAGCAGGATGACCGAGGGGTGCTCGTCCCCGGGCCGCGCGTGTCGCTCCTCGCTCACGTCCGGGGCGACCAGGAGCGTCTCGGCGCGCAGCCGCTCGTCGTCGCGGGCCCGCAGCCAGGCGCCGCGCTCCAGCATCCCCTGCACGGCCTCCCCCAGCGGCGCGCCGAGCCGGTGCCCGAGCGCCTCGAAGCGGCGCAGGGGCTCGCCGGGACCGGGCGGATCCTCCGACCCGGGCCTGCGCGCCACGATCAGGCCGAGCCCCACCCGCTCCACCTCCCGTTCGGCGAAGTCCCGCAGGTAGTCCGCGAAGGCCTCGCGCCACGAGTTCAGCTCGGCGTTCTCTGCCGCGTCCCGCAGCCAGGTCTCGGCGTATTCGACGGGGCTCGCCTGCTCGCGTTGCACGACCCACAGCTCCAGCTCCGGGTCCGGCCAGCTCGCCAGGCGCTCGTGCCAGGAGCCGTCGCCGCGGCGGATCTCCCAGTTGCCGAGCAGGCACGCGATCCCGCCCGGGGCCAGCACGCCGCCCAGGCCCTGCAGCAGCTCCTCCACGATGCGGTCCCCGGTGCGCCCGCCGTCGCGGTAGCCGTAGCGCTCCTGCGGTCGCTCCCCGTCCCGCCGCGGCGTGATGACGAAGGGGGGATTGGAGACCACCAGATCGAAGCGTTCGCCCGCGACGGGTTCCAGCATGTCGCCCAGGCGCAGCGAGACGCGCTCGTCGAAGCGGGCCGGGTCCACGCCGAGTGCGGGGGCGCTCAGCAGCAGCGTGAAGCGGGCGAAGGCGAGGGCGCGGGCCGAGACGTCGCTCGCGACCACGTGCCGGGCGTGGGCGAGCAGGTGCAGGCTCTGCACGCCCGCCCCGACCCCCAGATCCAGCGCTCGCTCGACCGGCCCCCGCGGCACGGCCTGGGCGAGCCGCACGCTGGCCGGGCCCGGGCCCACGACGTGGTCGCGGCGCAGGGGGCCTCGTCCACGCAGCTGGACGCCGCCCAGATCGCTGGCGATCCAGCAGTCCAGCTCCCCGGCGGCGTAGGGGCGCACGTCGACGAGGGCCGCCAGCCGCCCGTCCGGCAGCTCGCGGGCCAGCCGCAGCTCGCGCAGCAGCCGCGCGGGCAGCTCCTGCGGCGCGACGGGCTCGGCCAGCAGGAACAGCCGCACCAAGCCGGCCAGGGCGGCTGCGGCGGGATCCGTCGCCTCCCGCTCGCGCAGCACGATCGAGGCGGGTTCCAGCAGATCTCGGTGCAGCGCGCTGCTCGCCTGTTCGCCGAGCAGCGACTCGACGCCCTCGACCGTGTAGTCGGCGGCCTCGAAGGCGTCCCGCAGCCGGGCGAGGAGCGCCGGATCGTCGCTGCGCGGCGCGTCGGCCGGGTCGTCGAAGGCGGGCCGTCGCGGTCCCGGGTCCGCGGGGTCGATGCGTTGCGGGCTCATCCCGACATCATCCCGCAGAGGCATCGCCCCGCGGCGAGCTCGCCCCGCGGCGGGGCCGGCCCGTCCGCTCCCCGAAAGTTTGACGGCGCCGTCCGCCCGAGATACGTTTCATTGCATGTGCACGGAGCCGGCCGGGAGGTCCGAGGGGACGCCGAGCGAGCTCGGCGCTGCCTGGACGCGGCTCGCGGCCGCCGTGTCCGCGGTGGACGCCGCGCTCGGCAAGTGGCTGAGCGAGGAGTACCGCATCGGGCTCAGCGAATATCGTGCCGCCCTGCAGCTGAGCGAGGCGGCGGACCGGGAGCTGCGGATCACCGAGCTCGCGCACCGGATCGGCCTCGACCTCAGCTCCACCACCCGCCTGGTCAGCCGGATGGAGGCCAAGGAGCTGGTGGTCCGCAACACGTGCCCCCACGACGGCCGGGGCGTCTACGCGGTGGCCACCGATCGCGGCGTCGACGCCGTGCGGCGGATCCGCGGCGCCTACGAGGCGAAGATCTCCGAACTGCTGCGGGACGCGGCCGGTCGGCACTCGCGGGTGGATCTCCGCGAGCTGGCCGGAGCGCTGCGGGCGGTCGGCGGATTCGTCGCCGAGAACCCGTCGAGCACTCCCGTCGAGCGCGCCCCGCACCAGCCGGTGCGCCCGGGGTGCCGAGGGGCCGGGCCGCATCCCGTTCACTGAGCGTCGACGCCGAGGGAGTAGCCGTTCAGGCAGGCCTTGTCGCACAGCACCATGCCGTGCAGCTGGAAGTAGAGCGAGGGGTTCACGTAGGGCCCGGCGGCGCCGTACCGGTCGCGGCCGACCAGCGCGAGGACGTTCGGATCGGTGCTGCCCTCCTTGCTGATGCGGATGTCGAGGTGGCAGCCCGAGCTGTACCCCTCGTTGCCGATCTCGGCGATCTTCTGCCCCGGCTGGACCCGGTCGCCCGGCTGCACCGTGTAGCTGTCGGCGGGGGAATGGAGGTAGCCGATGAGCTCGCCGGTGTCGGTCCGCACGTTCAGCCAACTGTTCTCGGCGCTCTCGACCGTCCCCGAGCTCATACTGTAGACGGGCGGCCCGCAGCCCTGACCCGGGATGATCAGATCGTAGGCGGGATGCCAGGAGGAGGCCCCGTCCACGGGGGCGATGCGGGGGCCGTAGGTGTCGGTCATGATGAAGCCGGGGTCCAGCGGCAGCGCGAGCACCCCGTTGCTCGTCCCCAGGCACCGCCCGCTCCGGCCGGCGCCCCCGGCCAGGTAGGGGGCGATGTAGTCCAGGACCTTCTGGGCGTCCGCCTCGTACCGGGCGTAGTGCATGGGGTCCTGATTGCCCTGCACCGCGTTGATCACGAGCGTCGGGGTCCCGGTCTGCCAATCGCTCTCCCGGGTCAGGGCGTTGAAGAAGTTCGTCGCCGCGGTCTCGGGGGTCATCGCGTCCTCCCGGTTCCCCCAGGGTTCGCCCTCCAGGCACCACTGCTGCTGGAAGAGCCCCACCGAGCAGGTGGCCGAGCCGTCCGGGTTGGTGACCCCCTGGCCCTCGTCGCCGTGATCGAGGTTGTCCAGGGTGGACTCGCCGATGGCCGCGACGATCCCCAGGTACTGGCCGCGCTGGCCGAGGCCGAGCCTGCCGGCGACGTTCGCGATGACGACGGCGTTCTGGAGGCGGTCGCGGCCGTAGCCGTCGACCCGGGCCTCCGGCGGCAGCTGCCCGCCGCCCCCGCCTCCGCCGCCGGGCCCGCAGGGGCCGGCGTGGCCGCCGGCGACCATCGCCATGATCAGCACCGCGACGAGCACGGGCGTCAGAGCGAGCACGAGGCCGAGCAGCAGACAGCCGCCCCCCGCGGATCTCGCCTGCTCGCTCATGCCGCGGGCGGCGCGAATCGGGCGACGTACCAGGGGTCGTGCTCGCCTGTCCGGCTCAGGGACACGCTCCAGCTCCCCTTGCTCGTGGGCACGGCGATGACGACCGCGTACAGGGTCGGCCGACCGAGCAGCGCAGCCTGGTCCGCGTGGATCTCCGCCGCCTCGATCCGGCGCGGGTCCACCGTGGCGTAGGCCTCGTAGGCGTCCGGCGTCAGATACGGGGTGAGATCGCGCAGCCAGGTGCGCTGGTCGACCTCCGGGCGCAGGTACAGGGTGAAGGCCTCCACGGCGCGCTGCTGCGCCGCGGCCACCGACGCCGGATCGCTCACGGGGACCGCGGGCGTGTGCTCGGGCTCGTCGTCCAGGGGCAGGGTCCACGCGGGCGAGGACGTCGGCGGCGGGGCGCTCGCGGTTTCGGCGGCGGGTGCGCCGTGCGAACAGGCGGCGAGCAGCGGCACGAGGGCGCCCGCGGCGGCGAGCAGTGCGGTGCGGCGGAGGCGGGGACTCACCGGTTGAGCCCCTCTGCGATCTGGGCGCACGCGCGCAGCCACGCCTCGGCGGTCGCGGGGCGCAGGGTCTGCAGGTTCAGGACGCCGCCGCCCACGAAGGCCGGCTCGTAGGGGACCAGCGCCACGGAGCGGGTGATCCGGGAGAAGTGCTCCTGCAGGCGGACGGCGAGCGCCTGATCGCGCTTCTCGCTGGGCTCCGACAGGATCGTGACGCTGCGCTGGAGCTTCTCCCCGAAGCCGTGGGCGTGCAGGCGGTCGGCCAATCCCGCCGCGACGGAGGCGGTGTCGTCGCGCAGCGTCGAGACGATCACGAGCTGATCGGCCGCCTCCACCGCGGCCTGCCAGTTGCTGGCCCGGGGGTTGTTGCCCGTGTCGATCACCATGACGCGGTAGAAGCGGCTGAGGGTGCGGTGCAGCACGCTGAAGTCGTCACCGTTCATGATCGTCGGCGAGGTCGGGTCGTCGTCCGAGGCGAGCACGTCGAAGCGGGCCTCGCCCTGGGCGCGCACGTACTCGTCCAGATCCCCGAAGCGGGCCGATTCGAGCCGGTTGAACCGGTCGACGTCCCGCAGCAGGTCCACCGCGGTCCGGGCGTGGTGGGCGCGCAGCGAACGCGCGCCGAGCGTGCCCTGGGTCTCGTTGTTGTCCCAGGCGAGGGTGCTGCCGCCGCGGTGCACCCCGAAGGTCGCGGCGATCATGAGGGTCGCGGTGGTCTTGTGCGCGCCGCCCTTGGGGTTCAGCACGACGATCGTCTTGGGACCGGACAGCGAGCGCTGCACGCTGGCGATCGCGGCCCGGCGCAGCCGCTCGGCCCTGCTCGGGGCCATGCTGATGCGGCCCTGGCTGGCCCGCCGCACGAAGCCCCGCCACCCCTGGGTCGCGGGCGCCTCCTGGCCGTTCGGCTGCGTCTGGAGCAGGTCGTCCCGAGTGGGCCGGTGCTCCGGAGCGGAGGGAACCGGGCCGGAGGGGGCCGGGCCTGCACCGCTCGCTCCCCTGTCGGGGGCGGGCGGCGGCGGGGCCGCCGGGCGCGCGAGGTCCCCGGGCGGAGCGACGGGCGCCTCGATGGCCGACGGCTCGCTCGCGGCGTCGTCGACCGCGCCCCCGACGGGCGTGCCGAGCGGCTTACGGGCCGCGAGGGGCTCCGCGGGGGGCCCTGGCGGGGGGGCGGACCCGTGCGGGGCGGGCGCGAAGGGGGCGGGCGGAGCGAGGGTCTCGGCCGCGGGCGGCTCGGGCGGGGCCGGGAAGGCGGGGAGCGTCATCGCCGCAGCGGGCGGCTCGCTCGTGGCGGGCGTCGGGAGGATCGCATCGCTGGTCTCGGCCGCGGCGGCTTCCAGGACGCGGGCGTCGATCGCCCCGTCCGGAGCGACGACGAGCTCGTGCTTCGAGCCGTCGAGGTCTTGGAGCTGGACGGTGATCGGGGCTCCCGCGGCCGCGGCGCGGGTCTGCAGCTCCGAGACGATCTGTCCCCGGATGCTGTCGTAGTCCGGGGACTCCCTGATCCAGGCGTGCCCGAACAGCATGCCCATCACCAGGACGCCCGCCCCCTCCCGCTCAATCGTAAGATGATTCATCTTCTGCTCCATTCCTCACCGCGGCTACGACCTTCCCCGAGCTCGCCGCACCGGGGGTCGAGCGCAGAAGGCGAGCTGCGAGTGAAACTTTTGCCGGAAAAGCTCCCCGCCCGACCGTCGAAGGTGGTTTCTGTCCACATGTGAATATAGTGCAACTCAGCGAAGTATGTTCAAATTTTGATTCGTTGAAATCTCTCATGATCACGGGCCGGCTCCCAACAGGGATGCTAGCGTCGACCACCGACACTCGGCCGCCATCACTGCCTCGACGAGCACCGGTCCGGCGGCGGTTTGGCCTGGCGGAGCGCCTCGGCGAGCGGACGGGGTGGCTCGAGCTGGGGTGTCGGTGATCGGGATCTGTCGGTGGTCGGGGATACGGTTCCTCACGGAGTGGCTCGTAGGCTAACACGGGCGGCGACGGGCCCCGTCCTCCCGTGGTTTGATTTTCGAGCGAGCTGGTACAACCCTCTGGCGGTGTCGTGATGTCCTGTTATAGAGTTCGGTCTGCCTGTTGGAGAGAATTTCTCATCCTTAAGCGATGCTGCGTATGGAAAGGGGGAGTTTAAATGAGTGTCAGTTCGTGGTCTATGCCCGCACCGACCGCGCGACCCCCGATGGTCGCAGATCCGAACAAGACTCGTGAACCTCAGGCGGTCCCGTCCACGCCTGGCCCGTCCACGTCCGTCCCCTCCTTCGCGCCGCCCTCCCCCGGGGTGGTCGCCCCGATCGCGGTCGACGGGCGCCTTCCCCGGCGGGTACGCCGCTCCGCGCCGGCCCTGTGGGTGCTGGGGGCGCACGGCGGGGCGGCGGAGACGACGATCGCGGCGACGCTGAGAGATGCTTCCGCTTGTGAACACGCCTGGCCGAGCGGACCGGGCGTGCAGGCCCCGGTCCTGCTCACGGCACGGACCACGATGGCCGGGCTCCGGGCCGTGCAGCGAGCGCTCGCCGACTGGGCGAGCGGCCAGACCGGGGTCCGGCTGGCGGGCGTCGTGCTCGTCGCCGACGCTCCCGGCCACTTGCCCCGGCATATGTCGGTGGTCGTCGCGACGCTGGAGTCCACCGCGCCGAAGCTGTGGCGTCTGCCCTGGTCCGCCGCCTGGCGGGCCAGCGAGGCGCCTGACACGACCTCCGCCGAGCGCAGGCTCGGCAAGGCGCTGGCGGACCTCGCCGGCGAGCTCAACCTCCCACTGGACGAACCGTCACCGGAGTGATCCGGAATGAAAGGAGCGACGGACATGCATCCCTTCGTCACGATCCCCCAGCCCCCGAGTCCCGAACAGCCGCCCTTCGGCGCGCAGATCCTCGACATCATCGCGGGCTTCCAGTGGCTCGCGCTGGCCCTGGCGATCATCGGCGTGATCATCGTGGGCGTGCGCATGGTCATCTCCATCCGCAACGGCGAGGGCGCCGCGCACCTGGGGGCGCTCGGCTGGCTCTTCGCCGGGGTCGTCCTCATCGCGACGCCGGTCAGCGTCGTGGGCTTCATCGTCAACGGTTCGTCCTGAACTCCGATCCGCGACGAAGCAGGCCCTCATCGGCGTCATGACCTCCTCCCTCTCCGGGAGCGGAATCGAAAAAGAACAAAGGAGGAATGTTGTGAGTGAGAAGCGTATTTCGCTCGCCAGTGTCCTGATCGCTTCGATCGGGGTCGTGGCGCTGATCGGCGGCATCGTCTTCTTCGTGGTCGGCCGGCTCGGCGGGCAGGGAGGCGGCGAGCCGGCGGAATCGGTGGCTGCCGAGTCTCAGCCGGAGGGCGCGGATCCCAGCGCTCCCTCGGTGGACCCCGACGATCCCGAGGCGAGCCGCTGCGGACTGACCGCGTACAGCGATGCCAACGACCTGGAGACCACCGCCCCGGAGACGAAGTGGGAGTGGGTCGTACAGAGCTTCATGGTGGCGAAGGGCTCCGAGCACGGTCCTGGGATCGTCCAGGAGGACGGCGTGAGGTACTGCTACGCACGAACTCCGACCGGAGCTCTTTATGCGGCATACAACATAGCTGCAATGGGGCACTTCATGGCTCCCTCCCAGTATGGCCAGTATGTCACGATCCCGGGTTCAGACCGCGATCAAATGCTTTCTGAAACTGCTGTTCCTTACAAAACTGAATACAAGTTCGAGCCGGCTGGATTTCGGATCGAAAAGTATGACCAGAATGAGGTTATCGTCGATGTTGCCTTCTTTATAGAATCCACGTTGCTCAACTTCAAGATGCAGTTGAAGTGGCTCGAAGGGGATTGGTTGGTCGTCCCTGTGGATGATGGATCCTTCTTCCTTGAGAGTGGTGCACCCTCCAGTATTGCCGGATACATAGTTTGGGAAACGACGTGATCGAGAACCCTTGCCGAGGAAATTTTGTTTGCGATACTGTTGTAGACACGGGCAACTCTATCGTCAATTTGATCACGAAAGGGACCGAGAGGGTCGTTTCGGGAATTGGTGATGGGATCCTCGAGAAGTGGCTCGAGGGGGTCATGACGGGGATCGGCAATCTGGTCACGTCGATGGTGACGTCGTGGATCAGGATCCCCATGCCCAGCCTCATCGATGAGTCGGGGCAGTACTCCGAGGACGTGTCCCCCGTCGCGGTGGACGAGAACCTGATCCGGATCGGCGCCTACCTGTGGTGGTTCGGCTTGGCGATCGCGGTGCTCTGCGTCGTCGTCGTGGGGGTGCGCATGGTGCTCTCGATGCGGAGCGGCGACGGTTCGGCGGCGTTCGGCCGCCTGGGGTGGGTGTTCACGGGGGCCTTCGTCATCTCGAGCGCGTCGAGCGTCGTCGGGTACGTGCTGACCCAGAACGCGAACACGAACGCGGCGGGCTCGGTCCACTTCATACAGGTGTCCCTCTTCCAGTGGACCGCGTTCCTGGCGCTCGTCAGCGTCATGATCGCCTCGATCCGGACGATGTGGAACCAGCGGGGCCAGGATATGGCCCAGCTGGGGGCGTCGCTGCTGCGGCTGCTGATCGTCGCGGTTTCGGCGGTGACCTTCGTATCGCTGCTGGACGGTGCGTTCAACAGCTTCACGACCGGCATCCTCGGCGCCGCCTCCGAATGCGATATGAGGGGGGAAGGCGACCGCGCGTGCCTGGGACAGAAGGTCACCTTCATGCTGGTCGGGGCCGAGACCGTCGGCACCGCGGTGCCTCTCGTCAAGGTCCTCGGCGTGCTGATGGTCCTACTGGTCATGGTGATCCTCGGTGTCGTGGTACTCCTCCAGATCGCGATCATGATCTTCCGTTCGGCGATCATCGTGCTGCTGACCGGGATGCTGCCGCTTGCCACGTCGTTCACGAACACGGAGATGGGCATGAAGTGGTTCAAGAACATCACCGGATGGCTCCTGGCCGCGCTGCTGTATAAACCGGTCGTGGCGCTCATCATCGCGGCTGGCCTGCGCATGTCGGGAACCTTCTCGGACAACAAGATGGACGAGATCATGACGACGGTGCTCGGCCTGACGATCCTGTTGCTCTCCGTGGTCGCGATGCCCGCGCTCATGAAGCTGTGCGTGCCCGCCGTGGCGCAGACCGCCGGGGCCATGAACGCGACGATGATGGCCACCAGCCTGGTCCTGTCCTCGGGCGTCGTCGGAGGCGACATGGTCGCGAAGCACTTCAAGAACAGCCCGGACGGCGCCTCCTCGGGTGGCGGCACGCCCTCCGGACAGAGCCTGACCGGCAGCGGCTCCCCGAGCGGCGCTCTGCCGGGCGGGGGCCCCGGCGGCGCCTCGTCGCACGGCGCATCTTCGGGCGGTGCCGCGTCGGGCGGGAGTCCCGCCTCGGCCCCGGCCGCTTCGAGCGGAGCGGGTTCGATCGGCGCCTCCGGCGCAGGCGCCGCATCCGGAGCCGGGTCCGGCGCGGCGGCGGGAGCTTCGGGGGCCGCGGCGGCCGCGGGCCCGGCCGGGGTCGCGCTCATGGCCGCCGACAAGGTCACGGAAAAGGTCGTGGAAGGCGCCAAGAAGGTCGCCGAGACGACCAAGGCGACCGCAGAGGGCGCGATCGGTTCGGGTGAGCAGCCATGACCATGAGCACCCGCCAGTACGGGAACTGGTTGCGCCCCCGCTCCGCGGGGCTCCTCGGGCTGGGCACCATCGGCACGGCGGTGCTCATGGGTCTGGGCATCATCGTGGTCTTCGAACTCATGCTCGGCGCCCCCACGCTCGCGCTCGTCACGGGCGTCGCCGGAGCGGGGGTGCTGTGGCTCACCGCGGCGCGGGACCGGCACGGGCTGTCCGCGGCGCGACGGGGCACGACCGCGATCGCGTGGCGGGCGGCCAAGTCGGGCCGTCGGCATCTGTACCGCTCCGGCCCGCTGGGGCGCACCCCGTACGGGAAGTCCCAGCTGCCGGGCCTGTCCTCGACCATCTCGCTGAGCGAATGGACCGACGGCTACGGGCGCCCCTTCGCGCTGCTCGAATCGCCGTCGACCAGTTCCTTCACCGTCGTGCTGGGCACCCAGCCGGAAGGCGCGGCGCTCGTGGACGCCGAGCAGATCGACGCCTGGGTCGCCCGATGGGGCGACTGGCTGGGGAACCTCGGCAATCAGCCCGGACTGGAGGCGGCTTCGGTCACGATCGAGACCGCCCCCGATGCCGGAACGGAGCTGGAGCGGGAGCTCAAGGAGAACGTCCGGGAGGACGCGCCCGCCTTCGCCCGGGCGGTCATGCGCGACATCGGCGAGAACTATCCGCTGGGCGGCGCCCAGATCCGCGCCTACGTGGCCCTCACCTTCAAGGCGATCGGTGTCATCGGCGGACGGCGCAGGACGGCCGAGGAGATGGGGCGCTTCCTCGCGCCGCAGCTCGCGGGTCTGGCCTCCAGTCTCAGCGAGACCGGGGCCGGCGCAGTCTACCCCCTGTCGGCCCAGGACCTGTGCGCCGTCGTGCGGGTCGCCTACGACCCGGTGATCGCGCCGGTCATGGAACGGGCACGACAGGCCGGGCAGCTGCCGCCGGAGCTGAGCTGGGACACTGCGGGGCCGATGGCGCACCAGGCCACTTGGACGAACTACCGGCACGACTCCGGCCTCTCGGTGTCCTGGACCATGACCAAGGCGCCCAGTTCCTCGATCACGGCGGGCGCCTTGACGGCGCTGCTGGCTCCGGCGGGTGTGATCGCACGCAAGCGCGTCACCCTCCTCTACCGGCCCATCGACGTGGCTCGTGCGGCGGCGGCGGTCCACGCCGACGTCAATGCGGCCAACTTCAACATGACCGCATCGAAGAACCCGATGGCTTCCCAGGTGCTGGCTGCGAGCCGGGCCGCCAAGACGGCCGCCGAGGAAGCCGCCGGCGCCGGTCTGCTGAACTTCGGCGCCATCGTCACCGCGACCGTCACCGAGACGCAGGCCAAAGAGGCCCGCGCCGCCGGGGAGGACGGCTTCGCCTGGGTCGAGGCGGAGGCCGAGGCCGAGGTCATGCGCTGCGCCCAGCACGCGAAGCTCCTGCTGCGACGCGCTTACGGCAGCCAGGACGTCGCCTTCTCGGCGGGGCTGCCCCTGGGGCATGTGCTGTCCAAGCACTTGGCCGTTCCCGACTATGTGCAGGAGATGCTGTGAGCGACGGGCCGGAGCCGCGACCGGCTCTCTTCCGGGAGAGGATGCGGGGAGTCATGATGGTTGACGGAGTCTCGGTCCGGTTCCGGTGCCGAGGAGGACGAGGAGGTCGTGATGACGGGTGATGTTGCTGGTGGGTGGCCGGTGAAGGATGCGGTGTGGGCTGCGGTGGTGGATGATGCGGCGACGGAGCGGAAGCTGAAGGAGGATTTTCTGGATTATCGGGGGATGGTGCCGATGGGGGTGGGGGGTGTGGTGCCTCAGGAGCACTTCGAGCGGTTTGGTGGGGTGTTGCCGGGGTCGTTGTTGTATGCGTGGCGCAGGTTCGGGTTCGAGGGGTTCAGTGGGGGGCGGTTCTGGATTACGGACCCGGTGGTGTGGGAGCCGGTGGTGGAGGCGTGGCTGGATGGGATCCGGGGCCGCTTGCCGTTTCAAGATCGCTGGTGGTGCATCACCCGCAGCGCCTTCGGAAAAATGCAGATGTGGGGGGAGCAGTCGGGTACGAGTCTGATGATCTCCCCGGTGTACGGGCTGATCTATCCGGAGGACTTACGGGCTGATTGGGATGATCTGGTGGTGCGGGAGCGGATGGGCCGGATCGTTTTCTCGACGCCGGTTCAGGATTTCGAGGATGACGAGGGGGTGGAGCCTGCTCCGGCGGCGATCGAGCGGCTCGGCCCGCTCGCGCCGGGTGAGGTGTTCGGGTTTGTGCCGCCGCGTTCGGTGACGGGTCGGGTGTTGGTGGGGGAGGCGACGGTGCAGGAGGCGGTGCCGTATTTGTGTTGGTTGGCGGGGGTGCAGGATCGGGTGGTGATGCCGGATTTGATCTCTGCGAACCGGGGCCTGATCGATCGGATCGCTGCTGAGCTGTTGCCCGGGGAGGAGCCCGGGTCTGTCGCCGGGTCGGGTTCGGAGTCTTCTTCCGGGGGTGTGTCCGGGTCTGGTGGGCTGGCTGATGCGGAGGGTGGTGGTCCGCGGTGACGGGTGAGGAGCGGGATCGAGAGCCGTACAACCGCAGCGAAGGTCGTGGTGGTGGTTCGGGGAGGTCTCGAAGCCGCCGGAAGCGTGGTCGTGGTCGTGGGTTTGGGTTGCCGCCGTGGTCGCGGTGGGCGGTGCGGGCGGGGGTGGATGAGGGGTTGTTGGCGTCGCGGTATCCGCCGTATTCGCCGGTGCGGTATGGGTTTCGGCCGGTCGTTCCGGTGCCGGGGTTGCCGGTGCCGCGCCCTGCGGGGGAGCAGGTGGCGTTGTGGGGGCAGCCGCCGATCCTGCGGATCGCCGAAGCTTCGGTGCCGCCCGGTACGGCGGTGCCCAGTGCAAAGGCAGTCGCGGCCTCAGCAGACGCGGTGTCGGTGTCGTCGGCTGGTCCGGTTGCGCCGGTTCAGCGGGCGCCGCGGGTGCAGATCGCGTTTCGGGGTGCGTGGACTGTGTATCTGCAGGACATGTCGAGTGAGTACATGCGGCAGATCGCTCGTCAGCAGGACGGCCTGAACGCCTTGACGGTTGCCCGCTACCGGGAAGGCCGTGAACTGTTCCGGCAGGGCAAATCCCGCAGCGGTGTCGCGCAAGAACAAGCGCGCAAGGACTTCCGCGGAAAACTCGTGCATGACTTCGAGAGGCGGGGGATGTCGTTGAGTGCGGCGGAGGCGCGTGCGGATGCGGCGTTGGAGGTGTTGGCGGCGTTGCATGAGCCGGATTTGACGGGTGGTGGTCCGGATCGGATCGGGTTGGATCCGGGCGGGGTGCCGTCGATGGGGGACAACTGGGTGAACGGTTCGTTGGGTGGGCAGATGCGGGGGAACGCGCAGGTGTTGGACGAGGCGGCCGATCGGGTGCCGGATAGCGAGGCGGCGACGACGTTTTTGTGGGTGGATGCGGTGTTCGTGCACCCGCCGTGGCAGGCTCGGGACTTCCGGCTCGGTCCGGAGCAGACCGCCTGCCGCGGCTATGGTCCTCGGCCGCCGGAACCGGGCCCGACGGTGGTGGAGGGCTGGCGAGACGAGTGGCTCCATGAAGAAGAAGCCCGCAAACTCCGGCGAGCCACCGGCCCCGCCGCGGCAGCCGACGCCGCCCGGGGCGGTTCGGAGGCGAACCCGGCCCGAGCGGCGAACAGCCCGGCCGCGGGGAGCGCGCCGAGCGCGAGGGGGTCGACGCCAACGGCGGAGACTGCGGCAGCTCCGACGCCGAAGGCGGAACGGTCCCGCCAGGAAAGCTCTTGGAGTACCCCCGCGCCCCGGAAACCGGCACCCGCACCGCCTGAGGCCCCGAGGCCGACCGCGACACCACAGGAGCAGGCCGCGCCGCTTCGCACGCCCGGCACGCCGCTCCCGCCGGACGTTTCGCCGTCGCCTCCTCGACAGACCGAGCCCCCGCGCACGCCGGCCACGCCGTCGGCTCCGGCCGTTCCGGGGAGGAGGGCTCCGGAAACGCCCGGTGCAGGCCGGAGCGAGGAAGCGCGACCCGGCTCGGGGGCGACCGAGTCCCTCGAAGAGATCCGGCGGCTGTCCCGCATCGCCAACCCGTATTCGCTGCGCGAGCAGTTGCGGGCGGCGGCCGAACGACGACGCTCCGGACAGGAGGGCGACAGCGGCTGGCCGACGACCCGCCCGCGGGCGCCGCGGAACCGGGGTAGGGACTCGGGCCTGGAGCGCTGAGGCGGCGGGTTCAGCGTCCCAGGCCCTGGTCCTGGGCGCGCGTGCGCCGCCGGGCCGGCGTGCGCTGCGCGGACGTCTCCGGCCGCTGTCCCTCCCGGCTCCTCGCGCGGGCCAGCGCGATCGCCTCGCGCGGGTGCATCGGGTGGCCGGACTCCGCGGCGAGGATGCCCCGTCGGTCGTCCTCGTTCAGCAGCTGCTTGAGCCGCTCGGCTCTGCGCTCGTACCGTTCGGCCCGATCCCCGTGCGCCTCGGAGCGCCGGCCCCGCAGATCCGCTTCGGCATGGGCGTGGCGCGCCCGCTCGCCCTCCGCCTCCGCGACGGCCCGTTCCCGATCGATCGCCTCGACCGGAATCGGACTCTCGGCACGATCGGCGCCCTCCGGCTCCCGTTCCGGGCCGGCGAGCTCCTGCCGTTCCTGCCGCCTCTCCTCCTGTTCTCGCGCGGCTCGCCCCGCCAGCTCCGCCAGCTCCTCGGCGGACTCGCGGGCGGCCTCCGCCCGGGTCTCGTGATCGAGCCGCTCCGCCTCGTCCCGCGCCTTCGCCGCGTCCTGCCGGCGCTGCGCCTCGCGTTCGCGGGCGGCCGCGCCCTCCTCCCGCAACAGCTCCGCGTCCGCATCGTGCGCGCGGCCGCGCGGGTCGAAGCCGTAGCGTTCGCGGAGCTGCTCGTCCACCGTCGCCGCGAGCCGGTCCTCGTCCCGCCAGGCGGCGGCGGACTCGGCGCGCGCCGCGACCCCCTCCGGAGTCGCGCCGCCGGGTGCCCCGTCGGCCTCCCGAAGCTGCGTGCGCATCCGCATCCGCTCCATCGCGAACCGCTCCTCCAGCCGCCGGGCGCCCCGCTCGTCCAGCTCGGCGGCTCGACGGCGGGCCTCCTCGCGGGCCCGGGCGATCTCGGACCCGGCCCGGACGGCGGTCCTGACGAGCCGCTCGAGGGCGTCGGCGGCCGGATCCTGCGATTCCTGTCCCTGCTGCATGCGTCCCTCCTCGCTCCCGGAGCCTCTTCGCGGCCGGGGCGCCGACAGCAGCCCTCGGGCCGTTCACCGGACAGGCTAGCCGCCTGGTGCGCCGGGCGGAAGGTCGCCGAGGGGCCGCGACTCCGGACCGGGCGGGCATCGAGTGTGGCACCCTGGGACGGGGTGGTCCGAAGCCGGAGGAGACGAGGAGCCGCATGGACGAGCGCAGATCGAGCGAGTGGTTCGAGCGGGCCCGGGCGGCCACCCCGGGCGGAGTGAACTCGCCCGTGCGGGCCTTCGGCGCGGTCGGCGGGGTGCCGCCCTTCATCGTCTCCGGCCGCGGTGCGCTGCTGCGGGACGTGGACGGGAACGAGTACGTGGATCTCGTGTGCGGCTGGGGCCCCGCGCTGCTGGGGCACGCGCACCCCGAGGTGGTGGCCGCCGTGCAGGAGGCCGCCGGCCGAGGACTGTCCTTCGGCGCACCGGCGCCGGCCGAGACCGAGCTGGCCGAACTGGTCGTGGAGCGCCTGGACCCGGTCGAGCAGCTGCGGCTCGTGTCCACCGGCACCGAGGCGACCATGACCGCGATCCGGCTCGCCCGCGGGGCGACCGGCCGGGACCTCATCGTCAAGTTCGCCGGCTGCTACCACGGCCACTCGGACGGGCTGCTGGCGGCCGCCGGCTCCGGGCTCGCGACGCTCGCCCTGCCGGGCTCCGCCGGGGTGCCCGAGCCGATCGCGGGGCAGACGATCATCGTCCCCTACAACGACATCGACGCGGTCCGTGCGGCCTTCGCCGCCCACCCCGACCGGATCGCCGCGGTCATCACCGAGGCCTCGCCCGCGAACATGGGCGTCGTGCCGCCCGCGGCGGGCTTCAACGCGAAGCTGGCCCAGGCCTGCCGCGACGCGGGGGCGCTGCTGATCTGCGACGAGGTGCTCACCGGCTTCCGCACCGGCCCGGCCGGCTGGTGGGGCTGCGAGCAGGGGCGCGGCGCCGACTGGCGGGCGGATCTGTACACCTTCGGCAAGGTGATCGGCGGCGGCATGCCCGTCGCGGCCCTGGGCGGTTCGCGCGAGCTCATGGGCCTGCTCGCCCCCGGGGGACCGGTCTACCAGGCGGGCACGCTGTCCGGGAACCCCGTCGCGGTCGCCGCGGGGCTCGCGACCATGCGACTGGCGACCGCCGAGGTCTACGCCGCCGTGGACGCCGCGGCCGATCGGCTCGTGCAGCTCGTGCGCGAGGCGCTCGACGCCGAGGGGGTCGCCCACGTCCTGCAGCGGGCGGGCAGCCTCTTCTCGGTCTCCTTCGGCGACGCCGCGCAGCTCGGCTGGACCGGCGAGCAGGGCGGCCCCGCGGACGAGGCCCAGGTCAAGCGGCAGGAGGCGTGGCGCTGGCCGGCCTTCTTCCACGCCATGCTGGACGGCGGCGTGCACCTGCCGCCGAGCGCCTACGAGGCCTGGTTCCTCTCCGCCGCGCACGACGAGGAGACGCTGGACCGGATCGCGGCGGCCCTGCCCGCGGCCGCCCGGGCGGCCGCCCGAGCCGAACCACCGGCCGCCTGAACCGCCCGCGGGCCGGAACCTCGAGACCGATCGCAGGCTCGAACGATCTCCCGCACCGGGCCTAGACTCGGCGCATGACCCACGTGCACCGGAGCAGACGGCGGATCCTGACGGCGGCGCTCGCGGCGGTCCTGCTGCTCGGCGGCGCGAGCGGGTGCGGGCAGCAGGGCGGCGAGCCGGAGCCGACGGAGGGCCTGCTCTCCTCGCTGCTGGCCACGCCCACCGGTCAGGCCCAGGAGACGACGCCCGCCTGCGGGGAGCTCGGCGCCGCCGAAGCGGCGGAGCGCTGGATCGACGAGGTGCCGCCCGTACCGACGCTGCCGGACCGGGAATGGACCGTGGCGAGCCGCGAGGGATACGACCCCTGCGCGGAACTCTCCTGGATCACGGTGACTCTGGCGGGCGGCACGGTCTCCACGCCCTACCACATCATGCTCTTCCACCGCGGCGAGTACCTCGGCACGGCCACCGAGACCGCCTACGGCTTCTCGCCCGGCATCGAGCGGATCGACGACGGCACGATCCAGGTCGCCTACCGCTGGCCGCGCGACGGCGAGGCCAATGCCGCCGCCTCGGGCCGCTCGATCGCGACCTTCAGCTGGAACGCGCAGAGCGGCGAGGTGGACTTCTCGGGCGAGCTGCCGCCCGAGTGACCGAGGGCCCGGTCCTCGCCCAGCTGCTGGCCCCCATCGACAAGCCCTGCCGCCCGAGCGACCGGGCCCGGTCCTCCGGAGGGTGACGGGCACAGGCGCCGCGACTACCCTGGCCGGATGGTACGGGCATATCTCGCGCACACGCGCACGGACGAGCAGGGCCGGAAACGGATCGAGGTCGAGTTCGCCGACGCGGACGAGCGGCTCCTCGGGCCGGAGCAGCTGGAGCCCGGCGAGGTGGAGCTGGACGTGCTGTGGTCCTCGCTCAACTACAAGGACGCCCTCCTGCTGGCGGGCCGCCCCGGCATCAGCCGCCGGGAGCGCATCGTGCCCGGCATCGACGTGGTCGGCCGGGTGCGCCGCAGCGCCTCGGCGCGCTTCGCGGAGGGCGAGCGGGTGCTGCTCAACGGCCGGGGCCTGGGCGAGACGCGCGACGGGGGCCTTGCCGAACGGTGCCGGGTGCCGGACGATACGCTGCTGCCCCTGCCCGAGGGGATGACGGCCCGACGGGCGGCCGTGATCGGCACCGCCGGGTTCACGGCCGCGCTCGCGGTGCTCGCGCTCGTGCGGGAGGTGCCCGCGCAGGCGGGCGAGGTGCTGGTCACGGGCGCCGCCGGCGGGGTCGGCTCGATCGCCGTGGCCCTGCTGGCCGATGCCGGCTATCGCGTCGTCGCCTCCTCCGGCCGGGCCGAGACGGAAGAGGCGTACCTGCGGGAGCTGGGCGCGAGCCGCGTGACCGGACGGCAGGAGCCGGGCGCCGAGCCGGGCCGTCCGCTGCAGTCCGTGCGGTGGGCCGGCGTCGTGGACGTGCTCGGCTCGCTGCCGCTGGCGAACGCGATCGCCCAGACCGCCCCCTTCGGCGTCGTGGCGGCCTGCGGCCTGGCGGCGGGGGCGGATCTGCCGGCGAGCGTCATGCCCTTCATCCTGCGCGGCGTGACGCTGCGCGGCATCAACTCGGTCGAGGCCTCGCTCGACGCCCGCCGGGAGGCCTACGGGTTGCTGGGCCGCCTGGACGGGCGGCTGCTGGACGGGCTGAGCGAGACGGTCGAGCTGGCCGAGGCGGGGGCCCTGGCCGAGCCGATCCTGCGCGGCGAGGTGCGGGGCCGCGTGGCGGTGCGGGTGCTGGACCGGGACCCGTCCTGATCCGCCCCGCTCACGATCTCCGTGGCGCCTCGCCTGCTGCGGGCGCGAGCGCGTCCGAGGCGTGCGCGGCGCAGCGGACGGGGAGCCGGGCACGCGTGCACGCCTCGCACACGACGAAGCGCTCGCGGCAGGCGGGGTCGTCGCAGTTGCGCAGCTCGTGGGCGGGCCGCTCGCAGTTCCGGCAGCGGCCGAGCACGGCGGCCTCGCCCGGCGAGCCGAACTCCATGTGCTCGCGGCCGTCGAACACGGCGAGCGATCCCTCCCACAGGCCGTCGTTGCCGAAGCGTTCGCCGTAGCGGACGATGCCGCCGTCGAGCTGGTACACCTCCCGGAAGCCTCGATTGCGCATGAGCGCCGAGAGCACCTCGCAGCGGACGCCGCCCGTGCAGTAGGTGACGACCGGGCGGTCCTTCAATTCGTCGTAGCGGCCGGAGTCCAGTTCGCGCAGGAAGTCGTGCGTCGTGGAGGCGTCGGGCACGATCGCGCCGCGGAAGCGGCCGATCTCGGCCTCGATCGCGTTGCGGCCGTCGAAGAGCACCGCCTCCTCGCGGGCCGCCAGCAGCTCGTGCAGCCCCTCCGGGCTCAGGCGCTGCCCGCCGCCGATCACCCCGTCCGGCCCGACCCGCAGCTCGTTCGCGGCGCCGAAGGCGACGAGCTCCTCGCGCACCTTCACGCTGAGCCGCGGGAAGTCGAGCGAGCGGCCCAGTTCGTCCAGCCCGGTGCCCGCCGACCACTTCACGTCCGCCCGGGAGAAGGGGCGGTACTCGCGGGTCCTGCGCACATAGCGCTTGAGGGCGTCCAATTCGCCGCCGAGCGTCGCGTTGATCCCGTGCGGGGAGAGCAGGATCCGGCCGCGCAGCCCGTTCGCCTCGCACAGCTCGCGCTGCCACAGCCGGATCGCCTCGGGGTCCGGCAGCGGCGCGAAGACGTAGAAGAGGATGATCTTGGGAACGGCCACGCCAGCATGCTACGGGCAGGAGGTGCACGGTCCCGGCCCCGCGCCCCTCTCCTACAGGGAGGCGGCGATGTCGAGGAAGCGGTCCCAGGAGGCGTTGCGCCCGCTCGCCGTCCCCCCTCGCCGGAGGATTTCGACGATCTGCCGGGCGATCTCGGGGGAGTCGCTCTCCCGGTATTCGTGATCGCCGGACCGCTTTCCGCGAGTTCTCGCGGCTTTGCGGGTCGCTTCCTGGAGCTTCTCCTTCGGGTTCGTAACCTTTGCCGTGTCCCCCTCGGGCGACTTGAGCTCCCGCCACGCCTCCGGCTTCACGGCCCGGATCGCGTCCGGGAACAATAGCCACCATGATTCGAGTTCCTGGACCGGGACGATCGGGTGCAGTCGCTCGGTCGGGACGTGGGAGGCGAGGTGCTCGCGCAACTGCTCCCTCAGTCGCTGCTCTTCCTGGTGCTCGGAGTCGAGGTAGTCCGCGTCCCGGTGCACGAGGATCGCATGCACATCCCGCAAGTTCGTCTCCGTGCGGACGAGCTTGGTGACCTTTTCGAGCCAGGTCTGCACGGCTTTCCGATCCGCCGCCCTCGTCAAGGAAGGAGGGTCCTTGCGCGTCTCGATCGAGAGGCGTCCGTGCAGTTCGGCAGCGAAGTGCTCGACTAGAATTTTGATCGAATTGCTGTCGTTGGGGCTCTCTGCGAAGACGAGGACGACGGGTGTCTTCTTCGGACCTCGGCCTTCGGTGTTCTTCTTCGCCGACCCGCGCGGGCGGCTCATCGGGGGACGCCGCCGAGCATGCCGGAGAACCACAGCTCCCCGGCCCGCCAGTCGCCCTCCCGGACGGCCGCGGCGATCTGCTCCGCTTCGATGGCGGGGATGATCGAT
Organism: Pseudoclavibacter sp.; assembly: GCA_030532485.1. Taxonomy (GTDB): domain Bacteria; phylum Actinomycetota; class Actinomycetes; order Actinomycetales; family Microbacteriaceae; genus Pseudoclavibacter. The sequence goes on from JAUNLB010000022.1 coordinate 20,316, forward strand.
TCGCCCGTCTCCGGGTCGCGGTCGCAGATGACGATCTCTTCGGGTTCCAGGCGGTTGACGAGCGTGGGGGAGTGGGAGGCGACGATGAGCTGCGTCCGTCCGGAGGCCTCGCGCATGCGGTCGACGAGCACGTCCAGCGCGTAGGGGTGCAGGCCGTGATCGACCTCCTCGATGACCGTGAGCCGCGGCGGCTCCGGCTCGTGCAGGGCCAGGAGCAGGGCGAGCACCCGTACGGTGCCGAAGGAGGCGTCCGCCAGATCGATCGGGGCGTGCAGCCCCTGCTCGCGCAGCTGCACGACGATGGAGCTCGCGGCCCCGCCCAGACGGGTGAACTCGATCCCCTCCAGTCCCGGCAGACAGCTGCGCAGATCCCGCGTGAGCTGGGTGAAGGCGTCCGGGTCCCGCTCACGCAGGGTGAACAGGGCGGTGGACAGATTGCTCGCGTCGTCGGCGAGCGTCGCCTGCGCGATCCGGTCGGGCGTGCGCGCCTCACGGACCACCGGGTCCAGGTACCTGATCTCGGAGAGGAAGGCGAAGAACTCGCGCGGTCCCGGGCCGATCTCCTCGTCGTCCACCCGGGCCAGCGCGCCGAGTGCCGAGAACTTCTCGGAGACCAGTCGGATGGCACGATCGGCTTCCCCCTGCGGCCGCTGCAGTTTCACATCCTGGCCTTCAGATGTGATGGTGAAGCGACGCCCCCGACCCCGCCTCCGCTTGAAGAGGAACCTCTCGTGCCGGACGAGACCGTACTCCCCTTCCCGAAGCCGCAGACGGTAGTCGTCCTTCGCGTTTCCATTGGAGAAGCTCGTGATCGTGCCGCGCAGCGTCACCTCCAGTTCAGCCGCCCCCTCGGTGCGGCGCAGCAGGCGCTCGAAACCGCCGAACTGGTCGACGGCTTGAGCGGTGTCGAAGCGCGCGGTGTCCCGAACGAAGGAGAGGGTCTTCAGCAGATTCGACTTGCCCGAGCCGTGCGGGCCGATCAGGACGCTGAACTCGCCGAACTCGACGTCGACCTCGGCGAGGGAACGGAAGTTCTTCGCCTCGATGGCGTGGAGCAAGCGGGGCATGGCGGCAGCCTAGGCCTTGATTGCAGGGCCTATTCGACCGAATCGGGTCGGCCGGGAGCGTCGCAGGGGGCGCGTAGGCTCTCCGCGTGAGCGAGACGGGTCCGGACGCGCCCTCGGCGGGCGACGCCGCGGCCGGGCGCATCCGACGGGAACTCGCGGCCGCGGCCGGGACGGCGCGTTCCCCGCGCGTCGGCGAGGACGCGGGGCCGCCGGAGCGCTGCGAGACCGTCTACCGGCCGGGCGGGCCGCTGGACGTGCACCGCACCCTTTCGCCGCTGCACCGGGGGGACAGCAACCCCTGCTTCCGCATCGACCGGGCCGCGGGCGACGTCTGGCTCGCGATGCGGACCACGCGGGGGCCGGCGACGCTCGTCGTGCGTCCGGTGCGCGAGGGCGCCCGCGCCGTCGCCTTCGGCCCCGGCGCCGAGGCGGCCGTCGAGAGCGTGCCCGAGCTGCTCGGCCGCGGGGACGACTGGGGCGGGCTGCACCGCCTGCTGCAGCGGCCCGGCACCCCGGAATGGCTGCGCGCCACCGCCCGCGGGCACCCGGGCCTGCGCCTGTGCCGCACGGGCACGGTGCTCGACCAGCTGGCCCCCGCCATCCTGGAGCAGCGGGTGACCGGGCTGGAGGCGCACCGGGCGATCGCCGCGCTGCACCGCCAGTTCGCGCAGCCCGCTCCCGGCCCCGCCTCGATCGTGCCGAGGGGGCTGCTGCTGCCGCTCACGGGCCCCGAGTGGCTGCGGATCCCCTCCTGGCGCTGGCACCGGGCCGGTGCGGACGCCGCCCGCGCCCGCACCGTGCTGCGGGCCGCCGAGCGGGCGGCGGCGCTGGAACGGCTCGCCCGCCTGCCCCGCACGGAGGGCGCCGAGGCCCGCCGCAGGCTGTGCGCCCTGCCCGGGGTCGGCGCGTGGACGGCGGCCGAGACCGTGCAGCGGGCCCTCGGCGACCCGGACGCCCCGAGCTTCGGCGACTACCACCTGCCCGGCATGGTCGGCTGGGCCTTCACGGGCCGCGAGACCGACGACGAGGGGATGCGGGAGCTGCTCGCCGCCTGGCCGGGGCACCGGCAGCGCATCGTGCGGCTCGTGCTGCTCTCGGGCCGGCTGCGGCCGCGACGCGGACCCCGCCTGGCGGTCGAGGACCACCGGGACCGCTGAGGCGCGGGACGCGCGCTGCGTGGCGCCGCCGCCGCCTGGCCGGGGCGTGCGAGAATCCGGCCATGCCCCAGACCGGCGAGCCGGCGGAAGCCCGCGATCCCGTCGTCGTGATCGGCGACGCCCGCGTGCAGGAGCTGCTGGACCGCGGCGGCCGCAGTCGCACCCGCTCCGTCGGCGGCCCGGGCGCGAACATCGCCGGCAATCTCGCGCTGCTCGGCGTCCCGTGCGTGCTCCTCGCCTCGCTCGGCCGGGACGCCGCAGGCCGCCGCGTCCGGGAGACGCTGGAGGAGCTGGGCGTGGAGGTGCTGGCCAGCGCCTCGCGGCACGGCACCGGCCGGGCGGCGAGCATGGCCGGCCCCGCCGGCGTCAGCACCGTCTACGACCGGGCCTGCCGGGACCGCGCGGTCGCCTTCGACGAGGCGCAGCGGGAGCGGATCGACCGGGCGCCGCTCGTGATCGTCTCCGGGTTCCCCTTCGACCGGCCGGGGCAGCACCGGCGGCTGCTGGACGCGGTCGCGCAGCCGCAGAACCGGCTCGTGCTGGACCCCAACCCGAGGGCGGGGCTGCTGCGGGACGCCGAGGCGTTCCGCCGCAACGCCGGACGTCACGCCTCCAGCGCCCTGCTGGTGCACCTCTCCGAGCGGGACGCGCCGCTGCTGGCCCCCGCCCCGGCGCAGGGCGCCCCGACCTCGGCCGAGCGCCTGCTGGCGGCCGGCGCCGCGCACGTGCTCGCGAGCGCGGGACCGGGCCCGGCGCGCTGGCTGGGCCGCTCGGGCATCGACGTGGCGCTGCCCGCCCCCCGGCTGCCGGGTCCCGTCGTCGACCCGCTCGGTGCGGGCGATGCGCTCGTGGCCGCCGTCGCCGCCGGGCTGCTGCGCACCCCGCGTCCGCTGTGGCCGCAGCGGGCACGGTCGATCCTGGCGGCGGCCATGAGCCTGGCCGGCGCGACCGTGCGTCAGCGCGGCCCCTGCCTGCAGGACGCCGACGAGCTGCCCGTCCCGGCCCGCGGCCTGCTCGGACGCCGTTGAGGCGCCCCGTGTGCTCCGGCCGGCCCCGAACGATCGACGGCGGCCGGGGGAGCGTCGCGGAACCTACGCGCTCCGGCCAGCCTGGTCGACGGAGCGGACGGCCGCGGCGATCGTGTCCGCGGACTGCCGCAGGCGCATGAGTTCGCCCTTGGACATGGGCACGTCCAGGATCTGCTCCACTCCGTTCGCCCCGACCACCGACGGCACCGAGAGCGCTACCTCGCGGATGCCCCACTCGCCGTTCAGCACCGAGGAGACCGGCATGACGGCGCGCTCGTTGCGGACGATCGCCTCGGCGAGCCGGGCGCCGGCCAGGCCGATCGCGTAGTTGGTGGCGCCCTTGCCCGCGATGACCGTGTAGGCGGCGGTCCGCACCTCCTCGGCGATCGCGTCGAGCGCGGCGTGCTCGAAGACGAGCCGGCCGTCGACCTCCCACTCCAGGATCGGTACGGGGCCGATCGTGGCCTGGGACCACAGCGGGAACTCGCTGTCGCCGTGCTCGCCGACGATCATGGCGTGCACGCTCGTGGAGGCGACGCCGCCGGCCATCTCGGCGATGCGCCAGCGCAGCCGGGAGGTGTCCAGCAGGGTGCCGGTGGACAGGACCCGGTTCGCGGGCAGGCCGGAGATGCGCTGCGCGATCGTGGTCATCACGTCGGCCGGGTTGGTCACCAGCACGTACACCGCGTCGGGCGCGTACCGCAGCAGCTCGGGCATGAGCGAGGCGAGGATGTCGGCGTTCGCGCCGGCCAGCTCCAGCCGGGACTGCCCCGGCTGCTGCTTCGCGCCGGCGGTGACCAGGACCACCTGCGCCCCCTCCACGCAGGCGATGTCCGCGCCGCCGGAGATCGTGCTCGAGCCGGTGAACTGGGTGCCGTGGGCGAGGTCGAGCACCTCGGCGTCCACGCGAGCCTCGGCCAGGTCGTAGAGGGCGATGCGGCGGGCCGAGCCCCGGATGAGGCAGGCGTAGGCGAGCGAGGAGCCGACGCTGCCGGCTCCGACGATGGCGATCTTGCTCATGCGTGTCCCTCCTCCGGGTTCGGTGCGTGCGGTGTTCCATTCCAGCATGCCGCGCCGACGCCGTTAGGCTCGTGGCGTGCCTCCGTTCCCCGACTCCGACGACAGCGCACCGGCCGCGCGCGGCGAACCCGGTCCCCGTGTCGGGCGCCCGGGCGGCGGCCGGGACCCGGAGCACCTCGACGCGCGCCGTCACGAGCGGGCGGACCTCGTGCAGGCGATCCTGCGCAAGCGCCGCGAAGCCGCCGGCGCGGAGCCGGACGCCGAGGCGACCGGCCCGGGCGGGCCCGGCGTCCCGCCTCGGTCCGCGGCCCGCGCCCGCCCCCGGTCGGCGTCGGGTCCCGACCCGGCGTCGCAGCCGCCGGACACGAGCCGCACCGTGCCCATGGACCGGCATCCGGCCGAGCGGGCCCGGCGCAGGGCGGCCCGGGACGCCGGCTTCTTCGAGGCCCCGGTCGGCCCGGCGGCG
>JAUNLB010000207.1 GCA_030532485.1 Pseudoclavibacter sp.
GGGCCTGGAGATCTCCGCCGAGGCGGCCGACTCGGAGCGCTCGACCGTGCTCGAGCAGGTCGCCAACGGGGTGGCCGTGCGGATGGCGGCGCTGTACCTGCTGTGCTCCGGGGACGCGGGACGACGAGGAGCGGAGGCCGGAGGATGAGGCGGCCGCACCCGCTGTGCTGCGGAGACGGGGGACGACGAGGAGCGGAGGCCGGACGATGACGCAGTTCCTGTACGAGGGCGCCCTGCTCCTGGGGGAGCGGGCCGTGGACGTGCTCGTGGACGGCGAGCGGATCGCGGCGGTGGAGCCGGCAGGCGGGCTCGACCCCGCCGTCCTCGGCGCGGCGGAGGCGCAGCGCGTGGACGTGCGCGGCCTGATCCTGCTGCCCGGTCTGGTCGATCTGCACGTGCACCTGCGGGAACCGGGCTTCGAGTCGAGCGAGACGATCCTCACCGGCACGATGGCCGCCGCCAAGGGCGGCTTCACCACCGTGTTCGCCATGGCGAACACCTCGCCGGTGCAGGACACCGCCGGCGTCGTGGAGACCGTGGCGGCCACCGGCGCCGCCTGCGGCTACGCGGACGTGCGCCCCGTCGGCGCGGTCACGGTGGGCCTGGCCGGCGAACGGCTCAGCGAGATCGGCGCGATGGCCGCCAGCCGCGCGCGGGTGCGGGTCTTCTCGGACGACGGGATCTGCGTCTCCGACCCGCTGGTCATGCGCCGGGCGCTGGAGTACGTGAAGAGCTTCGGCGGCGTCGTCGCCCAGCACGCTCAGGACCCGCGCCTGACCGTCGGGGCGCAGATGAACGAGGGCGCCCTCTCGGCCGAGCTCGGCCTGGGCGGCTGGCCGGGGGTCGCCGAGACGAGCATCATCGCCCGCGACGTGCTGCTGGCCGAGCACGTGGACTCCCGCGTGCACGTCTGCCACCTGTCCACCCGCGCCTCGGTCGAGGTGGTGCGCTGGGCGAAGCGGCGCGGCGTCCGGGTCACCGCCGAGGTGACGCCGCACCACCTGCTGCTCACGGAGGAGCTCGTGCGCGGCTTCGACGCGCGCTTCAAGGTCAATCCGCCGCTGCGCACCGCGGACGACGTGGCCGCGCTGCGCGAGGCGGTCGCCGACGGCACGATCGACATCGTCGCCACCGACCACGCCCCCCACCCGGTGGACGCGAAGGAGGCAGAGTGGGACCGGGCCGCCATGGGCATGGTCGGCCTGGAGTCCGCCCTGCGGGTGGTGCAGGCCGTGCTCGTGGACGAGGGCCGCATCGGCTGGCCGGACGTGGCGCGGATCATGTCCCACGCCCCGGCCGCCATCGGCTCGGACGAGGAGTCCGGCCGCCCGGTCGCCGCCGGGGAGCCGGCGAACCTGTGCTTCTACGACCCCGCCCCCGCCGCCCCCTTCTCGACCGGCGATCTGCGCGGCAAGAGCGTCAACTCGCCCTTCCTCGGCCGCAGCCTGCCCGGCCGCGTCGTGCACACCGTGCACCGCGGCCAGCCGACGCTGCGCGACGGGGAACTCGTGGACGCCGCCGAGGTCGCCGCGGCGGCCCGGCGCCGGGCCGCCCGCCGTGCGGCGCCGGCGGGTCCGGGGCGCGACGGGCGCGCGCGCGGACGGGAGGCCGGGGAGGCATGATCCCGGAGCTGGGGTACACGATCCTCGCCCTCGTCTCGCTCCTGATGGCGGCCGGGGCCCTGTTCGGCATGGTGCGCGGCTGGCGTCGCCGCGTCGCCCGCCCTGTGCCCGCGCCCCCGGGGCCGCTGGGCGGACCCGCGACGGCCGCCTGGCGGGAGGTGCTTTACGTCGCCACGAGCCTGCGCGATCAGCCCCTGGAGCGGGTCGCGGTCCCGCCGTTGGGCCATCGTGGCCGGGCCGATCTGGTGCTGCGCCCGGGCGGGCTGGACGTCGCGATCCGCGGGGAGCGGCCCTTCGGCATCCCCGTCGGGCGTCTCGCGGGCCTTGCCCGGGGGACGGCGACGATCGACCGGGTCGTCGAGCGCGGCGGGCTGAGCGTCGTGTTCTGGACGCTCGGCGAGGGCGAGCGGGCCGTCGAGGTCGAGAGCGCCTTCCGCATCGTGGACCGCTCGCAGCGGGAGGACTTCGCGCGGACGATGGAGGAGTTCTCGGCCGGGTCCCGGCCCGGCCCCGAGGCGGCCGCGGACCGCGCGCCGGCCGCGCAGCGGATGCAGGAGGAGCAGTCATGACCCGATCCACCCCGGCCGTCCTCGTCCTGGAGGACGGCGCGCGCTACGAGGGCGTCGCCTTCGGCGCGATCGGCGGCGAACGCCTCGGCGAGGTCGTCTTCGCGACCGGGATGACCGGCTACCAGGAGACCCTGAGCGACCCCAGCTACGCCGGGCAGATCGTCGTGCAGACCGCGCCGCACATCGGCAACACGGGCATGAACGACGAGGACATGGAGTCCCGCCGGCTGTGGGTCGAGGGCTTCGTGGTGCGCGATCCGAGCCGCGTCGTCTCCAACTGGCGGGCCGAGGCCTCGCTGGACGAGCGGTTGCGGGAGGCGGGCATCCCCGGGGTGGCCGAGATCGACACCCGTGCGCTCACCCGCCGGCTGCGCAGCGAGGGCTCCATGCGCGGCGGGATCTTCTCCGGCCTGCAGGCCGCGGGCGACCCGGCCGCCCAGCTGGAGCGGGTGCGGGCGCAGAAGCCCATGTCCGGCCGCCGGCTCTCCGAGCTCGTCTCCACGCCCGAGCCCTACACGGTGCCGGCCGCAGGCGAAC
>JAUNLB010000208.1 GCA_030532485.1 Pseudoclavibacter sp.
TCGGCGTGCCCCGGGCGGCGCTGTTCGCGCTCCTCGCGCTGCTGTGGCTGGGCCGGCCGCGCGGCGGGAACGCCGCCGTCTCCAGGGCCGCGCGCCGCGGCCTGCGCCGGCACCGGCTCGGCGGCGCCGCGGCGATCGCGGCGACCTCCCTGCTGGCCGCGGGCGGGGCGGGCCTGCTCGCGCAGCCCGCGGTGGACGCGGGCCGCTTCGTGCTGCGGGAGGCGGTCACCCCGCCGCTGCGGCCGCTGGAGACCGACAGCCCGCTGGCGGCCTTCCGCTCCTACACCAAGGGTCTGCACGACACCGTGCTCTTCCACGCGGACGGGCTGCGCCAGGGGGACCTGATCCGGCTGGCCACGCTCGACGCCTACGACGGCCGGCACTGGACGATCATGGACCCGGAGCTGGGCGTGGAGGCGGCCGGCACCTACAACCTGGTCGGCGAACAGGTGCCGCAGCGCGCGCTGCTGACCTCTTCTGCGCAGCGCACGGTGCACGTCCGCATCGACGGCTACCGCGACGTCTGGATGCCGACCGTCGGGGCGCCCACCCGCATCAGCCTGGAGCAGGGGCCCGTGCTGCAGCGCCGGGCGGACCTGCGCTTCAACGGTCAGACCGGCACGGGCCTGGTGACCACGGGGCTCGGCGAGGGCGACGCCTACACGGTCGCGGCCGATCTGCAGGACGTGCCGCTGGAGGGCCAGCTGGACAACACCCCGGTGGCGGATCTGCAGATGCCGGTCGGCCCGCCCCCGCCCGCCGCGCTCGTCGAGCGCATGCAGACCTTCATCCAGGGGGAGACGTCCAGCTACCTGCAGCTGCGCGCGATCGAGCAGGCCTTCGTCTCCCAGGGCTATCTGAGCCACGGCAGCGCGAGCGATATGGCGCCCTCCCGGGCCGGGCACGGCCTGGACCGCATGCAGGAGCTGTTCGACCTGAGCTACATGGTGGGCGATTCCGAGCAGTACGCCTCGGCGATGGCCCTCATGGCCCAGCAGCTCGGCTACCCCGTCCGGGTGGTGATGGGCTTCGCGCCGAGCGGCGACGCGGACGGGGGGCCGGTCCCGGTCACGGGCGCGGACGTCACGGCCTGGGTGGAGGTGCCCTTCGAGGGCTTCGGCTGGGTCGCCTTCCACCCGACGCCGGACCGGACGGACGTGCCGATCAACACGAGCACCGAGCCCCAGACCAAGCCGAAGGCCCAGGTCCGCCAGCCCCCGCAGAGCGACGAGCGGCCCGACGAGCTGATCACGGCGGCCGAGACGCCCGACGACGACCAGCGGCCGGGGCCGCCCTTCCAACTGCCCCTGTGGGCCCGCATCCTGCTGCTGGGGGTCGTGCTGCCGCTGGCGATCGTCGCGCTGCTGCTGGGCGCGCTGGAGCTCGCCCGGCGCCGGCGCCGGCGGCTGCGCCGCTCGACGGGGCCGCCGGACGAGCGGGTGGTCGGCGCCTGGGACGAGGCGATCGACCGGCTCGCCGAGCTGGGCCGGCCGGTCCCGGCCCGACAGACGCGCCGCGCGGCGGCCGGGATCGTGGAGCCGGGGCTGCTGCCGGTCGCGATCGCCGCCGATCGGGCGGTCTTCTCGGGCGAGACGGTCGCCGAGGCCGAGATCGAGCGGGTCTGGGCGGAGGCCGAGGCCGTCGTCGCGGCCGCGGACCGGCAGGCCGAGCCGTGGCGGCGCCTGCTGGCCCGGTGCCGGTACCGGCTCGAGCCGCTGCGACGGGCGGCGGGCCGCGTGCTGCGCGGCTGGGCGGAGCGCTTCGGCCGCGGCGGCCCGGATCGCGAGTGAACCGAGGTGTACGTGATTTCACGGGGAGATGCTGAGCGTTCAGCCACGAATATCCTCCGAATCCGCCCGACCGCCGCATCATGCGGCATAAGATGAACCCGTGGCCCCCATGACCGCCTTCGCGCCCGACGTCGAGCTGCCGCCGTTCCCGCGGCTCGACGCGGCGCGGGTGCCGGTGGCCCCCGCGCCCTCCCGGCCCCTGCCCGAGTGGAGCCTCGTGCTGGCCGACGGGGTGACGATGCCGGTCTACGGGGAGGTCGTGGTGGGGCGGAACCCCGACGGGACCGGGCATCCCGGGGCGAGCCTGGCGGCGGTCGCGGACGAGACCCGCACGATGTCCAAGACCCACGCGCGCTTCTTCATCGCGGACGAGGCGCTGCGCATCGACGATCTGGGCTCCACCAACGGGGTCGCGCTCTTCCCCGGCGGCAACCCCCAGGGGGCCATGGCGGTCGAGCCGGGGGAGCCGGTCGAGCTGCGCTCGGGCGACGTCGTCCAGCTGGGCGAGTACGACATCATCGTGCGGCGTAATTGAGTACTCCCCGCGCCTCTTTCAACTGAGCTGTTCTCGTGTCATTGCGGGGCCTCCGCGGCCCGCGGGCGCGCGTCCCGCCGGTGTTACAGTTGTCGGCGTGCGCGGGCCGGGACTCCCCATTTCCGGTCCGCCGCGGCGGGGTGCGTCCGGACCCCGGCCCGCTTTCCTGGAGACGGATCACGAGATGACAGCCACCGCAGACGGCCCCGCCGCCGACGGTCCCGCCGAGGCGAACCGGCCGGGCGCCCCCCGGACGCTCGCCGACAAGGTGTGGGACGCACACCTCGTGCGACGCGGCGGGCCGGGCGAGCCCGATCTGCTCTACGTCGACCGGCACATCATGCACGAGGTCA
>JAUNLB010000023.1 GCA_030532485.1 Pseudoclavibacter sp.
TGCCGGGTCGTGGCGGTCGGCGCAGTCGTGCGGGCGCGTGCGGTGTCGGTTCTGCCGGGTCGTGGCGGCGGGCGCAGCCGTGCAGGCGCGTACAATGACCCGGGTTGACGACGATCGGCCCTCCCGGCGAGGCGCCGGGAAAGCTGGGCAGACGTGAGCGAAGACCACTACGACTTCCGGGCTCTGGAGGCCCGCTGGGCGCCCGTGTGGGACGAGCTGGGCCTCTTCGACTCCTCCCGCCCGGACGACGAGCGGCCGCGCAAGTACGTGCTCGACATGTTCCCCTACCCCTCGGGCGATCTGCACATGGGCCACGCGGAGCAGTACGCGCTGGGGGACGCGGCCGCCCGCTACTGGCGGCACCGCGGCTGCAACGTGCTGCACCCGATCGGCTGGGACTCCTTCGGCCTGCCCGCCGAGAACGCGGCGATCCGCAACGGCGGCGACCCGCGGGACTGGACCTACCGGAACATCGCGCAGCAGCGCGAGAGCATGCGCCGCTACGGGGTGAGCTTCGACTGGGCGCGGGTGGTGCACACCTCGGACCCCGAGTACTACCGGTGGAACCAGTGGCTGTTCCTGAAGATGTACGAGCGGGGCCTGGCCTACCGCAAGTACTCGGACGTCAACTGGTGTCCGCAGGACCAGACGGTCCTGGCCAACGAGCAGGTCGTCGACGGCGGCTGCGAGCGCTGCGGCACCGAGGTGGTCAAGAAGAAGCTGAACCAGTGGTACTTCCGGATCACGGCGTACGCGGACCGGCTGCTGGACGATCTGGACCGGCTGGAGGGCCGCTGGCCGCAGAAGGTCCTGGCCATGCAGCGCAACTGGATCGGGCGCTCGCACGGCGCCGACGTGGACTTCCGGGTGGAGGGGCGCGAGGAGCCGGTCACGGTGTTCACAACCCGGCCCGACACCCTGTACGGTGCGACCTTCATGGTCGTGGCCCCGGACGGCGATCTGGCCGCGGAGCTGGCCGAGACCGCCTCGGAGCGGACCCGGGCGCGGTTCCAGGAGTATCTGGCCGCCACCCGCGCGATGGGCGCGATCGACCGGCAGTCCGCGGACCGGCCGAAGACGGGCCTGTTCCTGGAGCGCTACGCGATCAACCCCGTCAACGGCGAGCGGCTGCCGATCTGGGCGGCAGACTACGTGCTGGCGGACTACGGCCACGGCGCGGTCATGTCGGTGCCCGCCCACGATCAGCGGGACCTGGACTTCGCTCGCGCCTTCGATCTGCCCGTCCGGCTCGTGGTCGACCCCGTCGGCGGCGACGCGCAGCGCCTGGCCGAGATCGACCCTGCGGTCACCGGCGAGGCGATCACGGGCGAGGGGGTCCTGCGGGACTCCGGGCCGCTGGACGGTCTGGCCGGGGCGCGGGCGGTCGAGCGGGCGATCGAGCTGCTCGCGGAGCGGGGCACGGGACGGGCGGCGAAGAACTACCGGCTGCGCGATTGGCTCATCTCCCGGCAGCGATACTGGGGCACCCCCATCCCGATCCTGCACGCCGAGGACGGCCGCGAGGTGCCGGTGCCCGAGGAGCAGCTGCCGGTGCTGCTGCCGGAGGCGGCCGGGCTGGACCTGCGGCCGCGCGGCACCTCCCCCCTGGGGGCGGCCGATCAGTGGCTGCGCCTCGTCGACCCGGCCACGGGGCGCACCCTGCGCCGCGACGCGGACACGATGGACACCTTCGTGGACTCCTCCTGGTACTTCCTGCGCTTCCTGTCCCCGGACGACGCCGAGCGCCCCTTCGACCCGGCCCAGGCCCGCCGCTGGGCGCCGGTGGACCAGTACATCGGCGGCGTCGAGCACGCCATCCTCCACCTGCTGTACGCGCGCTTCATCACCAAGGTGCTGCACGATCTGGGCGAGATCGACTTCGACGAGCCCTTCTCGGCCCTGCTCAACCAGGGCATGGTCATCCTGAACGGCGCCAAGATGTCCAAGTCCAAGGGCAACACCGTCACCCTCTCGCAGGAGCTCGACGACCACGGGGTGGACGCGGTGCGGGTGGCGATGCTCTTCGCCTCCCCGCCGGAGGACGACGTGGACTGGGCCGACGTCTCGCTCGCGGGTACGGGCAAGTTCCTGGCCAGGGCGTGGCGGATCGCAGGGGACGTCGCGAGCCGGCCCGGCGCGGATCCCGCCGCCGGCGACGCCGGGCTGCGGCGCGAGACGCACCGCCTGCTCGCGGAGGCGCCGGAGCTGGCCGAGGGCTTCAAGTACAACGTGCTCATCGCGCGCATCATGGAGCTGACGAACGCGACGCGCAAGGCGATCGACTCGGGTCCGGGCCCCGCGGACCCGGCGGTGCGGGAGGCGGCCGAGGCGATCGCCCTCGTGCTGGACATGTTCGCCCCCTACACGGCCGAGGACATGTGGGCGAGGCTGGGCCACGAGCCGGGCGTCGCGCTGGTCGAGTGGCCCGCGGCCGACCCGGCGCTGCTGCGCCGCGAGGAGACGACGGCGGTCCTGCAGGTCAACGGCAAGGTGCGGGACCGCATCCAGGTGCCGGCGGGCATCGGGGCCGAGGAGCTGGAGCGGCTCGCGCGCGCCAGCGCCGCCGTGCAGCGCGCGGTCGGCGGGCAGCGGATCGTGAAGGCGATCGTGCGCGCCCCTCGGCTGGTGAACCTCGTCGCCGCCGACTGAGCCGCCGCCGGGGTCCTGCGCACCGTTCGTCTCGGTCTCCTCGGGCCGCATGGCGCTCGCCCTCCGCGATCGGCCCGCCGCTCGGGGGGATCCCGCTGCGCCGGACCCCCTTCGAAAGGGCGTTCCGGCGAGTTCTCCACAGATACCCCCGCCCCGCTCCGGGCGGCGTCGGGGCGGCCTAGCCTGAGGCCGGGGTGAGACGGACGATGGAGCAACGGGAACGGGACGACGAGCGGGCGGCCGCGGCGCGCCGGCCGCTGCCGGGCGGGCTGCTGGCCGAGCTGCGGGCCAGAGGGGTCCGGCTGGGCGGCGAGGGAGCGGAGGGATCCGGGGAGCCCGGCGGCTCCTCCCGGGAGGGGCCGCCGGAGCGGAAACCGGAGGGGTCGGAGGATGCGGCGGCGCCGGAGGAACCGCACCTCGTGCAGCTGGAGGAGGGCGGTCCGATCCGGCTCGACGAGCTCGACGCCGCCTTCGAGACGCCGAAGCGGCCCCGCCTGCGGATCGCGGCGGGCGCCGCGGTGGTCCTCGCGCTCGGGGCGCTCGCGATCGCCCTCGCGGTCTCCGCCCTCCAGCCCTCCTCCTCGCAGCCGGTGCCGCTCGTGGACCCTGCGGCCGAAGCGCAGAGCACCCAGGGAACCGCCCCGCCGCAGCCCCAGCCGGCCGCCCGGATCATGGTGCACGTGGTGGGCGCCGTGCACGCGCCGGGCGTCTACGAGCTGCCGGCCGAGGCGCGCGTCGTGGACGCCATCGAGGCGGCAGGAGGCGCGGCCGAGGACGCCGATGCGGGCGCGCTCAACCTCGCCCGGGTGCTGCGCGACGGCGAGCGCATCCAGGTCCCCCGGATCGGCGAGGAGCCCGCCCCGGACTCCGGCGCCGACGGCGAGCAGCCCCAGCCGGGCTCGCAGGAGGCCGGGCGGCCCGGCGACGGCCGGATCGACCTGAACACGGCCTCCCGCCAGGAGCTGGAGCAGTTGCCGCGCATCGGACCCGCCCTGGCCGGCCGCATCGTCGACTACCGGGAGCAGCACGGCGGATTCACGAGCGTCGACGAACTGCTGCAGGTCCCCGGCATCGGCGAGTCCATCCTCGCCGAGCTGGAACCGCTCGTCACGGTGTGAGCGAACGGTGCGCGAGAGCGAGCGGGGGGCGGGCGGAAGACGGTCGGCCGAGCCGCAGGATCGCAGGCGCGCGTTCGGGGAGGCGGAGGAACGGCTCGGGCGGCACGATCTGCGGCTCCTGCCGGCGGCGCTGAGCGCCTGGGCCGCGGCCCTCTGGCTCGCCGGACGCCCCGGGGCGGCGGTGCCGCTCGCGTGGGCGGCGGGCGCCGCCGCGCTGCTGCTGTGCGCGAGGCTGCTCGTGCGACGCGGCCGGACCGAGCGCCCGAGCCGGACGATCGCGCCGCAGCTCGCCTGGTGCTGCGCGGTCGTGTGCCTCGTCGCGGCCGGCGCCGCCTGGCAGCTGCGCCTCTCGGGGGCCGAATCGCTGCAGCGCCTCCTCGGCGAGGAGGGCAGGGCGAGCGCGATCGCCACGATCACGGGGCCCGTGGACGCGGCGGCGATGACGCGGTACGACGAACAGCCCGCGGCGGCTCGGCACGACCCGTGGCGACGGGAGGCGGACGCGGGACCGGTGCGCATCCGGCTGGAGCTCGTGGAGGCCGCCGGCGGGCCGGGCGGGAGCGCGCGGGTGCGGCTGGCGGGACTGTGCTTCTGCCGCGTGAGCGGCGAGGCGCCCGCGGCGATCGGCACGCGCATCCTGGTCTCCGGCCGTCTGCGGATCGACGGGAACGGGCCCGTGCTCCTGTTCGCTCACCGAGCCGCGAGCGTCCTCGCGCCGCCCGGCGCGATGCCGGCCTGGGCCCACGGCCTGCGCGAGGGGCTGGCGGCGGCGGCCGCGGAGCTGCCGGAGCCGGGCGGCCGGTTGGTGCCGGGCCTCGCGACCGGGGACACCCGGGCCCTCGACGAGCGCACCGAGCAGGCGATGCGCATCGCCTCGCTCGCCCACCTCACCGCCGTCTCCGGCGCCAATTGCGCGATCGTGGTGGGCGGGATCCTGCTGGCGGGCCGGCTGCTGCGCGTGCCGCGGACCGTGCGGGCGCTCGCGGCGGGCGCAGGGCTTGCGGGCTTCGTGCTGCTGGTCACGCCCGAGGGCAGCGTGCTGCGGGCCGGCGTGATGGCCGCGATCGCGCTCGGGGCCGGGGGATGGGGCCGGGCGGCCCGCGGCGTGCCGCTGCTGCTGCTGGCGGCGACGGTGCTGCTGGCCGCCGATCCGGGCATCGCCGACGACGCCGGCTTCGCGCTCTCGGTGCTCGCGACCGCGGGACTGCTGCTCCTGGCCGAGCCGCTCGCGCTGCGGCTGGCGCGCGTGCTGCCCCGCTGGCTCGCGGTGGCGCTCGCGGTGCCGCTGGCCGCGCAGCTGGCCTGCCAGCCGGTGCTGCTGCTCCTGCAGGAGGGACTGCCCCTGTACGGGGCGGTCGCGAACCTGCTGGCGGCCCCGGCGGCGCCCCTGGCGACCGTGCTGGGGCTGCTCGCCTGCCTGCTGCTGCCGGTGGCTCCCTGGGCCGCCGAGTGGCCGCTGCGGGGCGCCTGGCTGGCGGCCCAGTGGATCGGGGCGGTCGCCCACGGCGTGGCCGGCTGGCCGGCGGCGACGCTGCCCTGGTGGCCGGGGGCGCTCGGCGCGCTCGCCTTCGCCCTCGTCGTCCTGGCGGCGGGGGTGCTGCTGCTGACCCGAGCGCGGCGGCTTCGGGCGCCGGTCGCGCTCGGGCTGTGCCTGCTGCTGGCCGTCGCGGCCGGGACGGCGACGGGCTCCGCCCTGCACCGGGCGAGGGACCGGCCCGGGCAGTGGCGGGCGGCGGCCTGCGACGTGGGGCAGGGGGACGCGATCCTCGTGCGTGCGGGCGGGCCGGTCGCGCTCATCGACACCGGAGAGGAGCCCGGCCCGCTGGAGCGCTGCCTGCGGGAGCTGGGGGTGGAGGCTCTGGCGTGGCTGCTGCTCTCCCACTTCGACCGGGACCACTCGGGCGCGGCGCTGGAGATCCTGCCGCGGATCGGCGGGCTCATCGTCCCGGACACGGTCGAGGCGCGCGGCGAACCGGTGCTGGAGCAGGTGCGGGCGGCGGGCGTCCCGGTCCGGTACGCGGCGGCCGGGGACGTCTGGCGTCTGGGCGACACGGTGTGGACGGCGCTGTGGCCGGTGCGCCGGGCCGGCGGGGCGCCCTCGCCGGAGTCGGGCAACGACGGCAGCCTCGCGGTGCGCGTGGATCCGGCGCCGGGCTGCCTCGCCGTGTGCCGCTCGCTCGTCTCGCTGGGGGACCTGAGCGCGCGGCCGCAGACGGCGCTGCGCCTGCGCTCCCCGAGGCTGCTGCCCGCGGACGTCGTCAAGATGTCCCACCACGGCTCGCGGGACCAGGACCCGCAGCTCTATCTGCGCATCGGCGCCCGGCTGGGCCTCGTCTCCGCCGGGGCGGGCAACGGCTACGGGCATCCGACCGGAGAGGCGCTCGGCATGCTCGCGGACGCCGGCTGCTACGCCGCCCGCACCGATCTGCTGGGTACGATCGTGGTGCACGAGCGGGACGGGCGGCTCGCGATCTGGACGAGCGCGCGGGACCCGCCCGACGGCGCGGTACGAGGAGGCTGAGCATGGCGGCACCCCGCGGCGGGGCCAAGGGCAGGAGCGGATCCGCCATCCCGCAGCTGAGCCATCGGGAGGTCCGCCCCTCGCCCCTCGTGCTCGTCTCCGGGCCCGAGGAGTACCTGGCCCAGGCCGCGATCCGCGCCCTGCGGGACACGCTGCGGCTGGAGGACCCCTCGCTGGAGACCAGCGAGATCGAGGCGTCCGGCTACGGCGCGGGCGAACTCGTCACGCTCGTCAGCCCCTCGCTGTTCCTGGAGCCCCGGCTCGTGATCGTGCGCGCCGTGGAGCGGAGCACCGACGCCTTCCTCGCCGATGCGCTCGAGTACCTGCGCGCCCCGGTGGACGGGACGACGCTCGTGCTCCGGCACGCTTCCGGGACGCGGGGCAAGAAGCTGCTGGAGGCCGTTCGGGCGGCCGTCGGCTCGGCGATCGAGGTGGTGTGTCCCCGGCTCAAGGCGAACGAGCTCACGGACTTCGTGGCCGCCGAGTTCCGCGAGGCCGGCAGGCGGATCGCGCCCCGGGCCGCCGCCCAGCTGGTCGCGGCGTTCTCGAGCGATCTGGCGGAGCTCGCCGCCGCGTGCGCGCAGCTGTGCTCGGTCACCTCCGAGGAGGTGAGCGAGGCCGATGTGGAGCGGTACTACGGCGGCAGGGTGGAGACGACGGGCTTCAAGATCGCCGACGCGGCGATCGCGGGCCGTGTACGCGACGCGCTCGCCCTGGCCCGGCACGGCTTCGCGACGGGCGTCCACCCGGTGCCGATCGTCTCGGCGGTGGCGATGAAGCTGCGGCTCATGGCCAAGGCCTCGGATCTGCGCGGCTCCGACGGCCAGCTGGCCGGGCAGCTGGGCGCCGCCCCCTGGCAGATCGCTCAGGCCCGGCGGGATCTGCGTGATTGGGACGACGAGCGCTTGGCGCGCGCGATCGCGCTGACCGCCGAGACCGACCATCTGGTCAAGGGCGCCGGCCGCGACCCGCAGTTCGCGGTCGAGCGTCTGCTGCGCCGGATCGCCGCACGCGAGCTCTGAGCCCGGATGAGCGAACGACGGGGCGGCGCGTCGGGCTCGTCTCGATCCGGCGGACGCGCTCCCCGCACCGGAGTCAGCGTCCGGCGACGGTGCGCATGGCGGCGTCGAAGGCGCCCGCACGCTCGCGCTCGGCGGCCAGGGGTTCGACGAGCTCGCGCCGGGCGAGCTCGTCGATCGCCCGGCGCAGCCGACGCCGGGCCCTGGCCGCCCGGGCCCGACCCACCAGGGCGCCCAGCGCCCCGGCCGCCAGCCCCAGCAGCACGCCCAGCAGCACCCCGGCGGCGACGAGCAGGCCCGGTACCGGCCAGCCCTCGACGAGGGGGATCTGCACGAGCCCCGGCAGCCCGAGCGCGGGCAGGAACCAGGCCAGCAGGTACCAGGCGACCCCGCTCAGAGCCGCCAGCAGGGCGATCCACTGCACGATCCCGACCAGCACCCACCACCAGGACCCGCGGGCTCCCAGATCGGTGGCCGCGATGGCCCGGTCGAGCCCGGCGGGCAGGCGCTCGGCGGTCTCGTTCGCGAGCGCTCGGATGCGCGCCCGCCAGCCCTCGCCCAGTCCCTGCGAGGCCGCGTCGGCATAGTCGCGCACGGCCCGCGCGGCACGCGCCTGCCGGGCCGCGTCCAGCGGCGGCAGGGCCGTGCGGTGCAGATCGGGGTCGCGGCCGTCGCGGCGCGGCCCGGTGCTCAGATGCAGGCGGCGCAGCGGATCGGGCCGCAGGCGCAGCAGCCAGCTCGTGAGCGGCCAGCCGGTGGCCTGGCCCGCACGTTTCGCGTAGGAGCGGCCGACGGCCCGGGCCACCTCTTCGGCGCCGGAGGCTCGCGCGAGATCCTGCACGAGCGCGCCCCGGGCGGCGCGGGGCACCCGTTCGCCCGCACCGGCGGGCGGGACGCGCTCGGCCAGGGTGCGCAGATCCGCCTCCAGCCGCCGGGTGGAGGCGGCGCGCTCCGCCGCGAAGCGGGCGATCTCCGCCCGCACCTCCGCCACGCCCTGCCCGGTGCGGGCCGAGGCCGCGAAGACGCGCGGCGAGGGGATGCCGTCCTGCCGCAGCAGCTCGCGCAGCGAGTCGAGCACCCGGGGCGCCTGGTCGGCCGGCAGCAGGTCCACCTGGTTGAGCACGACCGCGGTGACGGCCGCGTGCGCCGACAGGGGGCGGATGAAGTCGGCGTGCAGCACCGCGTCGGCGTACTTCTGGGGGTCCACGACCCACACGAGCACATCGGTCTGCCCCGCCAGGCGCTCGGCGATCCGGCGGTGCTCGACGGCGACCGAGTCGAAGTCGGGCAGGTCCAGCAGGATGAGGGAGAGCCCCTCCCGCCCGGCGAAGGGCGTGCTCGGCTCGTGCCGTTCGCGCACCTCCAGCCAGTCCAGCAGGGGCTCGGCGCCGCTGCGGTCCCACACGGCGGCCAGCGCCTGGCTCGTGGTGGGCCGACGCACGTGGGCGCGGGCCAGATCCGCCCCGACGACCGCGTTGAACAGGGAGGACTTGCCCGAGCCGGTCGCGCCGAAGAAGCCGACGACCGTGTGCCGTCCGGAGAGCGCGCGGCGCCGGTCCGCCCGCGCAAGCAGCTCCGCCAGCGCCCGCGAGTGCTCCTCCTCCAGGCGCTCCTCGCCGAGCCCGGCGGCCTCGCGCAGGGCGGCCAGGCGCTCGTCCAGGCTCGCGGGGCTCATGCCGCCGCCTCCGGTCCGGCCGGTGCGCGCAGCGAGTCGGCGAGCCGCTGGGCGGCGCGCGTCAGCTCGGCGGGGGAGGTGCCGGCCTCCACGAGCTGCAGCAGCCGGCCGTAGCGCTCGTACTCGCGGTCGAACAGGGCGCGGACGCGGCCGTCGAGGTCCTCCCGGGCCCTGCGGGCGAGGCGGCGCACGGCGTCCTCGCCGAAGATCGTCTCCAAGAGCTTCTGCCCGACGACCGCCGAACCGCCGGCGATCGCCACCTCGCCGCCGGTCAGCCCGCCGGTGGAGGCGAACACGACGATCATGAGGGCGACGGTGACGACGTTGAGTCCGAGGGACATGATGCGCGCCCGCATGCGTTTGCCCGCAGCCTGCGCGTGGATCATCTCGACCAGGCCCGTCTGCCACGAGCGGATCATCTCGCCGGCGCGTTCGGACAGCTCCGGCGACTCCCGGCCCAGGGCCGGGTCCGCGGCCAGCTGACGGCCGGCCGGGGAGGTGCGCAGGCGGGTGTAGGCGTGGCCGGCCGCCCGTCCTGCCTGGTCGACGACCACGGCGTGCAGCCCGGACTCGATCTCCTGCTCCACCTCGCGGATCGGGGCGGGCCTGCCCCGCATCCAGGAGACGACCGTGTCGCGGGCCCGGCCGTACCAGGACTCGAGGCGGCGGAACACGTCGCTCGTGCCGACGTAGTCCTGCCAGCGGGCGAGCACCTCGCCGCGCAGCAGGGAGCCGTCCCGCACGGCATCCACGACCAGCTCGGCGGCGTCGTCGTAGATGTCCCGGACGGCGTCGCGCACCCCCGCGGCCGTGTCGCTCTGCGCCTGTCGGGCGGCGGCGAGCCCTCGGGTGCGCTCGACGACCCGGGCGACCGCCCCGGTCACGGTGCGCCGGGCGAGCTCCTGCCGGGCGCCCCGGTCGGCGGCCAGGCCGTGCAGCCACTCGCGTACGGGCGCGACGAGCGCGCCGGGGAGCATGCCGTACTCGTCCAGCGCCGTCTCCGGCACGACGAACAGGGGCGCCTGCGCGAGCCCCTTGCCCGCCAGCAGTTCCCGCAGATCGCCCTCGACCTCGCCCATCGCGTCCGGCGGCACCCGGTTGAGGACCACGCCGACCGTGATGTCCCGGCCGGCGGCGTCCTCCAGCAGCCGCCACGGCACGGCGTCCGCGTATCGGTTCGCGGTCGTCACGAAGAGCCACAGGTCCGCGGCGGCCAGCAGCTGGGCGGCCATCGCCCGGTTCTCGTCCGAGATCGAGTCCACGTCCGGGGCGTCCAGGATCGCCAGGTGCGGGGGCATGCGCTCCTCGCCGACGAGCACGAGCGAGGCCGCGAGCGCCGCGTCGGGCGTGTCCCCCGCCCGGCTGGAGGGCACCGGAGCGTCGTGGCGGACTCCGGTGATGCGCGCCAGTCCGGGGAGCACCCGCTCGGAGGAGAAGGCGTCCCGGTCCTGGGGCGCGTGCAGCAGGATCGGCTGGCGCGTCGTCGGGCGGATCGCGCCGGTCCGGGTGACGGGGAAGCCGACGAGGCTGTTGACGAGCGTGGACTTGCCCGCGCCCGTGGAGCCGCCCACGACGGTCAGCAGCGGGGCGTCCAGATCGGCCAGGCGGGGGGCGATGTAGTCGTCGATCTGCCGGAGCGCCGCGGCCTGCTCGTCCCGGGCCTGCTGCGCGTCGGCGAGGTCCAGGGGCAGCCGGGTCTCCGCCAGCGCCCGGCGCAGTTCCGCGAGGCGCCCGATCGGGTCGCCGCCGTCCGGGCCGCCGCGCTCGATCGCCGTCGTGTCCTGTTCGTTCACCCCACCAATATGCCCTACCGTCCTGCAAACCCCGCGCGGCGGCTCGGGAACGGGCGCCTTCGAGGCATCCCTCGGCGAGACGGTCCGCGAGCCCCGCGCGGCGGTTCGGGAACGGGAGGTATCTGGGCGGCTGCGGCAGAGCCGGAGCGGCGAACCCCGCACGAGTTCGGGGACGCAAGAGGGGCCCGCCGGTTCCGGCGGGCCCCTCCGGGGCGTCGCGTGCCGCTCAGGCGCCGAGCGAGCCGACCGCCTTCGCGATCCTGGACTTGCGGTTGGCGGCCTGGTTCTTGTGGATGACGCCCTTGGAGACGGCCTTGTCGAGCTTCTTGGAGGCGAACTTGAGCGCCTCGCCCGCCCGCTCGGCGTCGCCCGCGGCGACGGCCTCGCGCACGCGCCGGATGGCGGTGCGCAGTTCGGACTTGTAGGCCTTGTTGCGCTCGGTCGCCTTGCGGTTCGTGCGGATGCGCTTGATCTGCGACTTGATGTTTGCCACGTGGACACTTTCTGTTGGAGCGAAACTGTCTCGGACAGCGGAAGCGTCTTGGACAGCCTGGACGATGCCGCACGGAGGAGGGGTCCGGCGGCGAGTCCGCGCCGAGTGGGAATGCGACGCGTAAGCCGACTGCCGATCCTACCACGCGGATGCGCCGCGCCGCCCCGGCCGACGGGACGGGGCCCCGGGTCCGCGGCCGGGCGGCTTCGGGCTGCTCCGCCGCCCGCGGTCCACCGGATGTCGGCGGTCGCCGATACGGTGACGGTGCGTCCCGGAGCGGGACGGCGGATGAGCGGGAAAGGGGCTGCGAGGATGCGCGAACGGACGGAGACGGGAGGCGCCGAGCGGACGGAAGAGACCGCGGCGCTGCGCGAGCGCGCGGAGGGCGCGGGGGGTCGGCAGGGGGAGGGGTCGCCGGCCGCGGCGCTGCGCGAGCGACTGGAGACGGGGCGGGACGAGGCGCTCCGCCTCATGTACGGCTTCCTGCAGCCCGAGGAGGAGGACGGCGAGGAGCTCGACCCCGGCTACACGGAGGCCGATGTGGCCGCCTGCGGGCGCATCCTCGACGCCTACATCGCCCGGGTGTGCGGGATCGCCGCGTCCTCCCTCCCCGATCCGCGGCGGCGGGAGCAGGCGCTGGCGGCGGTCGAGCGGGCGGTGAGGGAGCTCAACGGGCTGAACGAGCGCTGCGGGGAGGGCATGATCGAGACCGAGGAGCGCGAGCGCCTCGCCGAGGCGATCAACGACGGCGCCGTGGCCGCCGGGCTGCCCGGGGGCGAGGACTACACGGAGGCATGGCGCGAATGGTAGCCGCCTCGGCGCTCGGGGACGCCCGCTTCGATCTGCGGGCCGTCTCGGCCGGCCTGAGCGCCGCGGAGCTGCTGCGGACCCTCCCGGCCGCGCTGGAGCGCAGCCGTACCGCGATCGTGAGCGCGCCGCCGGGGACGGGCAAGACGACGATCGTGCCGCCGCTGCTCGCGGAGCTGTGCGGCGCAGGCCGCGTGCTGGTCTCCCAGCCGCGCCGCATCGCCGCCCGCGCGGCCGCCGCCCGCCTGGCCCGGCTGACGGGCGGCCGGCTCGGGGGGCTCGTCGGCTACTCGCTGCGCGGCGAACGGTCGGTCTCGCCGGGCACCCGGGTCGAGTTCCTCACCGAGGGGCTGCTCGTGCGTCGGCTGCTGGCCGACCCCGGGCTCGACGGGGTGTCCGCGATCGTGCTGGACGAGGTGCACGAGCGCTCCCTGGACGGGGACCTCGCCTTCGCCATGGCCCGCGACCTCGCCGAACTGCGCGAGGAGCTGCGCCTGGTGGCGATGTCCGCGACGCTCGACGCGGAGCGCTGGGCGGGGCTGCTGGGCGGTCTGCCGACGCCGTCCGGCCAGCCCGGCTCCTCCGCCCCCGTCGTCCGGGTCCGGGCCCGGACCCACCCGGTCGAGGCGGTCTGGGCGCCGCCGCCGGCCCGCGTCGAGCGGATCGATGCGAGGGGGGCGACGCAGGGCTTCCTGCGGCATGTGGCCCGCACCGTGCTCGAGGCGGCCCGCCGGCAGTCGGGCGGCGCGCTCGTCTTCCTGCCCGGCGCCCGGGAGATCGACGCCGTGGTGCGGCTGCTGCGGGAGGCCGGACCCGTCGACGCGGCCGGGACGCCGCTGGAGGCGCTGCCCCTGCACGGGCGGCTGCCCGCGGCCGCCCAGGAGGCGGCGCTGCGGGAGGAGGGCCCGCCGCGGATCGTGGTGGCCAGCGAGGTGGCGGAGTCCTCGATCACCGTCCCCGGGGTGCGGCTCGTGGTGGACGCGGGTCTTTCCCGGGAGCCGCGACGGGACATCGCCCGGGGCGCGAGCCGGCTGGTGACCCTGCCGGTCTCCCGGGACTCCGCCGAGCAGCGCGCCGGCCGGGCGGGGCGGCTGGGCCCCGGCCGGGTCGTGCGCTGCTACGCGCCCGAGGACTGGGCGCGCATGCGCGTGGAACGGACGGCCCAGATCGCCGTCGACGAGCTCGACGGGGCGATGTTGACACTCGCCTGCTGGGGCGCGCCGGGCGGGGCGGGCCTCGCCCTGCCCGAAGCCCCGCCGGCGGCGGCGAGCACGGCGGCGCAAGAGACGCTGCGCGCGATCGGCGCGGTGGACGAGGCGGGCCGGGCCACGGCCAGGGGGCGGGCGCTCGCGGAGGTGCCCGCCGGCCCCCGTCTCGCGCGGGCCCTGCTGGACGCGGGGGGACGGAGCGCGCGGGAGCGGCGTCGGGTCGCCGAGGCCGTCGCCGTGCTCGCGAGCGGGGAGCGGGCGCCGGGCGGCGACGCGCTCGCCCTGTGGCAGCGGCTGCGCTCGGACCGCTCCGCGGCGGGACGCCGCTGGCGGGAGGACGCCGAGCGCTTCGAGCACATCGCGGCCCGCGGCGGCGATGCGGGGATGCGGATCCGGGTGCCCGGGGACGAGGCGGGGGTGCTCGCCCTGGTCGCGGCGCTCGCCCGCCCGGAGCGGATCGCCCGCCGCCGCGGCGGGCGGGACCCCGAGGCCTACCTGCTAGCCTCCGGCACGGGGGCGCGGCTGCCCCCGGGCTCCTCGCTGGCGGGGCAGGAGTGGATCGTGGCGATCGAGCTCGCGGCGGGCGCTGAGGCCTCCGTCCTGCTGCGTTCCGCGGTGCCCTTGCCCCTCGGCGAGCCCGGTCCCTCCGGAGCGCCGGAGCTGGCGTGCGCCGCGGCGCGGGCGCTGCTGGCCGAGCGCACCGTGTGCGAGTGGAACGGCAGGCGGGTCGCGGCCCGCTCGATCCGGGCGCTCGGCGCGATCGAACTGTCCTCCCGTCCGGTGCCCGCGCCCCCGCGGGCCGCGAGGGCCTCGGTCGCGGCGCTCCTCCGGGAGCGGGGCCTGCGGCTGCTCGCCTGGCCGGAGGAGGCCGGAGTGCTGCGCCGCCGCCTGGCGCTCCTGCACCGCGCGCTGGGCGATCCCTGGCCGGACGTCTCCACTCGGGCCCTGCTGGCCTCCGCCGAGCACTGGCTCGGTCCGGAGCTGGACCGCATCGCGGCGGGCGAGCAGCCCGGCGGGATCGCGGCGGGCGAGCCGCTGCGCCGGCTGCTGCCCTGGCCGCAGGCCGCCCGGCTGGAGGAGCTCGCCCCCGAACGGCTCCCGGTCCCCTCCGGATCCCGCGTCCGCCTCGGCTACCCGGACCCCGACGACCCGGACGGCCGGGTCGTGCTCGCCGTCAAGCTCCAGGAGTGCTTCGGTCTGCTCCGGGCGCCCCGCATCGCCGACGGCCGGGTGCCGGTGCAGCTGCACCTGCTGAGCCCGGCGGGACGGCCCCTCGCGGTGACCGAGGACCTGCCCTTCTTCTGGCGCGAGGTCTACCCCTCGGTGCGGGCGGAGAACCGGGGCCGCTACGCGAAGCACCCCTGGCCGGAGGATCCCCTGACGGCACAGCCGAGGCGCGGCACGAAGCGCTCGGGCGCATGAGCGGGCCGCTCGGGCGCTCGCTCGGGCGCGCCCGCCTTGCCCGGCCGGAGGGGAACGCCTAGGCTGTGCGTCGCGATATGAGAATCGCGTGTTCGGATAGAGAACTCGCCTGGCCCGCATGGTCGCGCGGCAGGCGCCCACGACGAGGTGAGGGAGAACCGTGCAGTTTCACCACCATGGCTACGTCTCCGGCGATCCGCGGGTGCAGCCCGCGGCGGGGGTCGGCCTGAACCGTCCGGAGGAGCTGCCCGAGGAGGTCGACGTGCTCATCGTCGGCTCCGGGCCCGCCGGCATGATCGCCGCCGCCCAGCTCTCCCAGTTCCCGGGGGTGACCACCCGCATCGTGGAGCGGCGGGACGGCCGACTCGTGCTGGGCCAGGCGGACGGCATCCAGGCGCGCAGCGTGGAGACCTTCCAGGCCTTCGGCTTCGCCGAGGAGATCACCGCCGAGGCCTATCGGATCACCGAGATGGCCTTCTGGAAGCCCGATCCGCAGAACCCCGCCGAGATCGTCCGCTCGGCCGTCACGATCGACGACCCGCAGGGGATCAGCGAGTTCCCCCATCTCATCGTCAACCAGGCCCGCGTGCTGGACTACTTCGCGCGCTTCATGAAGAACGCGCCCACCCGCATGGAGCCCGACTACGGCTACGAGTTCCAGACGCTCGAGGTGGACGACGAGGCCGAGTACCCGGTGCGCGTCACCCTGCTGCGCACGGCGGGCGAGGACGCGGGCGCCGAGCGCACGGTGCGCGCCAAGTACGTGGTGGGGGCCGACGGCGCCCGCTCCCGGGTGCGCCAGGCGATCGGCTGCAAGCTGCGCGGGGACCAGGCCAATCACGCCTGGGGCGTGATGGACGTGCTCGCCGTCACCGACTTCCCCGACATCCGCACCAAGTGCGCCGTCCAGTCGGCCGACGGCGGCAACATCCTGCTCATCCCGCGCGAGGGCGGACACCTGTTCCGCATGTACGTGGACCTCGGCGTCGTGCCCGAGGACGACGGCGGCAAGATCCGGCAGACCACGATCGAGCAGATCATCGATCGCGCGAATCGGATCATGAGCCCCTACTCGCTGGACGTCCGGCACGTCGCCTGGCACAGCGTCTACGAGGTCGGCCACCGGCTCACCACCCGCTTCGACGACGTGCTCGAGGAGCACGCCGCGGACCGCACCCCGCGCGTGTTCATCCTCGGTGACGCCTGCCACACGCACAGCGCCAAGGCCGGGCAGGGCATGAACGTGTCCATGCAGGACGGCTGGAACCTGGCCTGGAAGCTCGGCCACGTGCTGGAGGGCCGCAGCCCCGAGTCGCTGCTGCGCAGCTACTCGGCCGAGCGACAGGTGGTGGCGAAGAACCTCATCGACTTCGACCGGGAGTGGTCGACGCTCATGGCGACCAAGTCCGAGGACCTGCGGGACCCGAGCGAGGTGGAGGACTTCTACGTTCGCACGGCCGAGTTCCCGGCGGGCTTCATGACCGAGTACGCGCCGTCCATGATCACGGCCTCGGACGCCGAGCAGCGGCTGGCGACCGGCTTCCCGCTCGGCAAGCGCTTCAAGTCGCCCGAGGTGGCGCGCGTGTGCGACGGCAACCCCGTGCACCTGGGGCACCACCACCGGGCGGACGGGCGCTGGCGCATCTACGTCTTCGCCGACGCGGCCCGGTCCGGCGAGGACGGGCCGGTCGCGGAGCTGGCCGAGTGGCTGGCCGCCTCGCCCGATTCGCCCCTGGCGGCGACGCCGACGGGGCTGGACGAGGACGCCTGGTTCGACGTCAAGATCGTCTACCAGCAGCCGCACGGCGAGGTGGACCTGCGGGTCGTGCCGGACGTCTTCCTGCCCAAGAACGGCCCCTTCGGGCTCGTGGACTACGAGAAGGTCTACGCGGTCCGTCCGGACACGGACGTCTTCGAGGAGCGCGGCATCAGCCGTGACGGGGCGATCGTCGTGGTGCGTCCCGACCACTACGTCTCGCACGTCCTGCCCCTGGACGCCCACGAGCGCTTGGCCGCCTTCTTCGACCGGGTGCACGGCGAGGGCTGAGGCGCCGCCTCCCGGCCCGGTTCCGGCCGTTCGCCCCTGACAGGGGCCTCGGCGGCACCGGGACCGCCCGGTTCCGGCCCTGTTCCGAGGCGGCCGGAACCGGGCGTCCCATCGCCCGGAGCCTCCTCGAGCCGACAGAATGTTCGGATGACCGCCGAATCCGCCGCGTCCCTCGTCCTGCGCTCCGACGATCCCCGCTGCGAGCGGCTGCTGCGGGCCGGCTGGCGCCTGCGCCACCGATCCTGGGCGGCACAGCTGGAGGCGGCGGCGGTCGACGTCGAGCGGCTGATCGGACTGGTCGCCGCCGTGACCGGGATCGTGGCGCTCCGCGAGCTGAGGGACGCCGACGCCGAGGCGGTGCTGCGGCTCGACGCCCGCACCCTGGCGGACTACCCGGGCGGGCCGGCCACCCGCCCCGAGCCGATGGACCGCGGGCGGGCACGCCCCTCGGGGGTGCGGCGGGGCTTCGGCGCCTTCGACGCGGCGGGCGCGCTGCTCGGGATGAGCTGGTGCGACATCGAGGGGGAGGCGGTGGAGACGGATGTGACGGTCGTCGAGGCGGCGCTGCGGGGGCGAGGCGTGGGCACGGCGCTCAAGGCGTTCTCGATCCTCGCGCTGCTGCGGGACGGGGCGCGGCGCTTCCGCACCGGCGGGGCCGAGGAGAACGCCGCCGTGCTAGCCGCGAACCGCAGGCTCGGCTACGCGGTCGACGAATGGTGGTGGACCCTGGCCGCCTCGGACTCGGCGAGCGTGAGCGAGGGCAGCGGCTGACGCCGGAAGCCGCCGCAGACGGCGAGCAGCACGGCCAGCAGCGCGTAGGGCGCCCACAGGGTCCAGCCGAGCCCGTTCACGAAGGGGTGCGAGAAGGCCTCCGGTCCCGTGAGCATGAGGGCCAGCACGGGGAAGCTGTTGAGGGAGCCGTGGGCGAGGGCGGCGGGGTAGACGCTCGCGCTGCGCAGGCGCAGCCAGCCGAGGAAGACGCCGACGAGCAGGCAGAAGGCGGTCATGGCGGCCAGGCCCGCCGGGCCGCGGTCCTGGAAGTTGTAGCCGAGCAGGATGATCGGCGCGTGCCACAGGCCCCACACCGCTCCGGAGATCGCCAGTGCGGGCCAGGTGCCCAGGGGGCGCAGCTCCGGCAGCAGCCAGCCGCGCCAGCCGAGCTCCTCCCCGAAGGCCGCCAGCGTGCTCAGCGGCACGCCGATCAGCAGCACGGAGCCCAGCTGGACGGCGGCCAGGGCGGCCACGGGCACCTCGTCGACCGGCACGCCGGACTGCCCGAAGATCTCGCGCAGCCAGCCGCCCTCCGCGTCGAGGGCGGAGGCGCCCACGGCGATCGAGAGCAGGGTCCCCAGCAGGTAGGCGAGGGGCGGCACCACCAGGGCGATCCCGAGGAACGCCAGGGTGCGTCGGGCGGGTCGGACGTGCAGCCCCAGCAGCCGGCCGGGTTCGGGCGGGCGCTGCACGAGGAACACCGTGACGAGCGTCGCGAGGCTCGGCGCGTACATCATGCCCACCAGGATCAGCTGCATGCCCGCCGGTCCGAATGCCTGCAGATCCCGCCCGTTCAGCCAGAACGGCAGGGCCGCCAGCCAGGCCCCCGCGAAGGCGATGGCGAGGAAGACCGCGACCGCCCGCCAGTCCACTCGATCGGGCAGCGAGCGGGCGGCCCGACGGGCCCGATCGGCTCGCCGGGCCTCCTGCGCGTGCGGCGGTTCCGGGGCGCGGTACGGGACGGCCGAGCCGCCGACGTCGGCCGTGGTCGGCTCGGGACGGTTGTTGTTCATGTCCTCGAGTCTCGGCCGCGGCGCGGTCGACCGCCTCGGCCGGACCGGCGAATTCCCGACTCGGTCGGGGCGCGGGCGTCGGCCGCTCGGGGGAGGGGCGGCCCCCGCCCGGCGGTGCGCCCGAGGTGAGCGACTGGACGGGTCCACGGACGGGGGATCGGCGGGACCACCGACTTCGGCGAGGCGATCGAGCGACCGGACGGGCCCGCGGATGGGGGAGAATGGCCGCACCATGTCTCCACGCGCCGCCCAGCCCCTCGAGCCCGCCGCCACCCCGCCGGCTCGGATCCGCAACTTCTGCATCATCGCCCACATCGACCACGGCAAGTCCACGCTCGCGGACCGCATGCTGCAATTGACCGGCTCGGTCGCCGAGCGGGAGATGCGGGCGCAGTACCTGGACCGCATGGACATCGAGCGGGAGCGGGGCATCACGATCAAGTCCCAGGCCGTGCGCATGCCGTGGGAGGCGGACGGCGAGAACTATGTACTGAACATGATCGACACTCCCGGCCACGTGGACTTCTCCTACGAGGTCTCCCGCTCCCTCGCGGCCTGCGAGGGCGCGATCCTGCTGGTGGACGCGGCGCAGGGGATCGAGGCCCAGACGCTCGCGAATCTCTACCTGGCCCTCGAGCACGATCTGGAGATCATCCCCGTGCTCAACAAGATCGATCTGCCCGCCGCCGACCCGGAGAGGTTCGCCGCCGAGATCGCGCACCTCATCGGCGGCGATCCGGACGAGGTGCTGCGCGTCTCCGGCAAGACCGGCGAGGGGGTGGAGGCGCTGCTGGACCGCGTCGTGGAGCGGGTGCCGGCGCCGGTCGGCGACGCCGGGGCGCCGGCCCGGGCCATGATCTTCGATTCGGTGTACGACGCCTACCGGGGCGTGGTCACCTACGTGCGGATGGTGGACGGCGAGCTGCGCGGCCGCGAGCGCATCCAGATGATGTCCACCGGCGCGACGCACGAGCTGCTGGAGATCGGCGTCTCGGCTCCGGAGCCGGTCGCGGCGAAGGGGCTCGGCGTGGGCGAGGTGGGCTACCTCATCACGGGCGTGAAGGACGTGCGCCAGTCCAAGGTCGGGGACACCGTGACCGGCTCGAAGACCCCGGCGGCCGAGCCGCTGGCCGGCTACACGGACCCCAAGCCCATGGTGTTCTCGGGGCTGTACCCGATCGACGCTTCGGACTATCCGGAGCTGCGGGAGGCGCTGGACAAGCTCAAGCTCTCGGACGCCGCCCTGAACTACGAGCCGGAGACCTCGGTGGCGCTCGGCTTCGGCTTCCGGGTCGGCTTCCTGGGGCTGCTGCACCTGGAGATCGTCACCGAGCGGCTGCGCCGGGAGTTCGACCTGGACCTGATCACCACCGCCCCCTCGGTGGTCTACGAAGTGACGACCGAGGACGGCACGGTGCACACCGTGACCAATCCGAGCGAGTACCCGGAGGGGCGCATCACCGAGGTGCGCGAGCCGGTCGTGCGGGCCGCGATCCTGGCGCCCAAGGAGTACGTGGGCAAGATCATGGAGCTGTGCGAGTCCCGTCGCGGCTCGCTGCTCAATATGGACTATCTGAGCGAGCAGCGGGTGGAGCTGCGCTATTCGATGCCGCTGGGGGAGATCGTCTTCGACTTCTTCGACCAGCTCAAGAGCCGCACCCAGGGCTACGCCTCGCTCGACTACGAGCCGATGGGCGAGCAGGTGGCGGATCTGGTGAAGGTGGACATCCTGCTGCAGGGCGACAAGGTGGACGCGTTCAGCGCGATCGTGCACAAGGACAAGGCTTACGCCTACGGCACGATGATGGCCGAGCGGCTGCGCAAGCTCATTCCGCGCCAGCAGTTCGAGGTGCCGATCCAGGCGGCGATCGGGGCGCGCATCATCGCGCGCGAGAACATCCGGGCGATCCGCAAGGACGTGCTGGCCAAGTGCTACGGCGGCGACATCTCGCGCAAGCGCAAGCTGCTGGAGAAGCAGAAGGAGGGCAAGAAGCGCATGAAGATGGTGGGCCGCGTCGAGGTGCCCCAGGAGGCCTTCATCGCCGCCCTCTCCGGCGACGTCGAGGGCAAGGGCAAATAAGCCGAGGGCGCGGAAGCGCGGAAGTGGGAGCGACGGGAAGGAGCGGAGCGTGTTCACCGAGCTGCGGTTGCAGGGGTTCAAGGGCTGGGCGGACACCGGCCCGATCCGTTTCGCGCGGATCACGGCGTTTCTGGGGGCGAACTCCTCGGGGAAGTCCTCGATCCTGCAGAGCCTGCTGCTCATGAAACAGACGACGAGTCGGCCGACCGCAGGCGGGTCTTCGATCTGGGCGGTGACCGCTCCTACACGGATCTGGGCACCTTCGCGGACATCCTCCACCGGCACGAGAAGAGCGGTCGGCTCGCGCTCGGGGTCTCCTGGGAGACGCCCGAGCCGATCCGCATCGCGGATCAGGATGCGCGCAGCCACCGGAAGAAGTCGGTGCAATCGGAGTCCCGTCGGCTCGCGCTGCACTCAGAGATCCGCATCGAGGGGAACGACGCCCGGGTCACGAGGATGAGCTACCGGCTCGGCGAGATCCTGGTGGAGATGGTGGAGCGAGAGAAAGACGAGCGGGAAGGCGGCGGGCCCCGCTTCGATCTGCATGGCCGAAGCGAAAGCGGCGACTTCGAGTTCCTGCGCAGCCAGGGCAGGCCCTGGGGTCTTCCCGGGCCGGCCCGCTTCTACGGTTTTCCCGACGAGGTGCGTCGGTACTATCAGAACGCCTCCTGGCTCTCGGATCTGGAACTCGCCTTCGAGGAGCAGTGCGAGCGGATCCGCTATCTGGGGCCCCTGCGCGACGATCCGCGTCGGCAGTACGTCTTCTCCGGGGCAGAACCCCAGGACGTCGGGCGACGTGGGGAGCTCGCGGTCGACGCGCTCGTGGTCGCGGAACGGGACGGGCGCAAGATCTCCCGGGGCTTCTCTGGCGGAACGGGCTCCCCTTCGGAGAGAAAGCGTCGACGTCTCGCCGGCAAGTCGGTGCAGCTGGTGGTCGCCGAGTGGCTGAAGGAGCTGGGGCTCATCCACTCGTTCCGCGTGGAGGTTCTCGACGATCGCGACACGCTGGACACGGTCAAGGTCAAGCGGAACGAGGAGTCGGCGGAGGTGTTGCTGACCGATGTCGGTTTCGGGGTGAGCCAGGTCCTGCCGGTGTTGACCCTGCTGGCCGTCGCGAAGCCCCGCGACGTGGTCGTGCTGGAGCAGCCCGAGATCCACCTGCACCCTTCGGTGCAGGCCGTGCTCGCGGACATCGTCGTCGAAACGGCGCTCGCCCGGGACGTGCAGATCGTGGTCGAGACGCACAGCGAGCACTTCCTGACCCGTCTGCAGCGCCGCATCGCGGAGCGGGACGTCTCTCGGGGCCTGCGCATCGAGCCGGACGACGTGGCCCTCTACTTCACGGCGGACGAGGGCGGTACCGGACGGCTGCGGGAACTGGAACTCGACCTGTTCGGCAACATCACGAACTGGCCGGAGAACTTCTTCGGCGACCTCATGAGCGATGCGGTGATCATGATGGACCGGGCGGCCGCACGGAGCCGAGAACGTGTCTGAGGTCGTCATCGACACGAACGTGCTCCGGGTCGCGAACGGGCGCAGCGACCATGCTTCGATGCAGTGCGTCGCGAACTGTGCTCGCCGTCTGCAGGAGGCTCTGGAGAGGGACACGGTGTGCGCCGACGAGGAGCAGGAGATCTTCGCCGAGTATCGGCGGCACGCGAGCATGTCCGGGCAGCCGGGGCCCGGCGACCGCTTCCTCCAGTGGTTCTTCCGGCACATCGCGAGCGAGCGGGTGCGTCGGCATCCCACCGGTGGCGGGCCGGGGGTCCGGGAGCGCCTGCCGTTGGAGTTCTCGGGCATGGACCGCGCCGATGCGAAGTTCCTCTCCGTGTATCTCGGTTGCGGGGCGGAGGAGCTGCTGAACGCCACCGACTCCGACTGGGCCGAGCTCGCCCCGGCTCTGGACGCGTACCGGGTCCGGGTGGTCGAGCGGTGCGGGCTGCGTGATCAGAGGCGGCGCTCCGCGTAGGCCTCGGGCGCGGATCGGGTTCGGTCGGCCGAGCGGCGCGGGCTGCGCGCTCAGAGGCAGCGGCTTTGCTGGCCAGCCAGCGGGGGCCGAGCGAGCGGTGCGGGCTGCGCGGTCAGAGGCAGCGGTCCGTGTAGGCGTGGCCGAGCCGTTCGCCGGCCTGCGTGACCCGTTCGTCCGCGTCCAGCAGCAGGGTGCTCGGATCGCTGCCCGCCCTCGCCTGCTCGCGGGCCTGTCGCAGATAACCGAGCCAGATCTCCAGATCCTCCGCGAGCTCCGTCGGGGGCTGCTCGACGCCCTCCAGCAGCTCGATGCGCCGGTCGATCGTCTCCACCCCGGCGCCCCAGGGGACGACCGGGGTGAACACCGTCGCCGAGGTGGCGGTGTCCTCCAACAGGGTCGAGCAGAAGTCGTCTTCGGCAGCGCAGGCGCTGAGCAGGGGGGAGAGCGCGGCGAATGCGAGCAGGGGGACGGCCAGGCGGGCGAGACCTCGTCGTGTCGCGGTGATCATGCCCTCACGATAGACCGCCGTCTCGGCGAGGGGGTGGGCGACCGCCGGGCGCCGTATGCTCCGGCCAGCGGGGACCGCCCGTCCTGGCGAGGGCGTGGGGCGACCGCCGGGCGCCGAAGGAGAGGGCCGGGAGTCCGCGGCCCGGTCGGCCCTCAGCCGCTCGGCGGCCTCACGGCCGCCGCCTCGTGGGTCAGCAGCGCCCGCTTGACCTCCAGGCCGTAGGCGTAGCCGCCGAGGGAGCCGTCGCCGCGCAGCACCCGGTGGCAGGGCACGACGAGCGCGACGCGGTTCCGGGCGCAGCCGGAGGCGGCGGCCCGCACCGCCGCCGGCCGGCCCGCCGCCCGGGCCAGCTCGGCGTAGCTGCGCGTGCGGCCGGCGGGGATGCGCCGCAGGGCGCGCTGCACCTCGGCGTGGAAGGGCGTCGCCGGCTGGCGCACCGGCAGGGCCTCCAGCGCCTCCAACCGCCCCGCGGCATAGGCCCGCAGCGCCCGGCGCACGGGATGCCCGGCCGGGGCGGGGGAGCGCTCGGCCCGCTCCTCGGGCGCCAGCCGCTCGAACAGCTCCTCCGCGGCGCAGAAGCCGCCGGCCACCAGGCGCCCGTCCCGGGCGTCGATCAAGCAGGCGAAGGGGTGCCCGGCGATCGGCTCGATCGCCTCGAGCAGCCCGGTGCGGGGCCGTCCGGCCTCGAAGAATCCGGTGTCGGGCCGTCGGGTCTCG
>JAUNLB010000024.1 GCA_030532485.1 Pseudoclavibacter sp.
CCGGGCCGCTGCGCCGGGATCGGGGAAGCCCTGCACGGCCGGGGCCTGCGGCCCGGCGGCGGCGAAGCCGCGCTCCTGCACGGCCCGGCCCGCCCGCTCGGCCCGCTCCCGGCGCTCGGCGGCCGAACCGGGCCGCCAGCCGAACACCTGGCTCAGGAGCATGGTGCCCGGCGAGGAGCGCGCGATCCGCCACATGAACCACCAGAGCACCGCGTACTCGACCCCGAGCAGCACGGTCAAAGGGATCGAGCCGCCCAGCAGCAGGAAGACCGCGGCCAGCAGGCCGAGCAGCAGCACCGCGTCCACCGCGACGGTCGCGGCCGCCGGCCGCGACCGCTCCGATCCGGCGGCTGCGCGTCCTCTCCCGTCCATGACGGCCTCCCTCCCTCGTGTGCTCACGGCACGGCCCGCAGCATCGAGACCCCGCCGGCCGCGACGATCGCGGCCGGGACCACGAGCGCCAGCGCGACCCGCTCCGCGATGTCGCCCAGCCTGGTCAAAAGCGGCGCGTACATGCCCCGGCGCATCCACACCCCGAAGCCCACGATGGCCATGGCCAGTGCCACCGCCCCCAGCAGCCACCAGGCCGTCAGGCCCGGCGGCGGGGACCACACCGCCACGGCCAAAACGAGCACGACCGCCGCCCGCGGCAGCCACCGCGCCGAGGCCGGCCGGGCGCTGCGCGGCTGCAGCGCGAAGAAGCCGAGGACGAGCACGAGCAGCACCAGCGAGCCCCAGCCCTCGAAGGAGTCGAAGGCGACCGCGGCCACCACGGTCGGCGCGCCGACCACGACCGCGGCGGCCGCGATCAGGATCAGCACGGTGCGCAGCGCCGCGCCCAGCCGGAGCGTGCGGCGCACCCTGGGCCCGGTCACCCGCGCCGGCGGGCGGGCCTCGGGGGCGTGCACCGAGGGCGCGGTGCTGAGCACCGCGGGCAGGTTCAGCAGCTGATGGTCGGGGACGCGCACCGCGGCCGAGGGGCCCACGGCCAGAAGGACCGCCCCGGCGGCCAGGGCGAACGGCGCGAAGGAGCCGTCGGGCAGGCGCCCGATGCTCGCCGCCGAGAGGCAGAGGGCCGGAGCGAACCAGAGGGTCGTCGCGGCGTCCAGCGACTCGGCGCTGCGGTGCGTCGAGATCGCCAGCGCCCCCAGCGCCCCGGCCCAGATGAAGGCGAGCGCGAAGCTCCAGCCCGCCACGAGCGGCTCGTGCGGCAGCAGCACCGCGGCCGCCGCCGCCGGCCCCGCGGGGGCCGCCAGCAGGTTCCAGCGGGACCGGGCGGCCGGCGTCAGCGTCATCGCCAGGGTGAACAGCAGCAGGACCGCGGCCAGGCCCGCCCGCGTCGCCACCGGCGCCGGCTCGGGGGCCAGGGCGAGGACCGGGGCCAGCAGCACGCAGCCGCCGAACACGCTCGCCCCGGCGACGTCGAAGCTCCGCTGCCGCTCCCGCGCGGCCGAGCGCTCGACCGCGTCCGTCACCGGATCGCTGCTGCGGACGAACAGCGAGGCGCCGGAGGGGATCGAGTCGCCGAAGACCTCGGTGCCGTCCACGGGCCGCCCCAGCTCGTCCACCACGAGCGCGGCGCCGCCCGCCTGCGGGCCGAGCTGGGCGAGCAGCCCCGAGAGGGTGGTGCCGACCGGGACGGCGACGTCGAAGCTGCGGCCGTCCCGGTGCAGGGTCGCCGTCGCGTGGCTCAGCGTCACGGACGTCACCCCCTCGAGTTCCTGCCGGCCAAGGGCCGCCTGTAGTCTAATCGGATCGGCCCGGCGGGCGATCCGCTCGTCGGAGGACATCCAGGACGGGGAGGTGCGCGGTGCCCACTCCGCGCTCGGGCAATGTCGAGCGGCCGAGGCTGCCGAAGGGGACGATCACGATCCAGCCGCCGCCGGACGTCGTCGAGGGGCAGGGGCCGGGCAACATCATCACCATGGTCGTGCCCATGTTCGGCTCCATGGGGATCATGGTCTTCATGGCCCTGTCGAACAACTCGAACCCGCGCATGCTGCTGCTGGCCGGGGTCATGGTGGTCGCGATGATCTCCATGGTGGGCTTCACGACCTACCGCCAGTTCTCGCAGCATCGGGAGAAGACCAACACGCAGCGCCGCGAGTACCTCGCCTACCTCTCGGAGCTGCGCAACGACGTGCGGCGCGGCAGCGCCGACCAGCGGGCCTTCACCAATTGGAACCTGCCGTCCCCGCAGGCGCTGCCCATGATCGTGCAGCAGCGGGAGCGGCTCTGGGAGCGCGACGGGAGCGACCCCACCACCTACATGGCCCGCTTCGGCACCGCCCCCCAGCCGCTCATCCTCGACCTGCGGGAGCCGGAGCTCTCGCCCCTGTCCACCGCCGACCCGGTGTGCCTCTCGGCCGTCAGCCGCTTCGTGAACACCTTCGAGACCGTGGAGGACCTGCCCACCGGCATCTCCGTCTCCGACTACGCGCGGGTGGAGATCGGCGGCACGCCCGCCGCGGCCCGCGCGCTCGCCCGCACCTGCATCACCTCGCTGGCGGCGCTCGTCGGCCCGGAGCTGCTGCGCATCGCGGTGGTCGCCGACGACGAGGCGATGCCGGAGTGGGAGTGGGCGAAGTGGCTGCCCCACATCCGCTCGCACCGGCAGGACGCGATCGGCCCCATGCGGATGATGGGCGGCGAGGTCGGCGAGATCACCGACCTGCTGCCGGAGGGACTGTTCGGCCGCGCCCCCTTCCGCCCCCGCGTCGACGGGGTCGCGCTGCCCCAGCTGCTGCTCGTCCTCGACGGCGTCGAGCTCTCGCCCGAGGAGGCCGAGCAGCTGGCCCGGGAGGGCGTGTGCGTGCTGGCCCTCCTGCAGGAGTGGGGCGAGCTCGACTCCTACTCCACCTTCCGCTTCGTGCTGGAGCCGCGCACCGACGGCAGCATGCAGCTGACCACCGCGACCCTCACCTCCCAGCCGATCACCCTCACGGCGACCCTCACCTCGATCCCCCTGGCCCTGGCGACCGCGCGGCGGATGGCGGCGTTCGGCTCCGCCGAGGACGCCGTGGTGGAGACCGCGAGCAAGCGCGGCGTGGCCGACCCCACCCGCTCGGCCGAGCTCGTCGACCTGCTCGGCATCGGGGACGTGCGGGACTTCGAGCCGGAGCGCCAGATCGTCCACCGGGAGGGCCGCTCCCGGCTCAACGTGCCCTTCGGGGTCACCCCGGAGGGCGTGCCCGTGCACCTGGACATCAAGGAGAACGCCCAGCAGGGCATGGGCCCGCACGGGCTGCTCATCGGCGCGACCGGCTCCGGGAAGTCCGAGGTGCTGCGCACGATCGTGCTCGCGATGGCGCTCACCCACTCGCCGGAGCAGCTGAACTTCGTGCTCGTCGACTTCAAGGGCGGCGCGACCTTCGCGGGCATGTCGGAGCTGCCGCACGTCTCGGCGACCATCACGAACCTGGAGAGCGAGCTGTCGCTGGTCGACCGCATGGAGGAGGCCCTGCACGGCGAGATGGTGCGCCGGCAGGAGATGCTCCGGGCAGCCGGCAACTACGCGAACGTCCGGGACTACGAGAAGGCCCGGCGCGAGGGACGCCACCAGGGCGCGCCCATGCCGGCGCTGTTCATCATCCTCGACGAGTTCTCCGAGCTTTTGACCGCCAAGCCCGGCTTCATCGACACCTTCGTCGCGATCGGCCGGCTCGGCCGCTCGCTGGAGGTGCACCTGCTGCTGGCCACCCAGCGGCTGGAGGAGGCGAAGCTGAAGGGCCTGGAGTCGCACCTCTCCTACCGCATCGGCCTGCGCACCTTCTCGGCGCAGGACTCCCGGAACGTGCTGGGTACGGCCGACGCCTTCAGCCTGCCGGCGGTGCCCGGCGTCGGCTACCTCAAGACCGCCGGCGAGGGCATGCAGCAGTTCCGCGCCTCCTACGTGGCCGGCCCGCCGAAGGGACGCCGAGCGGCGGAGACGAGCGGTCCGGCCCGGCAGAGCGCCCCGCGCGTGCTCCCCTTCACCGTCGCCCCGGTGCTCAGCCGGGAGACGGCCCCCGAGCAGCCGGCCGAGGAGCAGCCGCTCGTCAAGGAGAGCGACGCCCAGTGGCAGGACCAGACGACCTCGGACGTCGCCATCGCCAAGCTGCTGCCGCTCGAGCCGCGCGCGCACCAGGTGTGGCTGCCGCCGCTGGAGACCCCCGAGACGCTCGACCGGCTCTTCGGCGATCTCGTGGTCACCCCCGAGCTGGGCCTGCACTCGCCGTCCTGGCGGGCCCGCGGCCGGCTGACGGTGCCGCTGGGCGTGGCCGACGTGCCCCGCGAGCAGCGGCGCGAGACGCTCGTCATGGACCTCGCCGGCGGCGCCGGCAACGTCGCGATCATCGGCGGCCCCCAGTCCGGCAAGTCGACCGCCATGCGGACCCTGATCATGGCCCTCTCGCTCGTCAACA
The DNA here is from genome assembly GCA_030532485.1 of Pseudoclavibacter sp. GTDB lineage: Bacteria > Actinomycetota > Actinomycetes > Actinomycetales > Microbacteriaceae > Pseudoclavibacter. Next base: position 4,404 of record JAUNLB010000024.1, read on the forward strand.
CGCCCCGGGAGGCCCAGTTCTACATCCTCGACTTCGGCGGCGGCACCTTCGCCGGCTTCGCCCGGGGCGCGCACGTCGCGGCGGTCGCCACCCGGGACCGGCCGGACATCGTGGCCCGGGTGATCGCCGAGATCATGGCCCTGTTGGCCGACCGCCAGGCCTACTTCCGGGAGCACGGCATCGACTCCATCGCCAGCTACCGGCGGGGCCGCGAGGAGGGCCGGTACGACGACGGCTTCGGGGACGTCTACCTCGTGGTCGACGGGTGGAACAACATGAAGAGCGACTTCATGGACATGGACCGCACGATCGAGACGATCGCCGGCCGCGGTCTGGCCTTCGGCGTGCACCTGCTGCTCGCCTCGAACCGCAAGATGGACCTGCGCCAGTCGCTGCAGACCGCGATCGGGACGGATCTGGAACTGCGGCTCGGCGAGCCGCGCGAGTCCAGCATCGCCGCCAAGAAGGCGGAGCTGGTGCCCGAGGGCAAGCCCGGCCACGGCCTGTCCGAGTCGCTCCACCAGATGCTGCTGGCCCTGCCGCGCATCGACGCGGAGCGCGACCCGGAGAGCCTCGGCGACGGCGTCGCCCGGGCCTGGCAGGCGATCGGCGAGGCCTGGCAGGGGCAGCCCGGTCCCAAGCTGCGGCTGCTGCCGGAGCGCATCGATCTGGAGGCGGTCCAGGCCCAGGCACAGGGCTCCCGCCTGGCGCTGATCGGCATCAACGAGGCGAGGCTCGCCCCCACCGGCCTGGACCTGAAGGAGACCCCGCACCTGTACCTGTTCGGCGACACCCGCAAGGGCAAGTCCACAGTGCTGCGCACGCTCGCCCGGGAGGTGCGGCGGCTGCACCCGCCGCACGAGGCCCAGTTCTTCCTGGTGGACTTCCGCCGTTCGATGCTGGAGGAGATCCACGACCACTACCTCGCCGGCTACTACACGACCCACGACGTGGCCACGGCCGCGATGAAGGAGATCGCCGGGCTGCTGCACGCGCGCAAGCCCGGACCGGACGTGACCCCTCAGCAGCTGCGGGAGCGCTCCTGGTGGAGCGGCCCGGAGTTCTACATCGTGGTGGACGACTACGACCTGGTCCACACCACCCGCGGCAACCCCCTGGACCCGATCGTGGAGCTGCTGCCGCAGTCCCAGGACCTCGGCCTGCACGTCTTCGTCGCCAGGCGCTCCGGCGGCGCGGCGCGCTCGCTGTACGACCCGCTGCTGCGCGGGCTCATCGATCTGGGCGCGCCGGGGCTGCTGCTCGCCGGCGACCCCGAGGAGGGCGTGATCGTGGCCAAGGCCAAGTTCCAGCCGGGCCCCGCGGGCCGCGGCCAGCTGATCACGCGGCAGGCCGGCCGCCAGCTCGTCCAGGTCGCCTACTCCGCGCCGCCGGAGCTCTGAGGCGGCGGGACCGGTCGCGGCTCAGTCCGCGCTGCGGATGACGACCGCCTCGGTCGTCAGCCGTTCGCGGCGGCGCCCGGTCAGATCCGGCTCGATGAAGACGGACACCTCTCCGGGCAGCAGGCTCCGCACGCTCGCGCGCAGCCCGGCCAGCACGGGGGGAAGGTCCGAGGCATGAGGCGGCTCGACGATGCTCACGCGGATCCCGACCAGGCGAACGGCGTCCGCCTCGCCGGCCGTGGACACCTGCAGCACCTCGTCGACGTGAGGGCTCTCGAGCAGCAGCTGCCGGATCTCGGACGCGAGCTGGTTCGTCGTCACGGTTGATGCCTCCCTCGTCGGCTCCGGGCCCCGTCGTCTCCATCACTGGCTCCGGCCCGGATCTGGCTCCGCCTCCCAGCATATCCGCGCGGCGGTGCGCGACAGCCCCGGCCGCCGCCCGTACTATGCCAGCGTGACCGACGCGCCGAACACCGAACCGCCGCACGACGCCCCCGGAGGGCGGGAACCGCAGCCCCTGCCCCCCGTCGCCGTGCTGGGCGTCGGCAATATGAGCGGCGCGATCCTGGCGGGCCTGCTCGCCTCCCCCTTCGCACCGCAGGCACCCGTCCGGACCACGAACCGGAGCGGCGCGTCGGCCCGGGCCCTCGCCGAGGCCCACCGGGTCGAGGCCCTCGCGCTGGAGGAAGACCCCGAGGCCAACGCGCGGGCCGTGCGCGACGCCCGCCTGGTCGTGCTCGGCGTCAAGCCCCATCTGCTCCTCGGGGTGCTGCGGGAGGTGCGCGAGGCTCTGCCGCCGGACGCCGTGGTGGTCTCCCTGGCCGCCGGGGTCCCCATCGCCGCCATGCAGCGGGAGCTGCGCCCCGGCCAGCCGGTGGTCCGCGCCATGCCGAACACCCCGGCCGCGCTGCGCCTCGGGGTGACGGGCGTCGCCGCCGGCGCGCACGCGGACGCCGAGGACATGCGCCTGGTCCGTGCGCTCTTCTCGGGCGTCGGCGAGGTCGTGGAGGTCGAGGAGGAGGGCATCGCCGCGGTCGCCGGCGTCTCCGGATCCGGCCCCGCCTACGTCTACCTGTTCATGGAGGGACTCATCGACGCCGCCGTGGACGCGGGACTGCCGCCCGCGGACGCCCGGCGGATGGTCGAGGCCACGGTGCTCGGCGCCGCCGAGATGGTGCGCCGCTCCCCCGGGCTCGAGCCCGCGGAGCTGCGCCGGCGGGTGACGAGCCCGAACGGCACGACCGAGCGCGCCCTCGCCGTCTTCCAGGAGCAGGACCTGGCCGGCACGGTGCGCCGGGCGGTCCGGGCCAACATCCGCCGCTCGCACGAGCTGGCCGCCGAGAACGGCTGAGCCCGCGGGCATGGCGCAGATCCGGGACTTCGCCGAGGACCTCTACGCGGTCCTCGGCGTCCCCCGCGACGCGCCGGAGGAGGAGATCCGGCGTGCCGGCCGCCGCCGCCAGCGGCAGACCCACCCCGACGCGGGCGGCTCGGCCGAGGAGTTCATCCGCGTCCGGCTCGCCCTGGAGGTGCTCGGCGATCCGCAGCTGCGCGCCGCCCACGACGCCTGGCTGGACCGGGGGCGGCGGCGGGGCAGGCTGCGCCGCGAGCGCCCCGGCCGACAGCGCCCCCGCAGCCGCGGCCCGACCGTTTCGCCCCGGGAGCCGGGCACCTTCGTGCCGCGCAGCGAGCCCGCGCCGCCCGAACGGATCCCCAAGCCCGTCGTGGACGTGCGCCGCATGCGCTGGTACCGGATCGCCTGGCCGGCGCAGGCGCGGGAGTGGCCCCCGGCCCAGCCGGCCCGGCTCCCGTACACGACCGCCGAGCTCGTGTGGATCGTCGTGCACGCCACCGTGACGCTCTTCGTGACGGTCATGCTGGGCCTGGACCGGTCCATCGCGGCGCTGCGGCCGCTGGGCCGGCTGGAGGGCGGGACCCTGTGGCCGCTGGCGACGCTCTTCGGGCTCGTCGCGCTCGCGGCCTTCGTCGGCCGGGTGCTGGGGCGGGCGCCCGTGGCGGCCCGCATCGCCTGGATCGCCACCGAGGCGCTCGCCCTGCTGTCCGGCGCGGCCTCCCTGTGCATGGCCTTCGTCTCGTTCCTGCTCACCCTGCGCTCGCCCGGCAATCCGGCGCCCGCCATGTTCCTGGCCCAGGGGGTGCTGGAGCTGCTGTTCTTCCTGACGGGCCTGCTCGCCTGGCGGGCCTTCGCCCGCCGGACGCGGATCGTTCGCCAGGAGTCCCTGCTGGTGGACCTGGCCAACCAGTCCGCCCCCGCCGTGGGGGAGCGGCGCCGGGTGTGGGGCGAGCCGGGACGGACGGCCATGGGGGCGGACGCGATGCGCCCCGGGCAGAACCCCATGCGCGCGATGCTCGCCCAGCGCATGGTGGGCGAGGCCCTGCAGCCGCTGTTGCGGATCCCCGGCGTGCGCATCGTGCACGGCCTTCGGGTGCCCGGCGGCGGGCCGGGCACGGTGCCGCACGCGGTCGTGTGCGGGCGGCGGGTGGCCCTCGTCGACGCCTACCTCTGGGGCCCCGGCGAGTACGGCGTGGACGAGGAGGGCTTCGTCTCCCGGGACGGGCGCCGCTTCGAGTCCTCGGCCAGCGAGTTCCCGCACGCGGTGGAGCACTACCACCGCCTGCTGGGGGAGACCGCCCGGGTGCGCGGCTGGCTCGTGATCGCGCCCGAACGCGAGGGGCGCTTCGAGGTGGACCCGGCCCGGACCTGGCGACGGGTGCGGCCGGCGACCGTCGACTCGTGCCTGCGCGAGATCGGGGACTGGCTCGCCGAGGAGGGCACGAGCGTGGACCGGCTCCTTCTGCGCGATATGCTGCGGCAACGACGGTGACCCCGATCGGCGCGGCCGCACGGCGGTGCACGGCCGGATCGGCCCCGAACGCCCCGTAGGATGAGGGGCGCATGAACGATGCCGACGGGCGGCGCGCCGTCCGTTCGGGACCTGGGAGGAAGACTCGCCTGTGGAGACGCTGCTGACCGTCACCGACGTGAAGAAGAACCATGGCACCACGCGCGCGCTCAAAGGCATCGACTTCGAGGTCGCGCGCGGCGAGATCGTCGGCCTGGTCGGCGAGAACGGGGCCGGCAAGTCCACGCTCATCAGCATCCTGGGCGGCTGGGACGTCCCGGACGAGGGCCACATGGTGCTGGACGGCCAGCCCTACGCGCCGAAGACGCCCGAGGAGGCCCTCGCCTGCGGCGTCGGCTCGATCCAGCAGAAGTTCGTGGTCGACCCCGAGCACACGGTGGCCCAGAACATCTTCCGGGCCTCCTATCACGCGGGCCAGGACCCCGCGACCCAGCGGGCGCGGGCGCTGGAGCTGCTGCGCGGGGCGGGGCTCGCCTTCGACCCGGACACCAAGATGAAGGACCTCGTGCGGGCCGAGCAGGCCCTCGTCGAGGTCGTCCGGCTCATGGCCGAGGAGACGCAGCTGGTCCTCATGGACGAGGTGGCCGCGACCTTCAACGACCTGGAGATCTCCCAGTTCCACGCGATCACCCGGCGTCTGGCGAAGGAGGGGCGGGCGGTCATCTACATCACCCACCGGATCGACGAGATCTCCTCGCTCGTCAAGCGGGTCGTCGTCCTGCGGGAGGGCCACGTCGCCCGGATCTTCCAGCCGCGCACCATGGCGGCCAAGGAGATCGCCTTCGAGATCACGCAGCGCGACATCGACTTCGATCTGCGGCCGCCGGAGCTGGAGTCGCCGGACTCGCACATCTACGTGGAGAACCTCAACACCCTCGACGGGGTCGTGCACGACGCCTCGTTCAACATCCGCCGCGGCGAGATCTTCGGCCTGACCGGGCTGCGCCGAGCGGGCATGACCGAGCTGGCCAGCGCCCTGGTGGGCGCGAACCCGGCCAGGTGGGACGTCTACCACATCAACGGCCAGCCGGTGCAGATCACGAACGCGGGCGATGCGATCAAGTACCGCATGGGCTACCTCTCGGACCGCGACGACGAGATGGGCCTGCGCACCGAGGCGTCGATCGCGGCGAACCTCCTGGACGGCCGGATGGAGCCGCTGACCTTCGGCGAGGAGATCAAGGCGATGCGGGAGGTCGTCGACCAGGTCCGGCGCCTGCGCATCCGCACGATGGACATCCACGGGGACGTCGCGAAGCTCTCCGGCGGCAACCAGCAGAAGATCGCGCTGGCCCGCTGGATGGGCTCGGGCGCCGACATCCTCATCCTGAACCACCCCACCCGCGGCATCGACGTGGGGGCCCGGCAGGACATCGGCCAGATGCTGCGGGAACTGACCCGGCAGGGCACGACGATCCTGCTCATCAGCTCGGACATGTCCGAGCTGCTGGAGCTGTGCCACCGCACCGCGGTCATGCGGGACGGCCGCATCGTCTCGGTCCAGCCCAACGCCGAATCGACCGAGGACACCCTCATGATGGACGCGCTCGGGCCGCTCATCGAGGAGATGTAGCCGAGAACAGGCCTGTGCGGCGCACGCGAAGACGGCCGCCCCGCAGCTGCGGGGCGGCCGTCTTCGCGTGCGCCGTTCGGCGCGGCGGCTCAGACCGTGATGCGGTTGGAGACGCTCTTGAGCTTGTGCCGGGCCAGGGCCAGGTTGGCCATGTTGCGGTCCAGCACGAGGTAGACGAACAGGCCGGTGGTGTCGGCCGTGTTCAGCACGTTGATCAGGTGGTACTGCGTGTCGAGGGTGATCATGATGTCCTCGATCTTGGGCGCGATGCCCAGCTCGGACATCGTCTTGAGCTTGGCGCGCACCACATTCGAGTTGCCCGCCGCGGCGACCGTCAGGTCGAAGCCGGGGGCGCCCCCCGCGCCGAGGGCCATACCGCTCGCGATGTCCACGATCGCGGCGCCGGTGGCACCCTCGATGGTGAGCAGCTCAGAAATGAAGTTGTCGAGTTGCGACATGAGGAGAATATTCCTTCCGAGGAGGGGTGCGGGCGAGGGGTGCTCGTCCGCAGCGCGGTTGAATTTCCGGGGTCGTGTGCCGCGCGATCACACATCCTACTCCGTGACCGTGCATCGGTGACGGTAGTTTCAAGGCTTCCTCGGGCGGCGGCGCCCGGTGTCCTCCCCGCCGGCGGGGCGGGCGCCGCCGTTCCGGGCGCTCAGTTCAGGGCGGCGAAGCGCTCCACGTCCGCGGAGGCACCGGCGACGATGACCAGGTCGTGGTTGGAGACCACCGTGTCGGCCGCGGCGTAGGTGAACGGCTTGCCCGGACTCTTCACCCCCACCACGGTGACGTGGTACTTCGTGCGCACCGCGGACTCCATGAGGGGCAGGCCCCGGATGGCCCGGGGCGGGTGGAGCTTGGCGAGCACGAAGTCGTCGTCGAACTGGATGAAGTCCAGCATGCGACCGCTCAGCAGATGCGCGATCCGCTCGCCGGCCTCCGTCTCCGGGTAGATGACATGGTGCGCACCGATCCTGGCCAGGATCTTGCCGTGCGTTTGGGACATGGCTTTCGCCCAGATCTGGGGGATGCCGAGTTCGACGAGGTTCGAGGTGACCAGCACGCTCGCCTCGATCGAGGTGCCCACGGCCACGACCGCGACCGCGAACTCCTTCGCGCCCAGCTGCTCGAGCACGTCGATGTTGCGGGCGTCGGCCTGCACCGCGTGGGTGACCCGGTCGGCCCATTTCTGCACGAGCTCCTCGCGCGAGTCGATCGCGAGCACCTCGCGGCCCTGCCGCTGGAGCTGTCCGGCCGTGGCGGCGCCGAAGCGCCCCAGGCCGATCACGAGCACGGGGGCGTCGTGCGGAATCGCGTCAGCCAACGATGACCCTTTCCTCTGGCAACCGGAACAGTTGCTTGCGTTCGCTCGAGGCGAGGGCCGCCGCCATGGTGACGGTACCCACGCGGCCGAGCCACATGGTGGCCGAGAGCACGTAGGTGCCCTCGGGGGGCAGCTGCGCCGTCAGCCCGGTGCTGAGACCGCAGGTGGCGAAGGCGCTGATGCTGTCGAAGAGGGCGAGCGAGAAGGGCGCGCCCGTGAGGTGCATGAGCAGGATCGAGGAGACCACCACGATCGTCGCCCCCCAGATGGCGATCGCGACGGCCAGGCGCAGCACATCGGTGGGGATGCGGCGGCCGAAGGCCTGGATGTCCTGCACGCCCTTGGCCTCGGCGACGGCCGCGAGCAGCAGGATCGCGAAGGTCGTCACCTTGATGCCCCCCGCGGTGGAGGCCGAGCCGCCGCCGATGAACATGAGCGCGTCGAGGGCGAGCATGGTGGCCGGCTCCACCTGGGAGACGTCGATCACCGCGAAGCCGCCGGAGCGGGCCATGACCGAGAGGAATGCGGCGTGCAGCGGCTGCGCCCAGGCCTCGAATCGGCCGAAGGTGCCGGGGTTGTCCATCTCCAGCAAGTAGAGCGCGACCGTGCCCAGGCCGAAGAGGAGCACCGTGGTGGCGAGCGTGAGCCGGACGTGCACCGAGACGCGCGCGGGGCCGCGGTGGACGCGGTCCCGGCGGCTGGTCAGCCGTCCGGGCAGCGTCCCGGCCTGCCGGGCGATCGCGAAGATGACGGGGAAGCCCAGGCTGCCCAGAAAGACCGCGACGGCGAGCGCGCCGAGCAGCCACACGTCCCCCGCGAAGGGCGCCAGCCCCTCCGCGTTCGGCGTGAACCCGGTGTTCGTGAAGGCGGAGGCGGCCAGGTAGAAGCCGTCGGCGATGGACTCCCAGAAGCCGTAGCCGGCCAGCAGGAAACGGGGGATGATCACCAGGGCCATGAGCACCTCGACGACCAGCAGGGAGACGGCGACGGTGACGAGCATGCCGCCGATGTCGCCGAGGCGGATGGCCTGGGACTCGGCGACGGGGCCGGCGTGGATGCGCATGGCGTTCTGGTCGGAGGCGGCCATGAGCCGCTGCCGGAGCCCGAGCCGGCGCGTCACGATCGCCCCCATGATGCTGGCGAGCGTCAGCACTCCGATCGCGCCGACCTCCAGGCCGATGAAGATGACGACGTTCCCGAACAGGGACCAGTGGGTGCCCATGTCCACGATCGACAGCCCGGTCACGCAGATGGTGGACACGGCCGTGAACAGCGCGGCGTGGAAGGGGGTGGGCGCGCCGTCGGCGGCCGAGATCGGCAGCATGAGCAGCGCCGTCCACAGGAAGATGATCCCGGTGAACACGAGGACCGCGAAGCGGGAGGGGGAACCGGCGGTCGCGGCCCGCAGGGGGTGCAGGATGCGCCGGACCGCGCCGGGCCCGCTCGGGGCGCCGGCGGCTGCCGGGTGGCGGCGGATGCGCATGCGCAGTGCGGAGACTCCTCGTTCGCTTGCGGCCCGTCCGCGAGCGGCGGGCCGGGCCGGGCCGGGCACCTCTCGGGCCCCGTCCATGCTACCCCCGGGCCGCCCGGTCCAGCCGCGAGCGGTCCATGAGGCGGCTTCGGGCGCTCCGCGGCTCGCCCTCGGGGTTGTTTCCGGGCGAGTTCAGGCCCTAAGGTTGACTCCAGACCCAAGAACAACATCCGTCACGCGGCCGGACGGTCGCGTTCGGTGCAGATCCTCATGGGGGGACGAAGAACATGGCGAACGATATCTCCGAGGTGCGCTTCCTGACGGTCGCCGAAGTGGCCGAGCTCATGCGCGTATCGAAGATGACCGTCTACCGTCTCGTCCACTCGGGCGAACTGCCCGCCGTCCGCTTCGGCCGCTCCTTCCGGGTCCCCGAGTCCGCGGTGGCCGAGGCGATCCGCCGCAGCGGGCGCAGCGACGAGCTGGGTCAGCACACGGCCTGAGCCGCGAGCCCGGCAGGGTAGACTCTGCCGAGCGTCATCCGCGCCGCCCACCGGCGCGCGAACCGATCCGTCGTAAGGAAGTCACCTATGGGCTCTGTCGTCAAGAAGCGCCGCAAGCGCATGGCCAAGAAGAAGCACCGCAAGCTGCTCCGCAAGACCCGTCACCAGCGCCGCAACAAGAAGTAGGCGCGGACGCGATCGAACGCCGGGCGACGCCCGGCGTTCTCGTTCCCCGGGCCGGCGCGCGCGGCCCGGTCCCGAGTTCGGCTCGTAGCATGGGGTCCCGTATCGCGCGGGACGGCCCGATCGGCGATGGAGATGAGGTACCGGGTGAGCAGGATCAAGACGGCCAGACCGCACCGCCCCGACGACACCTTCTCGCTGAAGGACCGGCTCAACTCCCGCAAGGTCGGCGGCAGCCTGCTGCTGGTCGCCGCGGTGGTGGCCTTCGGCCTGGCCAATTCGCCGCTGCGCGACGCCTACGAGGGGCTGCGCGGGCTGCACCTGGGCGTCCCGCAGCTGGGCCTGGACCTGTCCCTGGAGCACTGGGCCGCCGACGGGGTGCTGGCGATCTTCTTCTTCGTGGTCGGCATCGAGCTCAAGCGGGAGTTCGTCACCGGCAGCCTGCGGGACGTGCGCAAGGCCACGCTGCCCATCGCGGCCGCGATCGGCGGGATGGCGGTGCCGGCGCTCGTCTTCGTCGCCTTCGCGGGCGCCTCGACCGATTCGCGGGCGCTGCAGGGATGGGCCGTGCCGATCGCCACCGACATCGCCTTCGCCCTCGCCCTGCTGGCCGTGTTCGGCAAGGGGCTGCCCTCCGCCTTCCGCATCTTCCTGCTCACCCTGGCGGTCATCGACGATCTGCTCGGCATCGTCGTGATCGCGATCTTCTACGCCTCCGGCCTGCAGATCTGGTGGCTGGCCGGCTCGCTGGCCGCGGTGGCCGTGTACTGGCTGGCCACCCACCGGGGCATGAACCAGTGGTGGCTGCTCATCCCGCTCGGCGTGCTCGCCTGGTACTGCATGCTGCAGTCCGGGGTGCACGCGACGATCGCCGGGGTGCTGCTGGGACTGAGCGTCCCGGCCAAGCCGATCGGGGACGACGAGCTGTCGCTGGCCGAGGACATGGAGCACGACTGGAACGCGGTCTCCCAGGGTTTCGCGCTGCCCGTGTTCGCCTTCTTCGCGGCGGGGGTGCCGATCGTCTCCGAGGGGGGCTCCTTCGCCGAGTCGGTGAGCGACCCGGTGTTCCTGGGCGCCTTCGCGGGGCTCGTGCTGGGCAAGCCCGTCGGCATCTTCCTGACCACGCTGCTGCTGCACCGGGTGCCCGGATTCCGGCTGGACTCCCTCATCGGGATGCGCGACGTGCTGGCCGTCTCCCTGCTGGCCGGCATCGGCTTCACGGTGTCGCTGCTGATCGGGGAGCTGGCCTTCGGGGACCGCCCCGAGCTGGTGGACGCCGCCCATCTGGGGGTGCTCTTCGGCTCGGTGGCGGCGGCCCTGCTGGGCGCGATCGCGCTGCGCTGGCGGGCGAAGAGCCATCGCACGGACGACGTGGCCGCCCACGACGAGGAGTTCCTGCCGTGATCCTGCCCCTGGCCTGGTGGCGCCGCCGCAAGCCCGAGCCCTGGGGCGAGGGCCCGGCCGCCCCCGTCGTGGTGGAGCTGTTCGGGCGGCCCGGCTGCCACCTGTGCGAGGAGGCCGAGGCGGTGGTGACGGCCGTGTCGGAGCGTCTGGCGGGCCGGGTGCGGCTCGAGCTGCGGCACACGGACATCACCTCGGACCCGGACCTGGAGCGGCGCTACGGCGAACGCATCCCCGTCGTCACGGTCGCCGGCCGGCTCCACGCCGAGTGGCGCGTCGACCCCGGCCGCCTGGAGCGCGCCCTGCTGCGCGCCGCGGGTTGAGCGAGAGGGGCGAGGCGACGGCGGCGCCCGTGCGGGAACTGCTGGTGCTCCGCAGGCATCCGGAGGGGTCGATCGGCGTGATCGGCAGGCTCCGCTCCGACGGGGCGCACTATTCGTACCGGTACACGCGAGGTGCGCAGCGGCTCGAGGACTTCCAGCCGGTCGTCGGGCTCGGCGAGCCCGGCGACGAGTCCCGCTCCGAGGAGCTGTTCCCCGTCTTCCGGCAGCGGATCATGCGTCGGCGGCGTCCCGGCTACGAGCGGTACATGCGGCAGCTCGGCGCGGATCCGGACGGACCGGCGAGCGAGTGGTGGCAGCTGATCCGCTCCGGCGGCTACCGAGTCGGCGACTCGCTGCGCTTCCTGCCGGTCCCCGAAGTCCGCGACGGCATCGCCCGCGCACGCTTCCTCGTCCATGGCGTCCGCCACCTGCCGGGCAGGACGCTGCAGCTCGAGGCCGGGCCCCGGACGCTCGGCGCCGAGGAGCACGCGCGCACCCTCGACGCCCTGCGCCCCGGGGAACGGCTGCGGCTGGTGCCGGAGCCGGGCAACGACTTCTCCTCCCGGGCGCTCCTGGTCGCCTCCGGGCGCCCGCCCCGAGCGGCTTCCGCTTCGACCGGGCCGGCGAATGGGAGCCCGCCGAACGGTCCGCCTGACGGCATCCGCCCGAATTGACGACCCCCGCTCGAAGCGGGCCGCGGCTCAGGGGGTGAGGCGGTTGGGCCCGCGGAACAGGAAGGTCGTCTCGCGGATGCTGGGCAGCCCCAGCAGGAGCATCATGACCCGGTTCAGGCCCATGCCGAAGCCGCCGTGGGGCGGCACGCCGTAGCGGAAGAAGTCCAGGTAGAACGAGATCTCCGCCGGATCCAGGCCCTTCTCGCGGATCTGCTCCTCCAGTACGTCCACGCGGTGCTCGCGCTGGGCGCCGGTCGTGATCTCCACGCCCTTCCAGATCAGGTCGTAGCTGCGGGTCAACGAGGGGTCCTGCTCGTGCCGCATGTGGTAGAACGGCCGGATCGAGGCGGGGTAGTCGGTGAGGAACACGAACTCGTGCCCCAGCTCCTCGGCCACGTGCGCGGCGATCTGCCGCTCGCCCTCCGGATCCAGGTCCAGATCGTCCCGCTCGATGCGGTGCCCGCGCCGCTCCACGATCTCGCGGGCCTCCAGCAGAGGGATGCGCGGGAACGGCAGGGACGGCACCACCACCTCGACGCCGAACAGCTCCCGGATCCGCTCGCCCCAGCGATCCCGCACCGCCGCCAGGCCCGCGGCCATCAGCTCCTCCTGCAGCCGCATGACGTCCTCGTGCGAGTCCACCCAGGAGATCTCGGCGTCCACGCCCGTGAACTCGGTCGCGTGCCGCGAGGTGAAGGAGGGGTCCGCGCGGAAGACCGGGCCGACCTCGAAGATCTTGCCGAGCCCCGCGGACTGCGCCATCTGCTTGTACAGCTGCGGGCTCTGCGCCAGATAGGCGGGACGCTCGAAGTAGTCCACCCGGAACAGCTCGGCCTTCGACTCGGAGGCCGAGGCCATGAGCTTGGGCGTGAACACCTCGATGAAGCCGCGCTCCACCCAGAAGCTCCGCAGCGCGTGCAGGAAGTCCGTCTGGGCCCGGAGCATGAGGTTGTTCCGCTCCGTGCGCAGGTCCAGGAAGCGCCAGTCCAGGCGCTTGTCGATCGCCGTGTCCTCGTCGATCGGGGTCTCCGGGATCGCCTCGCTCTCCACGCGCAGCTCGGCGATGCGCACCTCCAGGCCCCCCAGCTTCACCCGCTCGTCGTGCTTCAGCTCCCCGTGCACGGTCAGGAAGGTGCCGTGCGCGAGCCCCGAGATCGCCTCCGAGATCGACTCCAGCTCCGGCATGCGGGGATTCACCAGCAGGAGCTCACCGCTCTCGTCGCGCAGCACGACGAACTGGACCTTCTTCTGGTCGCGGACGGTCTCGACCCAGCCCCGCACGGTCACGGGGGCGTCGTCGAGGTCGGCAAGATCGGCGATGAGGGTGCGTTCGGTCACGGCACCAGGGTACCCGCCGCCCGCCGCGCGCAGGCCGTGCCGCCCGCCCGTCTCCCCGCCGGTGTCGAGGCGGCCGCGGCCCGTCGCGAACGGCGGCCGCAGTCTGTCGCGCACACAGAACTGCGCGCGACCGCGCTCCGTAGAATCGTGCACATGGCCCCGCAGCGCATCCACCTCGTCCGTCACGGCGAAGTCGAGAACCCCAACGGCCTGCTGTACGGCCGGCTGCCCGGCTTCGGCCTGAGCGAGCGGGGCCGGCGCATGGCCGGGCTCGTGGCCGAGGACCTCGCCGCCCGCGAGGTGCCCGTCGCCCGCGTCCTCTCCTCCCCCCTCCAGCGCGCCCGGGAGTCCGCCGAGCCCCTCGCCCGGGCCTTCGGCACCGCCCTGGAGATCGACGAACGGCTCATCGAGCCCTGGAACGCCTTCGAGGGCCAGCGCATGCACGGCCGCTTCTCGGCCCTGCGCAACCCCATGAGCTGGCGGCGCCTGGTCAACCCGGCCAGGCCCAGCTGGGGCGAGCCCTACCGGGAGATCCGCGACCGCATGCGCGCCGCGATCGTGGAGGGATCCGGCGGGGTGGACGGGGACGTCGTCTTCGTCACCCACCAGCTGCCGATCTGGATCGTGCACCTCGCGCTCTCCCGCCGGCCCCTGTTCCACGACCCGCGCCGCAGACGCTGCGCGCTGTCCAGCGTCACGAGCTTCGAGTACCACCCGGCGACCGCGTTCACCGAGGTCGACTACCGGGAACCGGCGATCACCGAGGCCGAGCGCGCCGTCGACCAGGGGGCCGCATGACCCCCCGCCCTCCCCGCCGCGGGCTGCGCGCCCTGCTCGCCGGCGCGCTCGCCTGCGGCGCCGTGCTCGGACTGAGCGCCTGCGGCGGCGACGAGTGGGCGCAGGAGGTGCAGTCGAACCCCGGCGACGGCCTGTCCGGCGCCGACGGCTCCTGGGAGGTGTTCCCGCCCGACGGCCGCGGCGAGCCGATCGCCTTCTCCGGCCCCACCGCCGACGGCGGCGCCTTCGACTCGGCCGAGCACGCCGGCGAGGTCGTGGTGGTCAACTTCTGGTACGCCGCCTGTCCGCCATGCCGGACGGAGGCCGCCGATCTGCAGGCCGCCTGGCAGGCGCACCGCGCCGAGGGCGTGCAGTTCGTCGGCGTCAACATCTACGACCGGGCGCCGACCGTCGCCTCCTTCGAGGAGAGCTTCGGGATCGACTACCCCTCCATCCTGGACGTGGACGCCGCCGCGGTCCGGCTGGCCTTCGCCGACAGCGTCTCGCCGCAGGCGATCCCCACCACCCTCGTGCTCGACCGGCAGGGCCGCGTCGCCGGCCTCATCCGCGGGCCCGTCCCGCCCGCCACGCTGGAGGCCATGATCGGCGAGGCGCTCGCGGAGCCCCGGCCGTGACCCCCGGCGAGGTGATCATGCACGGCGGCCTGCTGGCGGCGCTGCCGCTGGCCGCCGCGGCCGGCTTCCTCTCCTTCGCCTCGCCGTGCGTGCTGCCGGTGGTGCCCGGCTATCTGGGCCTCATCGGGGCCACCAGCGGCCCGGCCGGTCCCGCCGTCCCCGCAGAGGGGCGGGGCGGCACGACGTCGGCGCGGGCCGTGCCGCGCTCGCGGCTCGCCCTCGGCGCGATGCTCTTCGTGCTCGGCTTCTCCCTCGTCTACGTGCTGTCCGGCGCCGCCTTCGGACAGCTCGGCTTCTGGCTGCTGCAGCACCAGGGGGCGCTGCTGCGCGTGCTGGGGGTCGTGGTGGCGCTCATGGGGCTCGTGTTCATCGGTCGGCTGCCCTTCCTGCAGCGCACCCTGCGCCTGCCGCAGCGGCCCGTCGGCCTCGCCGGCGCGCCGCTGCTGGGCATGGTCTTCGGCCTGGGCTGGGCACCGTGCCTGGGGCCGACACTCATCGCCATCCAGGCGCTCGGCTTCCAGTCCGCGGCCGCCGGCCGCGGGGCGCTGCTCGCCTTCGCCTACTGCCTGGGCCTCGGCCTGCCGTTCGTGCTGCTCGCCTTCGGCTTCGGGGCCGCGACCCGCGCCGCCGGCTGGCTGCGCCGGCGCATCCGCACCGTCAACCTCATCGGCGGCGGCCTGCTCGTGCTCATCGGCCTGCTCATGGTGACGGGCGTGTGGCAGTCCTTCATCGCCGCGATCGGAGCCCTGGTCCCCGGTTATGTCACGCCCCTCTGACCACGTCGACGCGCAGCGCGAGGGCTTCGAGGCCCGAGACCGCCCGCCGCGCCCCGCGAACGGACCGCTCGGGCGCGTCCTGGGCGTCTGGCGCGCCCTGTGGCGGCAGCTCACGAGCATGCGCGTCGCCCTGCTCCTGCTGCTGCTGCTGGCGATCGCCGCGATCCCCGGCTCGCTCGTGCCGCAGCGCACGAGCGACCCGAACGGCGTCGCCCGCTACTTCTCCGAACAACCGGAGCTGGCGCCCCTGCTGGACGATCTGCAGCTGTTCGACGTGTACTCCTCGGCCTGGTTCACCTCGGTGTACCTGCTGCTGTTCGTCTCGCTGGTCGGCTGCATCGTGCCGCGCATCGCCCACCACTGGCGTTCGCTGCGCAGCGCGCCGCCCCGCACGCCGGCCCGGCTCGAGCGCATGGACGCCTATTCGACCGTGCGCCTGGAGCCGGGCGTGGGCGCCGAGGCGGGCCGGCTGATCGAGCGGGCCCGCGAGGTCCTGCGCGCCCGCCGATACCGGACGGCGGTGTTCGATCAGGGCGTCCGCGGGGTCTCGGTCTCGGCCGAGCGGGGCTACGTGCGGGAGACGGGCAATCTGCTGTTCCACATCGCCATGCTCGGCCTCATCCTCTCGGTCGGGATCGGCGGCGGTTTCTCCTGGCACGGGCAGCGGGTGCTGGTGGAGGGGCAGACCTTCTCCAACGACATCGTCAGCTACTCCTCGTTCACGCCCGGCCAGTTCTTCTCGCCGACCCGGCTCGCCCCCTACTCGATGACGCTCGACTCCTTCGAGGTGGACTACGAGACCGGCAACCCGAACGCGCTCGGCCAGGTCAACGACTACGCGGCGGGGGTGACCGTGCAGCGGCCCGGCTCGGCCGCCGAGCAGGCCGTCGTGCGGGTCAACGAGCCGCTGCGCTACGCGGGCACCGACGTCTACCTGCTCGGCAACGGCTACGCCCCGGTCATCACGGTGCGGGACCCGCAGGGGCGGGCCGTGTTCTCGGACGCCGTGCCGTTCCTGCCGCAGGACGCGAACCTCACGAGCCTGGGGGTCGTGAAGGTGCCCGACGGGCTGACCGAACAGCTGGGCATGATCGGCTTCTTCTACCCCACCGCGAGCGAGCTGGAGACCGGCGCCTTCGCCTCCGCCGGGCCGGAGCTGCGCGACCCGCTGCTGACCCTCAACGTGTTCACGGGGGATCTGGGCCTGGACTCGGGGGTGCCGACGAGCGTGTACCGGCTCGACACCGACGGCCTGGAGCAGATCGCCGGCGGCGGCTCCCAGGCGCGCGCCCTGCAGCTGCGGCCGGGCGAGACGAGCGAGCTGCCGGGCGGGCTCGGCACGGTCACGCTGGAGACGGTGCCCCGTTACGCCTCCTTCGACATCCACTCGGACCCCACCCAGGAGCCCGTGCTGATCTGCACCGTGCTCGTCATCGCCGGGCTCATGACCTCCCTGCTCGTGCCCAGGCGGCGCGTCTGGGTCAAGGCCGTGCGTCGCCCGGACGGCGGCACGCTCCTCGAATACGCGGGTCTGGCCCGAGGCGAGGACCCGGGCCTGGCCGCCGCCGTGGGGGAGGTCCTCGACGCGCACGCCTCCCGCCTCGTAGGATCGTCTTCGTTCCCCGGCGCGCCCCGTGAGGGGGACGGGAAGCGTCCCGGGCCCGTGCGAGGGGCCACGCGAACCGGTGCGCCTCCTGAGGGGGACGAGAAGGGAACGGCATAGGCCATGGACTTCAGCACCGTCGAGACGCTCTCGAACTGGTCGAACATCACGATCTACGCGGCCATGGCCGTCTACGCGGTCTCCTTCGTCCTGTTCGCGATGGACCTGGCGGCCCGCTCCGTCCGCGCCGGCGAACGGGCGGAGCACCGCTCGGCGGTCGGGGCGACCCGCAGGCGCGGCGTGACCACGGCCGTCGAGGGGGCCGGGCGCACCGCCGTGCTGGAGGCCGATCCCGGCGAGGCCGTCGAGGGCGTGCGGGTGGAGCGGGCCGCGGTCGAGGACGCGGCGGCCTGGCGGGACACGCGGGCGAGCGCCTCGCTGCGCATCGCCATGCTCCTGCTGTATCTGGGCTTCGGCCTGCACCTGGCGGCCACCGTGCTGCGCGGCGTCGCCGCGGGCCGGGTGCCGTGGGCGAACATGTTCGAATTCTCCCTCACCTTCACGGCGCTCATCGTGCTCGTCTTCATCGTCTCCCGGTTCTGGGCCGATCTGCGCTTCCTGGGCACCTTCATCACGGGTTTCACGACCCTGTGGCTGGGGGTCGCGACGATCGCCTTCTACGTCGAGGTCGTGCCCCTGATCCCGGCGTTGCAGTCCGCCTGGCTCGTCATCCACGTGTTCATCGCCTCGCTGTCGACCGGCTGCCTCGCCCTCGGCTTCGGGCTGTCGACCATGCAGCTGCTGCAGACCGCCCGGCAGCACGATGCGCGCACCGGCCGCGCCTCCAAGCTGCGCTTCCTGGCCTCGCTGCCGGACCCGGAGCGGCTGGAGGCCCTGGCTTACCGGATCAACGTGATCGGCTTCATCCTGTGGACCTTCACGCTCGTGGCCGGCGCCATCTGGGCCGAGCGGGCCTGGGGGCGTTACTGGGGTTGGGACACCAAGGAGGTGTGGACCTTCGTCATCTGGGTCGTGTACGCGGGCTACATCCACGCCCGCGCCACGAACGGCTGGCGGGGCTCGCCGTCGGCGTGGCTGTCGATCGTCGGCTTCGCGACGGTGTTGTTCAACTTCGCGATCGTCAACGTCTTCTTCAAGGGCTTGCACGCCTACTCGGGGCTGTAGCCTCGCTCCTCGCCTCAGGCGGTTCGATGGGGCCGTCTGCACGAGTACCGGTACACCCCGGGCTCGCTGTCCCGGGCGGTTTGATGCGCGGAGCCTGCACGCCTACTCGGGGCTGTCGCCGTCCCGTTCGGCGCTCACGTCGATGCGGGAGAAGCCCAGGTGCGAGCGCGAGGGCGTCGGGCCGCGCTGGCCGAAGTAGCGGGAACCGGGGCCGGCCGAGCCGTAGGGGCGTTCGGCCGCGCTGGAGAGCTGGAAGAAGCACAGCTGGCCGATCTTCATGCCCGGCCACAGCTTGACCGGCAGGGTCGCCATGTTCGACAGCTCCAGCGTCACGTGCCCCTCGAAGCCCGGGTCGATGAACCCGGCGGTCGAGTGGGTGAGCAGGCCCAGCCGGCCCAGCGAGCTCTTGCCCTCCAACCGGGCCGCCACGTCGTCGCCCAGCCGCACGCGCTCGTAGGTGGAGGCGAGCACGAACTCGCCCGGATGCAGCACGAAGGGCGCGTCCGGCTCGACCTCGACGAGCCGGGTCAGATCGGCCTGCTCCTCAGCCGGGTCGATGAAGGGGTAGCGATGGTTGTCGAAGAGGCGGAAGGAGCGATCGATCCGCACGTCCACGCTGGACGGCTGGACCATCTCCGGGTCGTAGGGGTCCAGGCGGATGCGCCCGGCGTCGATTCCGGCCCGGATGTCGCGATCGCTCAGCAGCACGCGGCCAGCCTAGACGAGTGATTCCAGAGGAGCCCGGGCAGGGGAGTGCGAGGAAGCTGAGTGCCTTGCGATCCCCTTCGGGGCCGAGGACGTCTGCCCCTGCTTTTGGCTCTTCGGTGGCACCGCTCCGGATACCGCGCCGATGAACATAAGTTTCTGACTTGAGAACGCACGGATTCGGGTCTCTTCTCGAATGTCGTAGGTGGCGGGTAGGATTCCCCCGGGCCCTTCCTGTGTCTTTTCACTTTCCCGACCCGGGGGTCGTCCTGGTGGTCTTTTCGGGGCGTTTGTGGCCCGTGGTTCCGGGCGGGTTCGCGTGTCGGCACTCAGGGAATCCCCAGGGTGGAATGTGCTGTCGGGCTTGTGGTGTCGTACCTTTTGGGATATGCTGGTGGCGTCCTTCCAGGGGTATCGGGGAAGTATAGGCTCCTGGAGGGATGGGAAGACGGGAACCGGTCGGGCGATGTGTGTCTGGTGGTTCTCGGTGTGGTTCACGATGTGTTGTGGATTGGGGTGATCGGTGATGGTGAAGGCGGTGGGGCGGGTGCGTTGCTCGCGCG
>JAUNLB010000025.1:0-1099 GCA_030532485.1 Pseudoclavibacter sp.
CGCATCACCTTGCCAAGGTGAGGGTCGCGAGTTCGAGTCTCGTCATCCGCTCCACCGAACGCCGGGAGCATCGCTCCCGGCGTTCCGCCGTTCCGAGCGTGCTCCGCTCCGAACGCGCTCTGGGCGAACACTTCGCACCCCCTTCGCGATATAGCGCGAATTCCCGCCCTGGTGGCGTATGGTGTGTCCACGCGGCGCACCGTGCGCCGCCGGAGCGAGGAGCGTACAGGGCATGGCGACGAACGAGACGAACGGCGCACCCCGCGGCGCGGCGGGTCCCGCAGCCAACCGGCGCGTGGCGCAGATCCGAGGCGGACTGGGGAGGGTCGTCACCGGTCGCGAGGAGGTCATCAAGGGGCGGGCCCGGGCCGCGGCCGAGCGTATCGACCTGCGCACCGGCGGCCGTCACCGCAACAAGCTGCGGCTGGCCTTGCGGGCGGTCGAGTTCCTCGTCGACCGAGTCTCCGCCGATCCCGCCGCACCCCGTTCCGGCGCCGAACGCACCGGCGGCCGCCCGGATCCGCGCGAGCCGGAGGACCTCGGCGAGTTCGTGAACCTGAGCGATCGGGGCTGAGGGCGGGCGGCGGCCCCTGCCGAGCGCGGGCACTGCCCGGGCCGTGGCGACCGGATGGCTCGAGGCGGGGCGCTCCGCTGCGAGCGCGGGCGCTGCGCTCGGGATAGAATCACGCCCGGCCGTGCACGCGGCCCCGTCCACCGGATCTTCCGCCCAAGGAGCAGTACGTGAGCGATCCCGCCGCATCCTCCCCGCCGACCGCCGAGCAGCCGGGCGGCAGCGGGACGACGGGATTCGATCTGTTCCCGGACCGGCAGATCGTGGCCATGCGCGTGAACGGGGAGCTGCAGGACCTCTTCCGAGAGGTGCCGGAGGGCGCCGAGGTGGAGGGCGTGCCGCTGTCCTCCCCGGACGGCCTGGACATCCTGCGCCACTCCGCCGCCCACGTCGTCGCCCAGGCGGTGCAGAGACTGCACCCGCAGGTCAGGCTCGGCATCGGTCCGCCCATCACGGACGGCTTCTACTACGACTTCGACGCGCCCGAACCGTTCACCCCCGAGGACCTCAAGGCGATCGAGAAGGAGG
>JAUNLB010000025.1:1109-23610 GCA_030532485.1 Pseudoclavibacter sp.
CGCATCGTGCGCGAGGGCCAGCGCTTCGCGCACGGCGTCGTGAGCGAGCAGCAGGCCCGGGCGGAGCTCGCGGACGAGCCCTACAAGCTCGAGCTGGTCGGCCTCAAGGGTTCGGGCGCCTCCGGCTCCGGCGAGGAGGTGGAGGTCGGGTCGGGCGAGCTGACGATCTACGACAACGTCGACCCGAAGACGGGGGAGCGGCGCTGGAGCGATCTGTGCCGCGGCCCGCACCTGCCCTCCACCCGGCTCATCGGCAACGGCTTCGCGCTCACCCGCTCGGCCGGCGCCTACTGGCGGGGCAGCGAGAAGAACCCCATGCTGCAGCGCATCTACGGCACCGCCTGGCCGAGCAAGGAGGAACTGCGAGCCCACCAGGAGCGGCTGGCCGAGGCCGCCAAGCGCGACCACCGCCGACTGGGCAGGGAGCTGGACCTCTTCAGCTTCCCCGAGGAGATCGGCTCGGGCCTCGTGGTCTTCCACCCGGACGGCGGCATCGTGCGCAGCGAGATGGAGGAGCACTCCCGCCGCCGCCACCTGCGGGAGGGCTACTCCTTCGTCACCACTCCGCACCTGACCAAGGGGCAGCTGTTCGAGACCTCCGGCCACCTGGAGTGGTACGCGGAGGGCATGTTCCCGCCCATGCGGGTGGACGAGGAGCGCGACGCCGAGGGGCGGGTGACCCGGCAGGGACAGGACTACTACCTGAAGCCCATGAACTGCCCGATGCACAATCTCGTCTACCGCTCGGCTGCCCGCTCCTACCGGGAGCTGCCGATGCGGCTGTTCGAGTTCGGCACCGTGTACCGCTACGAGAAGTCCGGCGTGGTGCACGGCCTGACCCGCGCCCGCGGCTTCACCCAGGACGACGCGCACATCTACTGCACCCGCGAGCAGATGCGCGAGGAGCTCGCGCGCACGCTGGACTTCGTGCTCTCGCTGCTGCACGACTACGGGCTGGACGACTTCTACCTGGAGCTGTCGACGAAGAACCCGGACAAGGCGATCGGCGACGACGAGATCTGGCAGGAGGCGACCGAGACCCTGCAGGAGGTGGCCGGGGCCTCCGGGCTGGAGCTCGTGCCGGACCCGGGCGGGGCGGCCTTCTACGGCCCCAAGATCTCGGTCCAGGCGAGGGACGCGATCGGCCGCAGCTGGCAGATGTCCACGATCCAGCTGGACTTCATGCTGCCCGAGCGCTTCGGGCTGGAGTACACGGCGGCCGACGGCACGCGCAAGCGCCCCGTCATGATCCACCGGGCCCTGTTCGGCTCGATCGAACGCTTCTTCGGCGTGCTGCTGGAGCACTACGCGGGCGCGTTCCCCGTCTGGCTGGCGCCCCGGCAGGCGGTCGCGATCCCCGTCGCCGCCGAGTACGCCGCCTATCTGGGCGAGTTCGTCGAGCGGCTGCGCGCCGCCGGCGTGCGGGCGGAGCTGGATGCGGGCGACGAGCGGATGCCCAAGAAGATCCGGACCCACACCAAGGCGAAGGTGCCCTTCCTGCTCATCGCGGGCGAGGACGACCGGGGCGCCGGCGCGGTCTCCTTCCGTTTCCGCGACGGCTCGCAGCGCAACGGCGTGCCCCTGGACGAGGCCTTCGAACTGGTCACCGGCTCGATCGCCTCCCACACCCTGGTGAACGGTGAAGCGGACCTGGCATGAGCGGGGCTGAGCCCCGGGGCGGCGCGCTCGGCTTCCCGGCCGGGGAGCTCGACGGCGTGCGGCTGGAGGACGCGGCGGCGTTCGCCGGCGTGCCCGACCAGTTCCAGCGCATGTGGACCCCGCACCGGATGGCCTACATCCGGCAGGGCCCGGATCGGGAGCGCGAGGGCTGCCCCTTCTGCGAGGCGCCGCAGCGCAGCGATCAGGACGGGCTCATCGTGCACCGGGGCGAGCGGGCCTTCGTGCTGCTCAACCTCTACCCCTACAACTCGGGCCACCTGCTGGTGTGCCCCTATCGGCACATCGCGAACTACGACGACGCCGACGAGCAGGAGCTGCGCGAGATCGCGTTGCTCACGCAGACCGCGATGCGCGTGCACCGGCGGGTCTCCCGCGTGGACGGCTTCAACATCGGCATGAACCAGGGCGCCGTCGCCGGCGCCGGCATCGCCGGCCACCTGCATCAGCACATCGTGCCCCGCTGGGCTCAGGACGCCAACTTCTTCCCCGTCATCGCCCGGGTCAAGGCGCTGCCCGTCCTCCTGGAGGACGTGCGCGTCCTGCTGCAGGAGGCCTGGCCGCAGACGGAGGACCACCCCCACTCGAAAGGACGACAGTGAGCGAACAGCAGCGCAGCACGGGAACCGACCGCGTCAAGCGGGGCCTGGCCGAGATGCTCAAGGGCGGCGTCATCATGGACGTCGTCACCCCCGAGCAGGCCCGTATCGCCGAGGACGCGGGGGCCGTGGCCGTCATGGCGCTGGAGCGGGTGCCCGCGGACATCCGGGCCCAGGGCGGCGTGGCCCGCATGAGTGACCCGGAGCTGATCGAGCGGATCATCGACGAGGTCTCGATCCCCGTGATGGCGAAGGCGCGTATCGGCCACTTCGTGGAGGCCCAGGTGCTGCAGGCGCTCAAGGTCGACTACATCGACGAGTCCGAGGTGCTCAGCCCCGCCGACTACGTCAACCACATCGACAAGTGGGCCTTCGAGGTCCCCTTCGTGTGCGGGGCCACGAATCTGGGCGAGGCGCTGCGCCGGATCACCGAGGGCGCGGCCATGATCCGCTCCAAGGGCGAGGCCGGCACCGGCGACGTGTCTGAGGCTACGAAGCACATCCGACGCATCACGAGCGAGATCCGGGCGCTGCAGGCCATGTCCAAGGACGAGCTGTACGTCGCCGCCAAGGAGCTGCAGGCCCCCTACGAGCTGGTCGCCGAGGTCGCGAACAGCGGCCGGCTGCCCGTGGTGCTGTTCACCGCGGGCGGCGTGGCGACCCCGGCTGACGCGGCCATGATGATGCAGCTGGGGGCGGACGGCGTCTTCGTCGGCTCCGGCATCTTCAAGTCCGGCGACCCCGTCCGCCGGGCGGCCGCGATCGTGAAGGCGACCACCATGTACGAGGACGCGGCGGCGATCGCCGAGGCGTCCCGCGGGCTGGGGGAGGCGATGGTGGGCATCAACGTCGCCGATCTCCCGGCCCCGCACCGCCTGGCCGAGCGCGGCTGGTGAGCGAGCGCCCGGTCGGCGTCCTCGCCCTGCAGGGCGATGTGCGGGAGCACGCCCGCGCCCTGCGGCGGCTCGGGCGCGAGGTGCGGCTCGTACGCGCCCCGGAGCAGCTGCGGGGCCTGGCGGGCCTCGTGCTGCCCGGCGGGGAGTCGAGCGTGATCGACCGGCTCGCGCGCCTGTTCGGGCTGCGCGCGCCGATCCGGGAGGCGATCCGGGCGGGCCTGCCGGCGTACGGCAGCTGCGCGGGCATGATCCTGCTGGCCGAGCGGCTGGAGGGCGGCGTCGCCGGTCAGGAGACCTTCGGCGGCCTGGACGTCACGGTCCGGCGCAACGCCTTCGGCTCCCAGCTGGACTCCTTCGAGACCGAGCTGGAGGTGCCCGCGATCGGCGCGGACGCGCGGGCGCCCGTGCGGGCCGTGTTCATCCGCGCCCCGCTGGTGGTGGAGACGGGCCCGGCGGTCGAGCGGCTGGCGCAGCTGCCGGACGGGGGCGTCGTGGCCGTGCGGCAGGGATCCCTGCTGGCCACCGCGTTCCACCCGGAGCTCTCCGGGGAGGACCGGATCCACCGGGCCTTCCTGCGCACGGTCGACGAGCGCGGATTCGAGCTCTGAAGCCCGCCGCAGAGGCCGGAGGGCCCGGGGAGAAAACCGGCCGGCAGGCTCCGGCGGGTACGGGGGAGCGCGGAACGAAGGAGCGCGGAACGAAACTGAACTGAGGAGAGAGGAACGGACGTGGAGCGGAACGGATCGGATGCGCAACGCGCCGCGGCCTTCGCGGAGGGACTGAGCCGGTTCATCGCCGATTCGCCCAGCTCCTACCACGCCGCCGAGCGGGCCGCGTCGATGCTGCAGGAGGCGGGCTTCGAGCGGCTGGAGGAGCGCGAGCCGTGGCCGCAGGGACCCGGTGCGCGCTGCACGGTGCGGGACGGGGCGGTCATCGCCTGGCGCGTGCCGGAGGGGGCCGAGGCGCTCACCCCCTTCGCGATCGTCGGCGCCCACACCGACTCGCCCGGCTTCCGGCTCAAGCCGCAGCCGGACCGGACGGCGGAGGGCTGGCGGCAGCTGGCGGTGGAGGTGTACGGCGGCCCGCTGCTGAACTCCTGGCTGGACCGCGAACTACGGCTGGCGGGCCGGATCGCCCTGCGGGACGGGAGCGTCCGGCTGGTGGAGACCGGAGCGGTCGCCCGCATCCCGCAGCTCGCGGTGCACCTGGACCGCGCCGTGAACGAGGGCCTGGCGCTGGACCGGCAGCGGCACACGGCCCCCGTCCTCGGCGACGAGGAGGCTCCCGGCGCCCTGGAGCTGCTCGCCCGCGCCGCCGGGGTCGAGGCCGACCGGATCGCGGGCTGGGACGTCTTCCTCGCCGACGCCCAGCCGCCGACCCGCTTCGGCGCCGACGGCTCGCTGCTGGCCGCCCCGCGTCTGGACGATCTGGTGAGCGTCTACGGGGCCGTCCGGGCGCTGGCCGCCGCAGCGCCGGAGGGCGTGATCCCCGTGGTGGCGGCCTTCGATCACGAGGAGGTCGGTTCCGACAGCCGTTCGGGCGCCGGCGGCCCGTTCCTGGGCGAGGTGCTCGAGCGGATCCGGGACGGCCTGGGCGCGGACGCCGAGCAGCGCCGCCGAGCGCTGGCCGCCTCCTGGCTCGTCTCCTCCGACGTGGGGCACAGCGTGCACCCGAACTATCCGGAACGGCACGACAGCGAGGCGCGTCCGCTGGCCGGCCGCGGCACGATCCTGAAGACGAACGCGCAGCAGCGCTACGCGAGCGACGCCCGCGGGACGGCCCTGTGGCACGGGGTCTGCGAGGCGGCGGGGGCGCCCGTGCAGGACTTCGTCTCCCGCAACACGATCCCCTCCGGCACCACGATCGGCCCGATCTCGGCCGCCCGGCTGGGGATCCCGACCGTGGACGTCGGCATCCCGATCCTGTCCATGCACTCGGCGCGCGAGCTGTGCTCGATCCGGGACGCGGCCTGGCTGGCCGATGCGCTCGGGGCCTTCCTGACCGGGCGCCGTCCGGAGGGCCTCTGAGCCGGACTCGGAGCCGGTCCGGCGGACCGGATCCGAGGGTGCACGCTCGCCCGAGGGGGCCTCTTCTCCGGTGGGACACGGGCCGCCTGCGGGAGAGCGGCCGCGGGGCGGGTAGCATGGAACGCCGCACGCGACGGCGGCGACCGTGCCGGGCACGGCGGATGGCCGAAGGACCGAGGGAGAACATGGCCGGACACTCCAAGTGGGCGACGACGAAGCACAAGAAGGCGGTCATCGACGCCAAGCGCGCCAAGTCGTTCGCCAAGCTGATCAAGAACATCGAGGTGGCCGCGAAGATCGGCGGCCCCGATCCGGCGGGCAACCCCACGCTCGCCGACGCCGTCCAGAAGGCCAAGAAGACGAGCGTCCCCAACGACAACATCGACCGCGCCATCAAGCGCGGCGCCGGGCTGACCGGGGAGTCGGTCGACTACACGACGATCATGTACGAGGGCTACGCGCCCGGCGGGGTGGCGCTGCTCATCGAGTGCCTCACCGACAACAAGAACCGGGCCGCCGCCGAGGTGCGCACGGCGATGAGCCGCAACGGCGGCAATATGGCCGACCCGGGCTCGGTGGCCTTCAACTTCGAGCGCAAGGGCGTGATCATCGTGCCGCACGAGGGCGGCTCGCCCAGCGAGGACGAGGTCCTGGAGCTCGTGCTGGACGAGGGGGTCGAGGAGATCATCGACCACGGCGAGACCTTCGAGCTGCGCACCGAGGCGGCCCGCATGGTCGCCGCCCGCACGGCCCTGCAGGCCGGCGGCATCGACTACGACCAGGCCGACGCCGAGTTCGTGCCGAACGTCAAGGTCGAGGCGGACGCCGAGACGGCCCGCCGGGTGCTGCGCCTCATCGACGCGCTGGAGGACAGCGACGACGTGCAGAACGTCTTCACGAACCTGGACGTCTCGCCCGAGGTGCAGGCCCAGCTCGAGGCGGAGGACTGAGCCGGACGCGGGCCGGGAGGAGGAGAGCGTGGCGGGGCGGGTGCTCGGCGTGGACCCGGGGCTCACCCGATGCGGCATCGGGGTGGTCGAGATGGACGAGCGGCGGCGCACGAGCCTCGTGCACGTCGAGGTCCTCCGCTCCGGTCCGGAGCTGGAGCTCGCCGAGCGTCTGCGGGTCGTCGGCGCGGGGGTGGAGCGGGCCCTGGACGAGCACGCCCCCGACCGGGTCGCGCTGGAGCGCGTGTTCGCCCAGCACAATCTGCGCACCGTGATGGGGACCGCCCAGATCTCGGGGGTCGTGCTCTACGCGGCCGCGCAGCGGGGACTGTCGGTCGAGCTGCACACCCCCTCCGAGGTGAAGGCGGCGATCACCGGCTACGGCGACGCGGGCAAACGGCAGGTGGGCGTCATGGTGCAGCGGCTGCTCGGCCTGAGCGAGGCGCCGCGGCCGGCCGATGCGGCCGACGCACTGGCCCTGGCGATCTGCTCGGTCTGGAAGACGCCGCTGCACGCCGCCCGGACGCGGCCCTCCGCACCGGCCCCCGGCGGGCGCACCCGGGCCCAGGAGGCGTGGCTCGCCGCCGAGCGTGCCGCGGCGCGGGGCCGTCAGCGCCTAGGGTAAGCCGGGTGATCGCCTCCCTGCGCGGCGTCGTCGTCGCCCTCACCGCCTCCTCGCTCCACCTCGACGTCTCGGGGGTGGGCTACCGCGTCCACGTGACCCCGCAGCACGCCCTGGAGCTGCGCACGGGCCAGGAGGCCACGGTGCTCACGCACCTCGCGGTCCGCGAGGACGCCTGGGTCCTCTACGGCTTCCGCACGGCCGAGGAGCTGGAGGTCTTCGAGCGGCTCATCACGGTCTCCGGCGTGGGCCCCCGCTCCGCGATCGGCGTGCTCTCGCAGATGGACCCGGGCCAGGTGGCCAGGGCCGTGGCGGAGGAGGACGCGCAGGCCTTCAAGCGGGTCTCGGGGATCGGTCCGAAGAGCGCGGGGCTCATCATCGTCTCCCTGCGCGGCAAGCTGGCCGCGCCGCCCGAGGGGCACGGCGCCGCCGGAGCAGCCGGCCGGGTGCCGCCGGGGGTGCGGGCGGACGTGGTCGAGGCGCTCACGGGCCTGGGCCACCCCGAGCGGGTCGCGGGCCCGGCCGTGGACGACGCGATCGCGACGCTGCCGGACGACGGCCTGGAGGTCGCGACGGTGCTGCGCGCGGCGCTGCGCCTGCTGGACCGGGGGACGAGATGAGCGAGCAGCCGCGCCGCCCGGACGCCGGCCGGGCCGAGTCCGACGCCGAGCTCGCCTTCGAGGGCGCGCTGCGGCCGGCCACCCTGGCCGAGTTCGTGGGGCAGGGCAAGGTGCGCACGCAGCTGGACCTGCTGCTCAAGGCGGCCGGGATCCAGGGCCGCGCCCCCGACCACATCCTCCTGGCAGGCCCTCCGGGACTCGGCAAGACCACCCTCGCGCTCATCGTCGCCGAGGAGACCGGCAACCCCGTCCGGCTCACGAGCGGTCCCGCCCTCCAGCACGCCGGGGACCTGGCCTCCGTGCTCTCCAGCCTGGCGCCCGGCGAGATCCTCTTCATCGACGAGATCCACCGCATGGCCCGCACGGCCGAGGAGATGCTGTACCTGGCGATGGAGGACTTCCGCATCGACATCGTGGTCGGCAAGGGCGCCGGGGCCACGACCGTGCCGCTGGAGCTGGCGCCCTTCACGGCCGTGGGGGCCACCACACGGGCGGGGCTGCTGCCGACCCCGCTGCGGGACCGCTTCGGCTTCACGGCGCACCTGGAGTTCTACGACGACGCCGAGCTGGAGGAGGTGCTGCTGCGGGCCGCCCGCCTGCTGCAGCTGGAGGTGGAGGGCCCGGCGCTGCGCGAGATCGCCCGCCGCAGCCGGGGCACCCCGCGCATCGCCAACCGGCTGCTGCGGCGGGTGCGCGACTACGCGCTCGTGCACGGCACCGCCGCGGACGAGCAGGCCGTGCAGCACGCGCTGCACGTCTACGACGTGGACGCCCGGGGTCTGGACCGCCTGGACCGGGCGGTGCTCGACGCCCTCGTGCGCCGCTTCGACGGCGGTCCGGTCGGCGTGCGCACGCTCGCCGTCTCGGTGGGCGAGGAGCCGGAGACCGTGGAGAGCGTGGTCGAGCCGTTCCTCGTGCGCTCGGGGCTGGTGGCCCGCACCCAGCGGGGCCGGGTGGCGACCCGCGAGGCCTACGAGCACCTGGGCTGCGCGCCGCGCCGCTCGACTCCCGGTCCCGGGGGAGCGGCCGGGGCGGGACAGCTGCCGCTCGACGGCGTATAATCGCAGGCGTTTGCCGTCCGGCCAGGGTGGCACGACCGCCCGTCCGTCCCGCTGCGCGGGGAGCGGCCCAGAAAGGCATCGAACGCATGGACCCCATCCTTCTCTTCCTGCCCCTGCTGCTGGTCATGCTCGTGTTCATGTGGCGCAGCAACCGGAAGCGGCAGGAGCAGATGCGCCAGATGCAGGACCGGATCGTGATCGGCGCGGAGGTCATGACGAACACGGGACTGTTCGGCACGATCGTGGACCGGGACGAGGACGAGCAGAGCGTCACCCTGGAGTCCACGCCGGGCACCCGGCTGCGCGTCCACAGCACCACGATCGCCCGGGTGATCGAGCCCGAGGTGCCGGACGACGCCTCCCGCCTGGTGGCCGACGAGGCGGAGCCGCTCGAGGAGGAGCTCCTCGAGGAGACGGACCCCCTCGAGCCGGCCGCCGAGGGGCTGGAGCCCGACGCGGTCGAGGGGGAGGCGGCCGCCGAGGCCGCGTCGGAGCAGGCGAGCCCGGGGGAGGACGAGCCGGGAGCGAGGCCGGAGGGCGGGGACCACCCGCTCGACGGCTCCCGCTAGCCGGACCATAGAACCATCCCCCGAGCCGCGGGCTCGGCACGAAGCGAGCGGACCCCACCGCGACCCGAAAGGCACCGAGACTTGGCCAGAAGCACTTCGAGCGGCGCAGCCCGCCGTCACGGCCCCGGCATCAGGACGCGCGCCGGGCGCACCCTGGCGTTCCTCTTCGTCCTGATCGCCGGCCTGGCCGGCCTGAACTGGTTCACGGTCGCGAGCGAGGGCGGCCAGTGGCTGCCGAAGCTCGCGCTGGACCTGGAGGGCGGCACCCAGATCGTGCTGTCCGCCCAGCTGCCGGAGGGGCAGGCGGACCCCTCGCCGGAGCAGATGCAGCAGGCGGTGTCGATCATCCGCCAGCGCATCGACGCGGCCGGCGTCGCCGAGGCCGAGATCACCACCCAGGGCGGCCGCAACATCGTCGTCTCGGTCCCGGGCGAGATGGACGAGCAGACCCGCAAGCGGATCCAGAACTCGGCGAAGCTCGAGTTCCGCCCCGTGCTCTACGCGGCCTCGCAGGCGGACTCCCAGATCCTGCCGCCGGACCAGGTGAACCCGGACCCGGTCGCCACCCCCACGGCCCAGCCCACCGACCCGAGCGATCCGGTGCAGATCACCGAGGCGATGCAGCAGGAGTTCACCCAGTTCAACTGCGCCACCGACATCCGCCCGGCCAGCGAGATCGACCCGGCCGAACCCCTGCTCACCTGCAACGAGGAGGGCACCGAGAAGTACATCCTGGGCCCGGTGGAGATCTCCGGCGCCGACATCGCCGACGCGGTCCCGGGACGGGAGCAGACCAGCACGGGCGCGGTCACGAACAAGTGGGCCGTCAACCTGCGCTTCAACGAGCAGGGCACGGCGCAGTTCGCGGCGGTCACCCAGCGGCTCTACGCGCTGCAGGCCCAGGACCCGCAGCGCAACCGTTTCGCGGTCACGCTCGACAACCTCGTCATCATCGCCCCCTCCACGAACGCGGTCATCACCGACGGGCGCTCCCAGATCAGCGGCGACGGCTTCACCGAGGAGAGCGTGCGCGCCCTGGCCGACCAGCTGAAGTTCGGCGCGCTGCCGTTCAACTTCGTGCCCCAGTCGGACACGACGGTCTCGGCGACGCTCGGCACCGCCCAGCTGCGGAGCGGGCTGGTGGCGGGGCTCATCGGCCTCGCGCTGGTCGTGCTCTACTCGCTCGTCCAGTACCGCGTACTGGGGCTGGTGACCATCGCCTCGCTCGCGATCGCGGCGAGCGTCACCTACCTGGTGGTCACCTACCTCTCGAATCAGGAGGGCTACCGGCTGTCGTTGGCCGGCGTCATCGGCCTGATCGTCGCGATCGGCATCACGGCCGACTCGTTCATCGTGTACTTCGAGCGCATCAAGGACGAGCTGCGGGACGGGCGGACGCTCGTCTCGGCGGTCGAGGTGGGCTGGTCGCGCGCCTCCCGCACGATCCTCGTCTCGGACGCGGTGAACTTCCTGGTCTCGGTCGTGCTGTTCTTCATCGCGGTCGGCAACGTCCGCGGCTTCGCGCTCACCCTGGGCATCACCACGCTCATCGACCTCGTGGTGGTCGCCTTCTTCACCCACCCGGTCATGCGCCTGCTCGCCCACACCCGCTTCTTCGGCGAGGGCCACCCGCTCTCGGGCCTCGACCCCCGCGCGCTCGGGGCCGTCTACCGGGGCCGCGGCACCTTCCGCACCCCCGGCCAGGAGGCCGGGCGGGGGGCCAGGCGGGAAGCCGAGCGGCGCCAGTCGCTGGCCGAGCGCCGTGCCGCCCGGGCCCAGGAGCGCCCCGGCCGCGGCGAGCGGCGAGGGGGCGGCGGCGAGCGGCTCACCCTCGCCCAGCGCAAGCGCGCACAGGCCACCGCGGTGCTCGACGGGGACGGGCCGGACGGCGCCGGGGCGCAGGACGCCCGGGACGCGGACCACGGGGGCGACGAGAACGACCGGAACACTACCGGGAAGGGCGAGTAATGGCCGGCTTCCAGCAGCTCGGAAACGAGCTCTACACGGGCGAGCGCTCGATCGACTTCGTCGGCAAGCGCCGCATCTGGTTCCTCATCGCCCTCGTCGGCATCGCGATCTCGATCGTCGCGCCCGTCGTGCGCGGGGGCTACGCCCTGGGCATCGAGTTCACCGGCGGCTCCGAGTTCACCGTCTCCGGCACCGCGACGGCCTCGACGGAGCCGGCCGAGGAGCTGGTCTCCCGGCACACGGGCGCGCCGGGCCGGGTGACCTCGCTCGGCGACGGCTCGATCCGGGTCCAGACCGATCCGCTGGAGGAGGCGGACATCGCCCTGCTGCGCGAGGAGCTGGCCTCCGCCTACGGCGTGCAGCCGGAGCAGGTCGCGGTCGCCACGATCGGTCCTTCCTGGGGCGCCGACATCACCCGGCAGATGGGCATCGGCCTGATCGTCTTCGTGGTGCTCGCCGGCAGTCTCATGTGGGCCTACTTCCGCACCTGGCGCATGTCGGCCGCCGCCTTCCTGGCGCTGCTGCACGACCTGGTGGTGACCACCGGCGTCTACGCGGTGACGGGGATCGAGATCACCCCGGCCGCCGTCATCGGCTTCTTGACCGTGCTCGGCTATTCGCTGTACGACTCGGTCGTGGTGTTCGACAAGATCCGCGAGAACACCCGCGGACACGTCCAGGACGGCACGCGCACCTTCGGCGAGCTGGTGAACCTGGCGATCAACCAGACCCTGGTCCGCTCGATCAACACCTCGGTGGTCGCGCTGCTCCCGGTCGCCGCGATCCTCGGCATCGGCGTCGGGGTGCTGGGCGCCGGCACGCTGCGGGACATCTCGCTGGCGCTGTTCATCGGCATCATCGTCGGGGCGCTGTCCACGATCTTCCTGGCCGGCCCCCTCTACGTCGCGCTGCGCAGCCGCGAGGCGCGCATCGAGCGGATCGACCGCCGGGTGCTCGCCCGGCGCTCCGGCCGGGCCGTCCCCGCGACGGAGGACGAGGCCGAGGAGCAGCCGGAGCCCGAGCCGGTCTCGGACCTCGAGCGGGAGCGGGAGCTCGACGACGACGAGGAGCCCTGGGAGCTGGCCGAGGAGCCCGCGCCGCGGTCGAATCGGGAACGCGGCGAGCGCGGCCGGAGCGGGCAGCGCGCCCAGCCCAAGCGCACGAGCCGAAGCCGCCGCGGCTGAGCGCGCTCCGTCCGCGCCCTCGGCGTGCGGCCTCGCGGACCGGTCCCGAGCCGGCCGGCGGGGTCGCGCTCGTTCCCTCGGCGTGTGGTGTAGCGTGTCCAGCATCACGGGCGCGGGCGCCGGGCCCACCGGGCATCGGAGGTGCGGATGAGCGAGACCGGCTCCACCACATCGCTGCGCAGGCTCGTTCCGCGCCTGTTCACCAAGACGGCCGAGGCCGGCGAGATCGAGCCGCTGCTGCGCATCCTGCGCAGGCACGACGCGCGCAGCAACACGCAGCTCGTCCAACGGGCCTTCGAGGTCGCCAAGGCCTGCCACGAGGGCCAGATGCGGCGCAGCGGCGAGCCCTACATCACCCACCCCATCGCGGTCGCCCAGATCCTGGCCGAGCTGGGCATCGGTGCGGTGACGGTCTCGGCCGCGCTGCTGCACGACACGGTCGAGGACACGGACTACTCCCTGGAGCGGCTGCGGGACGACTTCGGCGACGAGATCGCCATGCTCGTGGACGGGGTGACGAAGCTCGACAAGGTCAAGTACGGCGATTCGGCGCAGGCCGAGACGGTCCGCAAGATGGTCGTGGCGATGTCCAAGGACATCCGGGTGCTCGTCATCAAGCTCGCCGACCGCCTGCACAACGCGCGCACCTGGGGCTTCATGAGCCCGGAGTCCGCCCGGCGCAAGGCGACGGAGACGCTGGAGATCTACGCGCCGCTGGCCCACCGCATGGGCATCCAGACGATCAAGAACGAGCTGGAGGATCTGTCCTTCGCGGTGCTGCACCCCAAGGTCTACTCGGAGATCTCCAATCTCGTCGCCCAGCGGCAGCCGGAGCGGGAGCAGTATCTGAAGAACGTGATCCGGGAGGTGCGCAGGAGCCTGGCCGACAGCCGGATCCGGGCCGAGGTCTTCGGTCGGCCGAAGGAGCTCTATTCCGTCTACCAGAAGATGATCGTGCGCGGCCGCGACTTCGACGAGATCTACGATCTGGTCGCGCTGCGGATCATCCTGGACTCGGTGAAGGACTGCTACGCCGCGCTCGGCATCATCCACGGCCGCTGGCGGCCCCTGCCCGGCCGCTTCAAGGACTACATCGCCACCCCCAAGTGGAACCTCTACCAGTCCCTGCACACCACGGTCGTGGGTCCCGGGGGCAAGCCGGTGGAGATCCAGATCCGCACCGCCGAGATGCACCAGCGCGCCGAGTACGGGGTCGCCGCCCACTGGCTCTACAAGCAGCAGGGTTCCGCCCGCGCGAGCGTCGCCCGCGGCGGCACCTCCGGCTCCAGCGCCGAGATGGCCTGGCTCAAGCACCTGAGCGACTGGCAGGCGGAGACCACCGACCCCGGCGAGTTCCTCGACTCGCTGCGCTTCGAGATCGGCTCCAAGGAGGTCTACGTCTTCACCCCGCAGGGCAAGGTCATCGGCCTGCCCGCCGGGGCCACCCCGATCGACTTCGCCTACATGATCCATACCGACGTCGGGCACCGCACGATGGGCGCGAAGGTCAACGGCCGGCTCGTGCCGCTGGACTCCAAGCTCGTCAACGGGGACGCGGTCGAGGTGCTCACCTCCAAGAACCCGGACGCGGGCCCCAAACAGGACTGGCTCAACTTCGTCGCCAGCGCGCGGGCCCGCAACAAGATCCGGCAGTGGTTCTCGAAGGAGCGGCGGGACGAGGCCATCGAGCAGGGCAAGGAGATGGTCGGCAAGGCCCTGCGCAAGCAGAACCTGCCGCTCAGCCGCGACTACGTGCAGGAGGCCTTCGAGGCGGTCGCCTCCAAGCTGCGCTACGTGGACGTGACCGGGCTGTACGCGGCGGTGGGGGACGGGCACGTGTCCACCCAGAGCGTGCTGGAGAAGCTGCGGGCCGAGCTGCGCACGGAGGACGAGGCACGGGAGACGAGCCTGCCGTCGCAGCGGCCGATCCGGGAGGGCGCCTCCGGGATCCTGGTCCGCGGCGCCCCCGACATCCTCGTGAAGGTCTCGAAGTGCTGCACCCCGGTGCCCGGAGACGAGATCCTGGGCTTCGTCACCCGCGGCCAGGGGGTGAGCGTGCACCGCGTGGACTGCCGCAACGCCTCGTCGCTGCGCCGGGAGCCGGACCGGATGATCGAGGTGGAGTGGGGCGCGGGCGGCAAGGGCGTGTTCCTGGTCAACGTGCAGGTGGAGGCGCTCGACCGCTCCGGGCTGCTCATGGACGTGACCCGGGTGCTCAGCGAGCATCACGTGAACATCCTCTCGGCCAGCGTGCACACCTCCAAGGACCGGCTGGCGATCAGCCGCTTCTCCTTCCAGATGGGGGACACCACGCATCTGGACCGCGTGCTCAGCGCCGTCCGCCGGATCAACGGGGTGTACGACGTGTACCGGGTCAACGGGGCCTGAACGGGTCCTGCGGGTCTCGCGCCGCGGCGGCCGTATGCCGTGCCTCGGCATGCCGGCCGCATGCCCGCTTCCCCCGCTCGCGCCGCGGCGGCCATACTGACGGCATGACCGTCATCGATCTGCCAGAGGACCGCCCGGTGCGCTTCGTCTCGGACGAGCACTTCGACCACCAGCGGATCATCGCCCACACGGGCCGGCCCTTCCCCGACGTCGTCGCGATGCGCGAGGAGCTCGTGCGCCGGGCCAACGAGGGCGCGGACGAGCGGACGCTCACGATCCACCTGGGGGACTTCGCCTTCCGCGCCGCCACGGTCCGGCGGCTCGTCCCGCGGCTGCTGGGGGAGCACTGGATCGTGCTCGGCAACCACGACCTGGTGCGCCGACTCGACCGCTTCGCCCGCGAGGAGGCGGGGCACCGGGCGGCGGGGGAGTCGGGGCCGTATCCGGCCGCCGAGTGGGTGCCGAGCGCCGAGGGCGCCGCCTGCTACGCCGAGGCCGGGATGCGGGTGGTGCGCAACGGCGCGCTCGTGCGCCGGCACGGCCGGACGCTGCGG
Organism: Pseudoclavibacter sp.; assembly: GCA_030532485.1. GTDB lineage: Bacteria > Actinomycetota > Actinomycetes > Actinomycetales > Microbacteriaceae > Pseudoclavibacter. The sequence continues at coordinate 16,222 of JAUNLB010000025.1, forward strand.
CTGTCCCACTACCCGAGCCGGCGCCGCCTGCACCCCCTGGACCGGAAAGCCTTGGCCTTCGCCCCGGCCCCCGAGGGGCCGCCGCTCGTGCACGGGCACACCCACGCCCCGGACCCCGGCGACGCCCGGGAGGTGAACGTGTGCGTGGAGGCGCGCGAGGACCGTCCGGTGGCGGCGGAGGAGGTCTTCGCCCAGGCCTCCGGATAGCCCGAGGCTTCGGGTAGCATCCCGGGCATGAACGAGCGGATCCGGGTCCTCGCGGTGCTGTTCCCGGGGGTCACCCAATTGGACCTGACCGGACCGGTCCAGGTGTTCGCCGCGCTGCCCGGGGTCTCGGTGGAGCTCGCCTGGCACCGCTTGGAGCCGGTGCCCGTCGACTGCGGCTTCTCGATTCTGCCGACCACGACCTTCGCCGAGGCGGGGCGGGCCGATGTGCTGCTCGTGCCCGGCGGCGCCGGCGCCCTGGAGCTCATGGCCGACGAGGCGGCGCTGGAGTTCGTGCGCGCGCAGTCCGAAGGTGCGCGCTTCGTCACCAGCGTCTGTACGGGAGCCTTCGTGCTGGGGGCTGCGGGACTGCTGGCCGGCCGCCGGGCGACCACGCACTGGGCCTCGCTGGAGATGCTACGGCTGCTCGGGGCCAGGCCGGTGCGGGCCCGCGTCGTGCGGGACGGCCCCCTCGTCACCTCCGGCGGGGTGACCGGCGGCATCGACTTCGCCTTGCAGCTGGCCGCCGAGCTGCTGGGGGAGGAGGAGGCCCGGCGGGCGCAGCTGCGCCTGGAGTACGATCCGCGACCGCCGTTCGACGCGGGCGGGCCGGATCGGCCGCAGACGGACCGGGCCCACGCCGAGGCCTTCCGGGATCGGGTGCGTCGGGAACGCCTCCCGCTCGTGCGCCGGGCGGCCGAGCGTTTGGCGCAGCGGCCCCGGCCGCCCGCGGGGCCCGCCGGGCCGGGGCCGACACGCCCCGGCCCCATTCGAACATAGCTGCGATTCGACGGCCGCGGGCGTAGAATCGCACGGTGCAGAAGACGTCCAGCGATCCGGCAGACTCCCGAGCCACCCTCCGCGTCCAGGGTGCCCGGGTCCACAACCTCAAGGACGTGGACGTCGAGATCCCGCGCGACAGCCTCGTCGTCTTCTCCGGGCTGTCCGGCTCCGGCAAGTCCTCGCTCGCCTTCGACACGATCTTCGCGGAGGGCCAGCGCCGCTACGTCGAGTCGCTCTCGGCCTACGCGCGCCAGTTCCTGGGCCAGGTGGACCGGCCGGACGTGGACTTCATCGAGGGCCTGAGCCCGGCCGTGTCGATCGACCAGAAGTCCACCAACCGCAACCCCCGCTCCACGGTCGGCACGATCACCGAGGTCTACGACTACCTGCGTCTGCTGTGGGCCCGCATCGGGGTGCCGCACTGCCACGTGTGCGACGCGGTCATCTCGCGGCAGACGGTGCAGCAGATGGCCGACCGGCTGATGGAGCTGGAGCCGGGCACGCGCTTCCAGCTGCTCGCCCCGGTCGTGCAGCAGAAGAAGGGCGAGTTCGTCGAGCTGTTCCAGCAGCTGGGTGCGCAGGGCTTCGCACGGGCGGTGGTGGACGGCGAGCGGGTGCGGCTGAGCGAGCCGCCGGCCCTCAAGAAGTCCTACAAGCACGACATCTCGGTGATCGTGGACCGGCTGGTGGCCGGCCCCGGGATCCTGGAGCGGCTCACCGACTCGCTGGAGACCGCGCTGCGCCTGGCCGACGGCCGGGTGCTGGTCGACTTCGTGGACCTGCCGGAGGACGAGGAGGGCCGGCTGCTGCCCTTCAGCGAGCAGCTGTCCTGCCCCAACGACCACCCCATCGCGCTCAGCGAGATCGAGCCGCGCACCTTCTCCTTCAATGCGCCCTTCGGCGCCTGCCCGGAGTGCGACGGGCTCGGCACGAAGATGTCCGTCGACCAGGAACTGCTGCTCGGCGACCCCGAGGCGTCGATCGCCGACGGGGTGATCCTGCCCTGGAGCTCGCAGGGCAAGAGCCTCTACCAGTACTACGAGCGGCTGCTGGGGGGCCTGGCCGAACAGATGCGCTTCTCGCTGAACACCCCCTGGAAGCGCCTGCCCAAGGACGTGCGGGAGGCGATCCTGCACGGACAGGACTACGAGGTGCGGGTGCGCTACCGGAACCGCTTCGGCCGCCAGCTCAGCTACACCTCCGGCTTCGAGGGCGTCATGCCCTACATCGAGCGCCAGTACCGGGAGGCGGAGAGCGACAACGCGCGCGCCCGCTGGGCCGAGTACCTGCGCGAGATCCCCTGCCACGCCTGCCGGGGCGCGCGGCTGCGCCCGGAGGTGCTCGCGGTGCGGATCCGCGGACGCTCGATCGCGGACGCGACCTTCATGTCCCTGGACGAGTGCCTCGCGTTCGTGAACACGGTCGAGCTGAGCGAGCGCGAGGCGCTCATCGCCGCCCAGGTGCTGCGGGAGATCCGCGCCCGGCTGGAGTTCCTGGTCGAGGTGGGCCTGTCCTATCTGGACCTGGCCCGCTCGGCCGGCACCCTCTCCGGCGGCGAGGCGCAGCGCATCCGCCTGGCCACCCAGATCGGCTCCGGGCTGACGGGGGTGCTGTACGTGCTGGACGAGCCGAGCATCGGCCTGCACCAGCGGGACAACCGCCGGCTCATCGACACCCTGCTCAAGCTGCGGAACCTGGGCAACACCCTGGTGGTGGTGGAGCACGACGAGGACACCATGCGCACGGCCGACTGGATCGTGGACATCGGACCCGGCGCCGGCGAGCACGGCGGCGAGGTCGTCCACTCCGGCGGCTTCCGGGAGCTGCTGGAGAACCCCCGCTCGATCACGGGCGACTACCTGGCCGGCCGGCGGGCGATCGAGACCCCCCGCTCGCGGCGGCCGGTGGACCGGGAGCGGCGCCTGCGGATCGTGGGGGCGCGCGCCAACAATCTGCGCAACGTCTCGGTGCACGTGCCGCTCGGGGTGCTCACGGCCGTCACCGGCGTCTCCGGCTCGGGCAAGTCGAGCCTGGTCAACGACATCCTGTACCGGGTGCTGGCCGGCCGGCTCAACGGCGCCCGCACGGTGCCCGGCAAGCACACGCGCGTGACCGGGCTGGAGCACCTGGACAAGGTCGTGCACGTGGACCAGGCGCCCATCGGCCGCACGCCCCGCTCGAACCCGGCCACCTACACGGGCGTCTTCGACCGCATCCGGACCCTGTTCAGCGAGACCCCGGAGGCCAAGGCCCGCGGCTACCTGCCCGGCCGGTTCTCCTTCAACGTGAAGGGCGGCCGCTGCGAGGCGTGCTCGGGGGACGGCACGATCAAGATCGAGATGAACTTCCTGCCCGACGTCTACGTCGCCTGCGAGGCCTGCGGCGGCTCCCGGTACAACCGGGAGACCCTGCAGGTGCACTACAAGGGCAAGACGATCGCCGAGGTGCTGGACATGCCCATCGCCGAGGCGGCCGAGTTCTTCGAGCCGGTCACGGCGATCCACCGCTATCTGCGCACGCTCGTGGAGGTGGGCCTCGGCTACGTCCGGCTCGGCCAGTCGGCCACGACCCTCTCCGGCGGCGAGGCCCAGCGGGTCAAGCTCGCGACCGAGCTGCAGCGCCGCTCCACCGGCCGCACGATCTACGTGCTGGACGAGCCGACCACGGGGCTGCACTTCGAGGACGTGCGCAAGCTCCTGCACGTGCTCGGCGGGCTCGTGGACAAGGGCAACACGGTTGTGGTGATCGAGCACAACCTCGACGTCGTCAAGTCCGCCGACTGGATCATCGACATGGGGCCGGAGGGCGGCTCGGGCGGCGGCACGGTCGTCGCGACGGGCACGCCCGAGCAGCTCGCGGACGATGCGGCGAGCGCGACCGGCGCCTTCCTGGCCGAGATCTTCGAGCGGGAGCGCGAGGCCGGCGCGGGGGCCGCGAGGAAGCGGTGAGCAGGCCGCCGTACCGCCCGCGCCGGGGGGAGATCCCGCTCGATCCGGGGGTGTACCGCTTCCTGGACGAGAACGGGCGGGTGCTCTACGTCGGCAAGGCCAAGAGCCTGCGCTCCCGGCTGTCGGGCTACTTCGGCCCGCCGGAGACGCTGCCGGAGCGCACGCGGCACATGGTGGCCGCCGCGAGCGATGTGCAGTGGACGATCGTGCGCAGCGAGAAGGAGGCGCTGCATCTGGAGTACAGCTGGATCCAGGAGTTCTCCCCGCCGTTCAACGTGCGCTTCAAGGACGACAAGAGCTACCCCTTCCTCGTCGTCACCCTGGCCGACGAGGCGCCCCGGGTCATGGTCTCCCGCAATCGCCGCATCCGAGGCGCCCGCTACTTCGGGCCCTACCCGAAGGTCTGGGCGGTCAACGAGGCGATCGACCAGCTGATCCGGGTCTTCCCGATCCGCACTTGCAACGACGGCGAGTACCGGCGCGCCATGGCGGCCGGCCGCCCCTGCTTCAAGAGCCAGATCGGCCGCTGCGGCGGGCCCTGCTCCCAGCGCGTGTCGATCGAGCGGCACCGGGAGGCGGTGGAGGAGTTCGTCCGCTTCATGGAGACCTTCGACCGCTCCTTCGTGACCCAGCTGGAGGAGCGCATGCGACGGGCCGCCGCCGAGCTGCGCTTCGAGGAGGCGGCCCGCCTGCGGGACCGCGTCGCGGCACTGGAGAACGTGCTGGAGCGCAGCGCGGTCGTCCTGCCCGAGGGGACGGAGCTGGACCTCTTCGCGATCGCCGAGGACGAGCTGGCGGCCTCCGTCCAGTACTTCCGGGTGCGGGGCGGTCGGGTGCGGGGCGTGCGCGGCTGGGTCGCGGACAAGGAGCTGGAGGTGGCGGCCCCCGAACTCGTGCAGCAGGCCCTGCAGCGCGTCTACGGCGAGGGGGAGCGGCCGCCCGCCCAGATCGTCGTGCCGCTGCTCCCCGAGGACTCGGAGGCGCTCGGCGAGTGGCTGGCCGAGCGGCGCGGCGGCCGCGTGCGCATCTCCGCCGCCCGCCGGGGGCCGCGGGCGGAGCTGCTGGAGACCGCCCGGATCAACGCGGTCGAGGCGCTCGGACAGTACAAGCTGCGCCGGACGGCGGACTACGCGGCCCGCAGCGACGCCCTGGGCGAGGTCCAGGCGGCGCTGGGGATGGCCCAGGCCCCGCTGCGCATCGAGTGCTTCGACGTCTCCCATCTGCACGGCCGGGGCGTGGTGGCGAGCATGGTCGTCTTCGAGGACGGGCTGCCGCGCACCGCCAAGTACCGCCGGTTCAACATCGCCGCGGCCCGCGACGACACGGACGCCATGCACCAGGCGGTCTCCCGGCGCCTGGCCCGCCTGGGGGAGGGGACGCCCGATCCGTCCGCCTCCCGGGAGGAGGGCGCGCCGAGCGCGCAGAAGGCCTCCTCCTTCAGTTATCCGCCCCAGTTGCTGCTGGTCGACGGCGGGCGTCCCCAGGTCGCCGCGGCCGCGCGGGCGCTGGCCGAATCCGGTGCGCAGGGCATCGCGATCGCGGGCCTGGCCAAGCGGCTGGAGGAGCTGTGGCTGCCCGAGGACCCCTTCCCCGTCGTGCTGCCGCGCGGCTCGGAGGCGCTCTTCCTGCTGCAGCGGATCCGCGACGAGGCGCACCGCTTCGCGCTGCGGGCCCAGCGCCAGACGCGGAAGCAAGACGTCTCCACGGTGCTCGCCGAGGTGCCGGGGCTCGGTCCGGCCCGCATCCGCGCCCTGCTGCGCCGTTTCGGCTCGGTCGCCCGCCTGCGGGCGGCCGGCCCGGAAGAGCTGTGCGAGGTGCCCGGCATCGGCCCGAGCACGGCGGAGGCGATCATGGCTCGACTGCACGCCGCCGACGGATGAGCGGCGCGTCCGCTTCCGCGCGCCGCTCGCGGCCTCCCGGCTTTGGCAAGCCGCCGCGTCCTCGCCGAGTTGGTGCACGATGCCCAGGGATGCGACGCGCCGGGAGCACTAGGCTGGTGTTCCCCGGAGGCGAAAGGACGGTCCCATGACGATGGCCGGCGTGGAGGACGAGCGTCAGCAGCTCGTCGTCGTCACGGGCATGTCCGGGGCCGGCCGGTCCACGGCCTGCAAGGCCCTGGAGGACCTCGGCTGGTTCGTTGTGGACAATCTGCCCCCGCAGATGATCCAGCCGCTGCTGGAGCTGGCGGGCAAGGCCCGCGATTCGCTGCCGAAGCTCGCGGTCTCGGTGGACGTGCGCGGCGGCAGGCTGCTGGAGGCCTTCGGCGAGTTCGTCCGCAGCCTGCGCGAGAAGCTCGACGTCCGGGTCCTGTTCCTCGACGCGAGCGACGCGACGCTCGTGCGGCGCTTCGAGTCGGTGCGTCGGCCGCATCCGCTGCAGGGCGGAGGCACGATCCTGGACGGCATCGAGCAGGAGCGGGACCGCCTGCACGAGATCCGGGAGACGGCGGACCTGGTGGTCGACACCTCCGAGCTCAACGTGCACCAGCTCGCCCACCGGATCACCGAGCGCTTCGGCGAGCCGGACCAGCACCGGGTGGCGGTGACCGTCATGAGCTTCGGCTTCAAGTACGGCCTGCCCCAGGACGCCGATCTGGTCGCCGACATGCGCTTCCTGCCGAACCCCTTCTGGGAGCCCGAGCTGCGGGCCTTCAACGGCCGGGACAAGCGGGTCTCGGACTACGTGCTCGAGCAGGACGGGGCGGCGGAGTTCAGCGAGGGCTTCCTGCAGATGATCGACCCCGTGCTGCGCGGCTACGAGCGGGAGAACAAGCGTCACGCGACGATCGCGATCGGCTGCACCGGCGGCAAGCACCGTTCGGTGGCCATGACCGAGTTCATTGCCGGACGGCTGCGCGCGCGCGACGACATCACCGTCAGCGTGCGACATCGCGACCTCGGCCGCGAGTAGACCCCCCAGCGCCACGCGGCGCATCCATCCCCCAGTCAAAGATTCCGTTCACAGGAGGCTTCTGTCGTGTCACTGACCGCTGACGTCAAACGCGAGATCATGCAGCGGAGGGCGAAGTCCACCCAGGCGCGGGCCGCCGAGGTGTCCTCGCTCATCCGCTTCGCAGGAGGTCTGCAGCTCATTTCGAACCGCATCGCGGTCGAGGCCCAGCTCGACTCGGAGGCCCTGGCCCGCCGCCTGGCCCGCGAGCTCATGGAGCTCTACGGCGTGCGCCCCCTGCTCTCCCGCGGCGTCGGCCGGGGCGGGGACAACATCGTGCTGCGCGTGACCGACAACGGCGAGACCCTGGCCCGGCAGACCGGTCTCATGGACAGCCGCCGCCGGACGGTGCGGGGCCTGCCGAACCGGCTCACGACGGGCAACCGCGAGGATCTGCAGGCGATCTGGCGCGGCGCCTTCCTGGCGGCCGGCTCCCTGACGGACCCCGGCCGCGCCAGCGCGCTGGAGGTCGTGGCCCCCAACAGCGAGTCCGCGATGGCCCTCA
>JAUNLB010000209.1 GCA_030532485.1 Pseudoclavibacter sp.
TCGCCCCTGCTCCTGATAGTAATATCAGTAAGTTTATTTCGAATCCGATGGGCCCATCGGGTACGGTTATGCACGGAAGCCCCGCCAGTTCTGTGACAGGGAAAAGCATGGGTATGCATTACGCGACTCCCGCTCTGAACTCTGAAAAGGCTTTGTACTCGGCGGGCTCATCGCTGTCGTCACCAACTCTGGCGTCTCCTGCGTCGAATAGCCAGCCTCCCCAGAAGGGTCAGACTCCGCAGGCGCAGCAGGCTTCACAGGCGCAGCAGAAGAATTCACAGGCCCAACAGGCGCAGCAATCTCAGCCCGCGCACACCGCCCAGGCTCAGCCGGCCCAGGCATCGCCTGCATCGAATGCGCCGAAGCAGCAGTCTCAAGCCCGGGCCTCGACGACGCAGGCGTCGAAGAATCAGCAGGGACAGGCTCCGGTGACGAGCGCCGATCTGAAGGCCATGCACCGCGATGTTCAACAAAAGAATGCCGCTCAGAACGCTGCCCAGCCGCCGCAACAAGCTGCTCCCACGCAGAATCGAGGCAGAGGCGCTGTCTGAGCCGGGCCTCGTGTGCAGGCTCTCGCTGCCTCTCGCCATGGCCGAGCTGCCCTCGGCTCTCTCACGCCGCGTGGAGCCCTCATGCGCAAGCCCGTCTACTAGCTTGCTGTGCGTCACGTCAGGGGAACCGTCCGCCCAGCTGCTGGACCAGATCGACGAGATCCAGCTCAAGGTCAAGCCCGTTCCTCTGGGTCTCTCCCGGGCCGGGCGTCCCGCAGGTGGCCGGGTTTGAGGAACCCAGGGCGCTGACGCTTGCGGACTCCGAAACACTGCCCGGCGGTGTGCTGCTGCTCAGCTATCGCCGTGTGTAGCACGGGACGCGGTCCGCTTCTCCGCGCCGCAGAGTGGACCGCTCATCCCCGCGGCGAGTCCCAGTGCCTGCTGGTGGTGCCCGTGGGTTCGGGAACGTCGCGGGACCGGCTGCATCATAAGCGGTGTCGCGGCCACGTCGGCGGAGCAGCGGCTTATGCTGGACGGTCTGCTGCGGCCAGGCGCCGTGCCGCGGTGACGACGGCCGCACGGCGACGACAGTGCTCCTCCTCGGTGGGCGGGCCGCAGAGCATGCGCGTCACCTGGGGCACGGTGGACCACCAACCCGCGATCGAGAGCACGAACAGGGTCAGATGGGCGGCGTCGATATCGCCGACGATTGTGCCGCTCTCTTGGCCGGCGGCCATCGCCGCCGTCTTGTCGGCGTAGCGCTCTCTGCGCTGCGCCTCCTCCGGCACGTCGCCGTCGAAGGCGAGCGCCTCCCAGCGCAGCAGCCGGATCAGCTCGGGTCGCTCGCGATGGTAGTCGTAGACCCGCCCCGCGTACTCGCCGATGTCCTCCGTGGCGAACGAGGTCACGGGAACGGCTCGGGCGACCTGGGCGAGCTCATCGCGCAGCACCGTCGAGAAGAGTTCCCGCTTTCCGCCGAAGTAGTTGTACACCCGCTCCTTGTTGACGCCCGCTGTGCGCGCGATCCGCTCGACCGTGGTGCCGTGGAGGCCGTGCTCGGCGAATTCCGCCGTGGCCGCCTCCATGATCTTGCGCTTGGTTCCCTCGGTGTCCCATGCCACGGCTCGTCACGCTCCTCGCTTCCAGCTCCGACGGTGAGATTGCGCTCCGCGGTCGAGGGTACTAGCGTCAACTCCAACGCTAACGTTGGAAAGGTGCGGGTATGAACTCGAAGTCCAGAGCCGAAGCGGCGGCGCCGGAGTTCCCGGCGGGCGGGGGCGCCGTGGCCGTCCTGGTGGCGACGGCGCTGTTCGTTCTCTCGCAGCTCTACGCGGCGATCCCGCTCGCAGGACCGGTGGCGGTCGAGCTGGGCTCCGGGACGGCCTTCGCCCTGTCGACGAGCTTCGGTTTCAGCTACGCCGCGGGTTTCCTCGTCTGGGGGCCGGTCTCCGACCGCTTCGGCCGCAAGCGGGTCATGTCGATCGCCCTCGGGGTGCTGGTCCTCGCCACCCTCCTGTGCGCGGCGGCCCGCTCCGTACCGGCGATGGCGGTGTTCCGCGCGCTCCAGGGCCTGGCCGCGTCCGGATTCGCTCCCGTCGCGCTGGCGTATCTGAGCGAGGCGGTCCGACCGGCGCGGCGCGTGGGGGCCATCGGGGCGATGTCCACCGCGTTCCTGGTGGCCGGCATCTTCGGACAGGTCCTCGCTTCTGTGATTGTGCTGCACTCGGAGTGGACGTGGTTCTTCGTGATCAGTGGCGTCGCGCTCGCCGTCGCCCTCGGGCTGATCCTGCTCCTCGTTCGAGAAAGCGCCCCCCAGGGGCCGCCGCTGTCCCTTCTCGGGCAGTTCGGCACGCTCGCGCGACTGTTTCTGAAGCCCGAGATC
>JAUNLB010000026.1 GCA_030532485.1 Pseudoclavibacter sp.
AACGATCCGTACGCGCAGCTCGGGGAGGCGCCCGCCATGCGGGTGACCCTGCCGTTCCCGGACGGGGACCGGCTGCCCCTCGCGCAGGTGGCCGCGGCCCAGGGCGGGGAGGAGCTGTCGCCGCGCATCACCTGGGAGGCCGTCGAGGGGGCCGGCAGCTACCTGGTGAGCTGCTTCGACCCGGACGCGCCGACCATGAGCGGCTTCTGGCACTGGATCGTGTACGACATCCCGGCGTCCACCACGGTGCTGGAGGCGGGGGCCGGCTCGCCCGGCGGCTCGCTGCCGCGCGGCGCCAAGGCCGGCCTCAACGACGCCTTCGTCCGCTCCTACATCGGCGCCGTGCCGCCCTACGGGCACGGCGAGCACCGCTACTTCTTCACCGTGACGGCCCTGGACACGACCAGCATCGACGCCCCGAGCGAACTGTCCGGCGCCTTCCTGCACTTCATGGCGCGCGAGCACGTGATCGCCCGCGGGCACGGGCACGGGGTGGGGCGCAAGCCGCGCGGCTGACCACGCCCCCGGCCCGGACCGCGGGCGGGGTCCGGCCCGGGGCTCGGGAGCCGGATCGGGGCTACTCGGCGATCTCGGCGGTCGGCCGCTCGGGGGTCTCGGCCTCGACGGGCGAGAGCGAGAGCTTGCCGCGGTCGTCGACCTTCGTGATCTCCACGAGCAGCTTCTGGCCGATCGTCAGCACGTCCTCGACCCGGTCGATCCGCTTGCCGCCGGCCAGCTTGCGCACCTCGGAGATGTGCAGCAGGCCGTCCTTGCCGGGCAGCAGCGAGACGAAGGCGCCGAAGGTGGCGATCTTCACGACCGTGCCCAGGTACTGCTCGCCGACCTCGGGGTTCGTGGGGTTCGCGATCGCGTTGATCGCGGCCCTGGCCGCCTCCGAGGAGGTGCCGTCCACGGCGCTGATGTAGACCGTGCCGTCGTCCTCGATGGAGATCTCCGCCCCGGTGTCGTCCTGGATCTGGTTGATGATCTTGCCCTTGGGCCCGATCACCTCGCCGATCTTGTCCACCGGCACCGTGATCGAGATGATCCGGGGGGCGGTGTCCGCCAGCTCGTCCGGCTCGGAGATGACCGCCTCGATCGCGCGCTCCAGGATCTGCACGCGGGCCTCGTAGGCCTGCGTGAGGGCCGACTCCAGCACGGAGGAGGGGATGCCGTCGAGCTTCGTGTCCAGCTGGATCGCCGTCACGAACTCCTTCGTCCCGGCCACCTTGAAGTCCATGTCGCCCAGCGCGTCCTCCGCGCCCAGGATGTCGGTGAGGGCCGCGTAGCGCATCTCGCCGTCGACCTCGTCCGAGACCAGGCCCATCGCGATGCCCGCCACCGGCGCCCGCAGGGGCACGCCCGCGTTGAGCAGCGAAAGGGTCGAGGCGCACACCGAGCCCATCGAGGTGGAGCCGTTGGAGCCGAGCGCCTCGGAGACCTGGCGGATCGCGTAGGGGAACTCCTCGCGCGTGGGCAGCACCGGCACGAGCGCCCGCTCGGCCAGGAAGCCGTGGCCGATCTCGCGCCGCTTCGGGCTGCCGACCCGGCCGGTCTCGCCCGTCGAGTAGGGCGGGAAGTTGTAGTGGTGCATATAGCGCTTCGAGGTGTTCGGCGACAGCGAGTCGATCTGCTGCTCCATCTTGAGCATGCCGAGCGTCGTCACGCCGAGGATCTGGGTCTCGCCGCGCTGGAAGATCGCGGAGCCGTGCACGCGCGGCACGACGTCCACCTCGGCGTCCAGCTGGCGGATGTCGGTCATGCCGCGGCCGTCGATGCGCTTGCCCTCGCGCAGGATGCGGTCGCGCACCACCCGCTTCGTGACGGCCTTGTAGGCGGCCGGGGCCATGGCGGCGGCCTCCTCGGTCAGCTCGCCCGACTCGACGCGGGCGGCGACGGCCTCCTTAACCTCGTTCTTGAGCGCCTCGTCGGCGTCCTGCCGCTCGATCTTGTCCGCGATCTGGTAGATCGGCACGAGCCGCTCGTGGGCGAGCTCCGAGACCAGCTCGTAGACCTCCTGGGTATAGGGCAGGAAGACGGGGTACTCCTGCTGCGCGCGGTTCACCTGCTCGGCCACCTGCGCCTGGGCGGCGACCAGCTGCGCGATGAACGGCTTGGCGGCCTCCAGGCCCTGGGCCACGACCGCCTCGTCCGGCTTGCCCGCGCCGGCCTGGATGAGCGGCCAGGCGTGCTCGGTCGCCTCGGCCTCCACCATCATGATGGCCACGTCCTGCTCGCCCTCCGCGTTCGTCACGACCCGGCCGGCGACCGTCAGGTCGAACACCGCCTGCTCGAGCTGCTTCTGGTTCGGGAAGGCGACCCACTGCCCCTCGACGAGGGCGAGGCGCACACCGGCGATGGGGCCGGAGAAGGGCACCCCGGAGATCTGGGAGGACATGGAGGCGGCATTGATGGCGAGCGCGTCGTAGAACTCGCCGGGTGCCACCGAGAGCACCGTGATGACGATCTGCACCTCGTTGCGCAGACCCGTCACGAACGACGGGCGCAGGGGGCGGTCGATGAGCCGGCACACGAGGATCGCGTCGGTGGACGGGCGCCCCTCGCGGCGGAAGAAGCTGCCGGGGATCTTCCCGGCCGCGTAGCTGCGCTCCTCGACGTCGACCGTGAGCGGGAAGAAGTCGAAGTGCTCCTTCGGCTGCTTCGAGACGCTGGTGGCCGACATGAGCATGGTCTCGTCGTCCAGATAGGCGACCGCCGAGCCCTGGGCCTGCTGCGCCAGCCGGCCGGTCTCGAACCTGATCGTCCTGGTGCCGAAGCGGCCGTTGTCGATGACGGTCTCTGCGAACTTGATCTCCGGACCCTCCAAGGTCCCTCCTTGTCTGTCGGAACGCGCAGAACGGGCGGGCCGGGCAGGGACCGGGTGAGGATCCAGGCTGATCGTCAGTAGAAAGCCGCCGGACGGGGTCCGGAGGATCACCACCGATGATCAGCGGCCCGCCGGCCGGCGTTCATCGAAAGCCTCCCGGCGATTCCCGGAAGGCCGTTCACGATCGTATCAGCTTTCCCGTGCGAGCCCGCTCCGCCGGTGGCGGAGCGGGCTCGCACGGACCGGGCCGGCTACTCGGACTGCTTCTCCCCGCCGAGCACCTTCGTCAGCGGGAACTCGCCGGCGGGCTTCTCCCCGTCGTCGTAGATGTCCCGCGGCGAACCGGCGATCTTGGGGTCGGGGGGCGTGGCGACCTCGCGGTTCTTGGAGGGGTAGTCGAACTGCATGAGCACGTGCTTCATGGCCTCCAGGCGCGCGCGCTTCTTGTCGTTCGACTTGATGACCGTCCACGGCGACTCGGCCGTGTCGGTGTAGAAGAACATCGCGTCCTTGGCCTCGGTGTACGGATCCCACTTGTCGAGCGAGGCGAGGTCCGTCGGGCTCAGCTTCCACTGGCGCACGGGGTCGTCCCGGCGGGAGGCGAAGCGCGCCAGCTGCTCGGCCCGGCCCACCGAGAACCACAGCTTGATGATCGTGATCCCGGAGTGCACGAGCATGCGCTCGAACTCCGGGGCCGAGCGGGTGAACTCGAGGTACTCGGTCGGGGTGCAGTAGCCCATGACCCGCTCGACGCCCGCGCGGTTGTACCAGGATCGGTCGAAGAGCACGATCTCGCCGGCGCTCGGCAGATGGGCCACGTAGCGCTGGAAGTACCACTGCGACTGCTCGCGCTCGGTCGGCTTCTCCAGCGCCACGGTCCTGGCGCCGCGCGGGTTGAGGTGCTCCATGAAGCGCTTGATCGCCCCGCCCTTGCCCGCGGCGTCGCGGCCCTCGAAGATGATGATGACCTTCTTGCCGGTCTCCTTGATGTGGGTCTGCAGCTTGAGCAGCTCGATCTGCAGGGCCCGCTTCTGCTTCTCGTACTGCTTGCGGGGCAGCTTCTTGTCGTAGGGGTAGTCCTGCCGCCAGGCCTCGCCGATCGGGTCCTCGTCGCGCAGTTCGGCCAACTCGTCCACCTCCGGCGTCATGTCCGGCACCCCGGCCTTGTTGAGCGTGTAGGTGGAGGCCTTCGCCGCGTCGCCGCGCTGCTCCCCCGCGCGCTCCCGGACCCCGGTGGAGCTGCCCACCGTGGTCACCCTCGGCGCGGGCCGCTGCGCGAGCCCCTCGCGCGCCTCCCCCCGCTTCGGCTCCCCGTCGACCGGGACGGCTGCTTCATTGCTGGTCTTGTCGGGTCGTGCCATGCCTCAATGCTACCGCCGCGTTCGAACCGGACGCACCGGCCGTCCGCCGGAACGGCGCCGGACGTCGACGGCCCCCGCCGGGGCGGGGGCCGTCGACGTCTTCGGGCCGGCGCTGCCTTCGAGGCTAGCGGCGCAGGCCGAGGCGCTCGATGAGCGAGCGGTAGCGGTCGATGTCGATGTCCGCGAGGTAGCCGAGCAGGCGGCGGCGGCGGCCGACCAGCAGCAGCAGGCCGCGGCGCGAGTGGTGGTCGTGCTTGTGCGACTTGAGGTGCTCGGTGAGTTCGCGGATGCGGGTCGTCAGGATCGCGACCTGGACCTCCGGGGACCCCGTGTCGCCCTCGTGCGTGGCGTACTCCTCGATGATGGCCTGCTTGGCCTCTGCGCTCAGCGCCATTGGATCCCTTTCATTCCGGTCGTTGCGCGGCGCCCGTCACCCGATGTGCGAGCTCTCTTCCTCCGCGGCCGTTCGGACGGCAACCGGACGAGGGTAGCACGTTCAGCGGACTCCCAGCAGGTCGATGACGAAGACGAGCGTCTTGCCGCTGAGCGGATGCCCGCCGCCCGCCGGCCCGTAGGCGAGCTGCGGCGGCACGACGAGCTTGCGGCGTCCGCCGACCCGCATGCCGGGGATGCCCTCCTGCCAGCCCTTCACGAGCGCGCGCAGGGGGAACTCGATCGGCTCGCCGCGGCTCCACGAGGAGTCGAACTCCTCGCCGGAGTCGAACTCCACGACGAGGTAGTGCACCTTGACGGTCGACTCGCCGCCCGCCTCGGGGCCGTCGCCCGTCTCGATGTCCTCGACGACCAGCCGTTCGGGGGCGGGGCCGTCCGGGAAGTCGATCTCCGGCTTCGTACGATTGCTCTCGGTCATGGGGCCCATCCAATCACGCGCGCGCCGCGAGTCCCCTCAGCGCCCCGGGTGCGTCGACCAGGGGCCGTGGACGCCGGGCCGAAGCGGGCCGGGAAAGGCCGGACCGGGCGGCGACGGCGGCCGAGGGGGCGGCGCCATGATCGCCGTACCGCGGTGCTGGGCGGCGGCCAGCACGCCGCGGACGCGGATCAGATCGCGCAGCAGCTCGTGCTCCTCGCGCCGGGCCCGCTCCGCGTCGGCGCCGTGGTGCATGCCCTCCCGCGCCGTCGCCAGCCGGGAGGCGTCCGCGATGAACTCCCGCATCGCCCGCTTCGCCTCCGGCCCCAGCCCCGCCGCCCACCTGCGCGCGTTCGTGCGCCCGCGCATGCTCGCCAGCATCTCGATCTCGGCGGGCGAGAACCAGCCGGCCGCCGCGTACTCGCCCAGCCGCCGGCGCAGCAGCCGCACGTCCCGCCGCCGGCGGCCGGCCACCAGCAGGATCCAGCCGATGAAGATCGGCACCATCACCAGCAGGAACAGCAGCAGCAGGCCGCCCAGCCCCGCCAGCGGACTGGAGGCGGTCGCGCCGACGAAGAACGCCCCGTTGTTCCAGATCGCGTGCACCGTCATGGCCGGCAGCAGCCCCAGCAGGAAGCCCAGATAGGGTCCCGCTCCCCCGCGGCGCGCCCCCAGGCCCACCGCGTAACCGGTGATCGAGACGCAGATCGGGTGCAGCAGGGGCAGCGCGATGCCCCGCACCAGGAACTGGAAGCTCAGCCCGAACAGCCCCGTCTCGGTGCCGACCGAGGCGAAGTAGAAGATGTTCTCGGTGAAGGCGAAGCCCGCGCCCAGCAGGCAGCCGTAGACGATCCCGTCGCTCGGACCGTTGAAGTGCCGGCGGGCGGCCAGCAGGATGACCAGCAGCCCCAGCCCCTTCCAGATCTCCTCGGAGACCGGCGCCTCGACGCCAGCGGAGAAGTCGTAGCCGGGGATCTCGTCCAGCCAGGGCAGCAGCACGCTGCGCAGCGTCGTGGCCAGCAGCGTCCCGCCGGTCGCGATGCCGCCGCCCCAGAACAGGGCGCCGAACAGCAGCAGCCGCGGCTCCGGCTCCCAGCGGTCGATGAACCACACCACGAGCCAGACGGTCGTCAGCGGCAGGACCGCGAGCAGCAGGGAGAGCACGAAGATGGGCGGGCTGCTGCCCAGGAGCGTCAGCAGCAGGAGCACCAGGAGGGAGCAGGCCGCCACCACGATCACCACGGTGTTCACCGCGACCATGGCGGTCCCGCCGCTGCGGGGCGGCGCCTGCACGAACAGCGGCGCCCCGGGCGCCGGCCCCGGGGCGGCCGGACCGGTCGGGTACGGCGGACCGGCCGGATACGGCGGGCGGGCGGGCCCGAAACCGGGGCCGCTCATCCTCGTGCCCCCGGCGCGGCCGCGAGCGCCTCCTGCACCTCGGCGCGGCGGGCGCGGACCTCCTCGAGCAGCACCCGCTCCACCGTCCGCCGGTCCGGGTCGGTCTTGTCGATGCGCGCGTGCTCGCGGGCGAAGGCGAGGCGGACGGAGGCCTGGATGAAGCCGGACATGGCCTGCTCGGCGCGGGGGCCGAAGGTGCGGCTCCAGCGCAGCGCCCGCACCCGCGCGTCCCAGTCGGTGATCACCTCGATCTCGTTCGGCGTGAACCAGCCGGCCTCGCGGTACTCCTCCAGCCGCCGCCGGGTCATGGTCCGGTCCTGGTCCACGAGCCGCAGCAGCAGCCAGGCCAGCAGCAGGAACATCGGCACCTGCGTGAGCGTGTAGAAGACGACCCAGCCGACCGGCTCGCGCGGGTCCAGGCCGAGCAGCGGCACCACCACGACGCTGCCGCCGTTCCAGAAGGCGTGGGCGACGATCGCCGCCAGCAGCCCCAGCAGGAAGGCGATCGAGATCCGGCCCGTCCCGCCGCGCCGTGCCGCCCAGCCCAGGGCCATCCCGGCCAGCCCGGTGAACAGGACGTGCGCGAAGGGCGAGAGGATGCCGCGGACCACCAGTAGACGGACGAACTCCAGCTCGGTGCCGCCGTGGCCGGCGAAGTAGACGATGTTCTCCGTGAAGGCGAAGCCGGCGCCGATGAGCGCCGCGTAGATGAAGCCGTCGACCGGGCCGTTGAACTCGCGGCGGGCGATGAGCAGCAGCAGGACGATGCCCAGGCACTTGATGGCCTCCTCGATGATCGGGCCCTGCACGACCGCGGCGAAGCCGTTCACCTCGCCCCTCGTGGCGAGGATCTCGCTGGTGACCCGCAGCATGAAGTTGCCCGTCAGCAGGGTGCCCAGGATCGAGGCGCCGGCGCCGTACAGGACCGCCAGCAGCATGAGCAGCCGGGGCTCGGGCTCCCAGCGGTCGAGCCACCACACGCCCGCGAGCACGATGCCGAACGGGACCAGGGCGGGGAAGGCCATGATGACGGCGTCGGCCCGCAGGGTCACCAGCAGCCAGCCGGCCACGATGAGCGCGAGGAAGACGACGACCGCCAGCACCCACCACCAGATCCTGGGCACCCGGATGTCGATCGTCCTGCGTTCGGGTGCCGGCTGGGTCATACTCGTTCCTCGGGTCCTCGGTCCGGCGCCGCTGCGCGGTCGCGGCGCCGAGAGACATGGTAGCGAGGGCCTCCCCCGCGGGCCCGGCGCACGCTCGGCGCGCGTCCGGGCCGCGGCGAGACGGACAGGGTAGATTGTGCGCCATGAAGTACCGGGTCCTGTTCACCGCCGGAGCGGCGATCGGCTTCCTCCTGGGCGCGCGCGCGGGACGCGAGCGCTACGAGCAGATCGCCTCGGCGTCCCGGCGCCTGGCCGCCTCCGCCCCGGTGCAGGGGGCATGCGCGCAGGCGCAGCGGCTCGTGCACGAGCTCACGCCCAGGGTGCGCACCGCCTCCCGCCGCTTCGCCGGCCAGGCGCAGGACGCCTCCAGGCGCGTGGCCGGCCGCATCGGTTCCGGCGCGCAGCAGATCGCCGAGACGGTGAGCGGCACGACGCACGAGCTCGTCGACCGGGTCTCCTCCCGGGGCGAAGAGCTGCAGTCGCGGGTCACGAACACGGCCGAGGACCTGCGCCGCCGCGGCGGGGAGCAGATCGACGGGGTGCGCAAGCGGGTGGACGAGGAGCTCGAGCGCAGCCGCGCCACCCAGGCCGAGAACTTCCTGCAGTACGGAAGCATGCGCGAGGAGGCGCTCGCCGAGCTGGACGACGACTCGGACCGCATGGTGGAGCCCGGCGAGGCCCGCTGAGCGCTGCCTCGTCCCGGACCGAATGGCGTTTCCCGGCCGGATGACGTAACGTCGGGACTGCTCCCGGAGTCCCCCTCGGCGCCGCGGCCGCCCCGCGGACCATCCCACCGGAAGCGAACCGTCGATGACGCTGCACACCCCACGACGCCCGAATACGGACCGCCCCGCCCGAAACGGATCGTCGACGGCGCCGCACGCCCCACGACGCCCGAACGCGGATCGCCGCACCGGACCCGGCCGGGCGATCCTCCTTCTTTCGACGCTCCTGCTGGCGGGCGCCGCCGCGGTGCACGCCCCCGCCGTCCGGGCCGCCGCCGAGGAGACCGGACAGGCCACCGCGGGCAACGATCCGGCGCTCGTCGTGGAGGCGCCGGATCCGGCCGGGGCCGTCCCCGTCGAACTCGCCGGCGCGCAGGCCCGGCCCGCGGGCCCCGGCGTCCACGCCGCGCCCGGCCTGCTGCGGATCACCCGGGCAGGCGCCTACCTGCTGCGGGGGGACTATACGGGGACCGTCCGGATCGAGGTGCCGGAGCGCGACGACGTCGTCCTCATCCTGGCGAACGCCGCGATCGAGCCGGCGCAGGGTCCGGCGATCGAGGCGCTCGAGGGCCGTTCGCTCGCGATCCTCTACGCCGAGGCCTCCGTCAACCGCGTCCGGGCGGGCGCCGCGGCCGGCCCGGGGCACGCCGCCATCCGCTCGGCGCCCGCCCTCACCCTCGGCGGCGGCTTCGCCGGCAGCGGCTCCCTGCGGGTGGAGGCGCCGGGCGCCGACGGGGTGGTCGCGGACGGCTCCCTCGCCCTGACCGGCGGGTCGCTGGCGGTCGAGGCGGGCGGGGACGCGCTGCGCAGCGCCCACTCCGTCACCCTCTCCGCCCCGCGGACCGAGCTGCGCGCCGAGGGGGCCGGCGTCGTCGCCGCCTCCGAGGACCCCGCCCGCGGCTACCTCGACGTGCACGGCGGCGCGCTCGAGGTCCGATCCGGTGCGGACGGGCTCTCGGCCACGGGGGACGCGATCGTGCGCGACGGCTCGCTGCGCGTCGCCAGCGGCGGCGGAGCCGATGCGCAGCTCGCCGACGGCGGCCGGGCCTCGGCCGTGCGGGCGGGCGACGCGCTCGAGCTGCGCGGCGGGTCGCTGGAGCTGGATGCGGCCGAGCACGGCCTGACGGCCGCGGGTCCCCTGTCGCTGCGGGACGGCCGGGTGCAGATCGCCGCGAGCGACAAGGGCCTCGACTCCCGCACCGGCGTCTGGATCGAGGGCGGAGCGCTCGGGGTCTCCCGCAGCTACGAGGGGATCGAGGCACCGCGGGTGACGGTCTCCGGCGGCGTGCTGCACATCGCCTCCTTCGACGACGCGCTCAACGTCTCCCGCGCCCCCGCCGACGGCGGGCTCGGCGATTCGGGCGTGCCCGAGCCGGACGCCGCCCTGATCGTCTCCGGCGGCGAGCTCACGCTCATGGCCCGGGACGACTGCATCGACTCCAACGGGACGCTGGAGATCTCCGGCGGCACGCTCATGCTCGTCGGCCCCGAGTCCGAGGGCTACGGGGCGCTCATCGACTCGGACGACGCATTCACCCTCTCCGGCGGGCGGATCGACGGGGCGGGCCGGGCCGCGCTCTCCGTCGACCCGTCCCCGGACTCCGGGCAGGGCTGGCTGGCGGCGCGGGCGCACGGTCCGGCCGGCGCGCACGTGCAGATCCTGGACCCCTCGGGGGCGGTGCTCGCCGACTACCGCTCGCACCGCTCCTTCCAGGAGGTGTTCCACTCCTCCCCCGCCGTGCAGCCCGGCGCGAGGTACACGGTCCTCGTCGACGGGGCCGCCGCCGGCGAGGCGATCGCCGGGCGGCCGCCGACGGGAGACGAGGGGGACGAGTCCTGAGGCTCAGGACTCGTCGCGGCGGTCGGCCCGGTCCAGCTCGCTCTCCATCTCGGCGATGCGCTGCGCGCTCATCACCGGCACGGCGCTCGTCTCGCTCTGCGCGCCGCTCCCCGAGAGCACGTCCGGCTGCAGCAGCCGGTCCACCTCCTCGCGGGTCAGCAGGCCCCGCTCGACCACGAGGTCCGCGATGCGCGCCCTGGTGCGCAGGGCCTCCTTGGCGATCTTGGAGGCCTCCGTGTAGCCGATGACGGGCATGAGCCCGGTCACCACCCCGACGGAGGAGGCGACGGTGTCGCGCAGGTGCTCCTCGTTCGCGGTGATCCCGTCCACGCAGTTCACGCGCAGCGTCCGCGCCGCCCGGCGCAGCCAGCTGGAGTTCTGCAGCAGGGAGTGCGCCATGACCGGCTCGAAGGCGTTGAGCTGGAGCTGCCCCGCCTCCGAGGCCATGGAGACCGTCACGTCCGCGCCCGCGATGACGAAGGCGACCTGGCTGACCGCCTCCGGGATGACGGGGTTCACCTTGCCCGGCATGATGGAGGAGCCGGCCTGCCGCGCGGGCAGGTTGATCTCGCCCAGGCCCGCCTGGGGGCCGGAGCTGAGCAGGCGCAGGTCGTTGCAGATCTTGGAGAGCTTCATGGCCGTGCGCTTCATGACGCCCGAGAGCGACATGAACACGCCCGTATCGCTCGTCGCCTCGATGAGGTCGGAGGCGATCACCAGCTCCTCGTAGCCGGTGACCTCCCGCAGGTGCCGGACGACGGCCTGGGCGTAGCCGGGGGCCGCCGCGATGCCCGTGCCGATCGCGGTCGCGCCCATGTTCAGCTCCAGCAGCAGCGGGCGGACGTCCCGCATGCGGTCGATGTCCTCGCCGATCGTGGTGGCGAAGCCGCGGAACTCCTGGCCGAGCGTCATCGGCACCGCGTCCTGCATCTGCGTCCGACCGATCTTCAGGATGTCGCGGAACTCCCGGCCCTTGGCCCGGAAGGAGTCCTGCAGGAGCGAGAACTCGTCGACGAGCCGCTGCACCGCGTGCACGAGGCTGAGCTTGACCGCGCTGGGGTAGGTGTCGTTCGTGGACTGCGAGCGGTTCACGTGGTCGTTCGGGGAGAGGAAAGCGTAGTCGCCGCGCTCCCGGCCCGCCAGTTCCAGGCCCCGGTTGGCGATGACCTCGTTCACGTTCATGTTCGTGCTCGTGCCCGCGCCGCCCTGGATGACGCCCACGATGAACTGGTCGTGCAGCCGCCCCTCGATGACGTCCTGACAGGCCCGGTCGATGAGCTCGGCCCGCTCCGCGTCGAGGGCGCCGATCTCCCGGTTCGCCCGGGCGGCGGCCTGCTTGACCTGCGCGTAGGCGACGATGAGGTCCGGGTAGACGTTGATCTTGCGGCGGCTGATGGCGAAGTTCTCGACCGCCCGCGCCGTGTTGATGCCCCAATAGGCTTCGGCGGGGATCTCCATCTCGCCGAGCGAGTCGCGTTCGATCCGCACGGCGGACGGGTCCGCGGGCTTGATGACGAGGTCTTCTGGCATGACACTTCCTCCTGTGCGGCGCATCGTCGTCGGCCGCTCACGGCCACCCAGGGTACCGCCTCGGCCGGGGCACAGGGCTCAGCGCCCGGCCGCCCCCTCCCGGATCGCCTCGGCCAGGAGCCCGACGATCGCGTCCACCTGCACGGAGTCGGCCGACTCCTCGGCGGACTGCTCCCCGTCCAGCGCGCGCGCCGCGAGCCCCTGCTTGGCGTCGATGAGCTCGGCGATGCGCGCGTCGATCGTGTGCGAGGCCACGATGCGCCACGCCGTCACCGGCTCCGCCTGGCCGATCCGGTGCACCCGGTCGATCGCCTGGGTCTGCTCGGCGGCCGTCCAGCTCAGCTCGCCCAGCACCACGTTCGAGGCGATCTGGAGGTTCAGGCCGACGCCGGCGGCGAGCAGCGAGCAGACCGCGATCTGCACCTCCGGGTCCTTCTGGAAGGCCCGGATGGCGGCCTGCCGGGCCGCCGGGGTCTGGTCGCCGCGGATCGAGACGGAGCGGATGCCCGCCTCCGCGAAGGAGCGCTCGGCGGCGTCCATGACCTCCAGGTGCTTGGCGAAGTACACGACCTTGCCGGCGGAGCGGGCCAGCTGGGCCGCGTACTCGGCGCCCAGCTCGGCCTTGGCGGCGCCGATGCGGCGCAGCATGGTGAAGATGCTCTCGGCGGACTTCGCAGACTTGGACTCCTCGACCTCCTGTCGGGCGATCATGCGCACCCGCTCCATGTCCAGGGTGCCCGCGGGCAGGCCCGCGGCCGCGATCATGCGCTCGTAGCGGCCCAGCAGACGGGAGACGAGGGCCCGCTCGGCGGCCAGGATGCTGCGGCCGGCCTCGCCGTCCAGCTCGACGGGCATGTCCACCACCCGCTTGGCCGGCAGGTCCGAGGCGACGTCGATCTTGCGCCGCCGCACGATGCCCATGTCCACGACCGCGCTGCGGGCGGCCGCCAGGAAGCCCGCGTCGCTCGGCACGAGCCCCGTCGCGTCCAGGCGCTCCAGCAGTGCGCGGCCGGGGCGGTCCCCCTCCAGCCAGCCGAGGTACTGCCAGATGGACTTGAAGTCCTCGACGTCGTTGATGAGCGGCGTGCCCGTGAGCGCCATCATGAGCGGGGTCGAGCCGGGCACCCGCGTGCGGATGCGGTCGGCCAGCTGCATGACCAGCCGGGAGCGCTGCGAGTGGGGGTTCTTGACGAAGTGCGCCTCGTCCAGCACCATGCCCCGGAAGCCCAGCTGCATGAGCCAGCCCAGATGGCGGTCGAGGATCTCGTAGTTGACGATGAACACGTCCGCGAAGGCGTCGAGCTGCTCGCCGTCGCCCTGGATGACCGTGGCTCGGCGGTGCGGCGTCCACCGTTCGACCTCGCGCGCCCAGTTCGCCTTGACGACGTTCGGCACCACGCACAGCAGCGGGTAGGCGTCCGCGATCGAGGCGGCCAGCAGGCTCTGCGCCGTCTTGCCCAGGCCCGGCTCGTCGGCCAGCAGGAACTCGCGGTGCCCCTCCCGCACGCTCGCCAGGAAACGGGCCTGGTGCGGCATGAGGCTGCGCCCGGGAGGGGCCAGCCGGTCCACCGCGGGGGCCGGGGGCAGCTCCATGGAGGCCGCCCCGCCGCCCGCGCCGGTCTCGAAGGAGCGCAGCAGCGGGCCGAGCAGCTCCCAATTGGACAGCGGGGAGTAGTGGGGCGCCGACGGGGCCAGCCGGTCCAGCCGCGGGGAGAGGAAGGGGTCCGAGCGCACCCGGGAGCGGACCGAGTCGGGAGTGACCTGGCGCTGGGCGAGCTCGCGGGGCACGACCGGCGCCGCGGAGGCCTCCGGCTCCTCGGCGGTCACGAGCTCGACGCCGCCGGCGAAGAGCATCTGCTTGCGCAGCGCCCTCGCCTGATCGCTCACGGGCGCCTCGGGGGCGAGCAGCTGGATGAGGGAGGTGTCCCTGGCCGCGGTCTTGGCGAGGATGGAGGCGAGCCCGTCGAGCCGCTTGAGCGCCTCCGCGCGGTCCTGCTCCTCCATCTCCGCGTCGTCCTTCGCGCGGGCGCGCTCCTCGCGCATGAGCAGGGCGACGACCTGGAACTTGGTGCGGTTCGCGGGGGTCATGCGGCCGCGGGCCGCCGCGGCCTCCACCTCCCTGGCCGCCTTGGCCAGCTGCGGGATGACGCCCGTGTTGTCGACGGCGCGGCGATGACGGGCAGCGGTGCGGACGGCGCTGCCGCCCGCGTGGGCTCGTGGCTGGCGGGCCATGGCCCCTCCTAACGTGAGAACGGCGTGTCGGCGCCCCCGCGCGCGGACCGCGCCGTGCTCGGCGCGGAGGCGGGGACCCTCTCTCCGGGCGCGCCCGCATTCCCTGTGCGCACGCGCCGCATCGGCCCGATCGCGAGCGGATCGCGTCAGGGGCCCGGCGGCTGCGTCCCGGCCCCCAGACGACCGATCCGCCCGCCGCGGCCCCTATGCTACCCGAACGGAGCCCGCGGCGGGAGTGCCGCCCCGGACCCGGCCGCGCCGCGCGCCGCGGTCCCGAGCGGTGCGAAGAATGCCATACTGGCCGGGTGTCCACAACCCCTGTGCAGAGCGAGCGGCCGTACTACGAGCCGTCCACGCGCGTCACGGGCGATTGGAGCGCGCACATCGCCACCACCCTGGATCGGACGGCGGTCGTGCTCCGGGACCTGGACGAGGCCCAGTGGGCGGCGCCGAGCATGTGCGAGGGCTGGAGCGTGCGGGACGTGGTCGGGCACATCATCTGGCGCACCGGCACCCCGACCCGGGAGATGCTGCGGCTCGGCCGGGAGGCGATCGTCGGCGGCCGGCTGTCCCCGAGCCGGGACATGGACCGCTTCGCCCGGGAGGTCGCCGAGGCGCCGGTGGGCGACCTCGTGCAGACGATGCACGACATCGCCGACCAGAAGGTGCACGGGCTGGGCCGTTCCGGGGTGACGGAGCTGACCGAGGCGGTCGTGCACGCCTACGACGTGACCGAGGCGCTCGGGCTGCCCCTGCGCCTGAGCCCGCGCTCCACGAGCGCCGTCGCGATCGCGCGCGGCAAGGTGCCGTTCTCCGGCGCCCGGCGCAGGCTCGCCCGCAACGAGTACTTCGCGAGCGACACCCGCTGGCGCATCGGCTCCGGCCCGCGGGTGGAGGGCACCGCCGGGCAGATCATCATGGAGCTCTTCGGCCGCCGCGCCGTCCCCCGCTGAGGCCGGCGCCCGGCACGGGGCTCACTCGAGGCCCTCCGTGCCGAGCAGCTCCCGGGCGCGGCGCACGTCCTCGCGCATGCGGGCCACCAGCTGCGGCACCCCCTCGAAGCGCTCCATGCCCCGGATGCGTTCGACGAAGGACAGCCGCACCGTGCGGCCGTACAGGTCCAACTCCGTGCCGCCGAGCACATGGGCCTCCACCTGCTTGGCGTGCACGTCCCCGAAGGTCGGATTGTCGCCGATCGAGATGGCCGCGGGCAGACGGCGCCCGCCGTCGTGCAGCCAACCCGCGTAGACGCCGTCCGCGGGCACGAGCCCCTCCGCCTCGGCGGACAGGTTCGCGGTCGGAAAGCCGATCTCCCGGCCCCGGCGGGCGCCGTGGACGACCTCGCCGGCCACCTCGTGGGGCCGGCCCAGCAGCCGCGCGGCGGCCGCCACCTCCCCGGCCGCCAGCAGCTCCCGGATCCAGCTGGAGGAGGCCCGGCGCCCGCTCGGCCCCTGCTCGTCCTCGACCACCCGCACCCGGTAGCCCAGGGGGGCCGCGTACTCCAGCAGAGCGGCCACGTCGCCTGCGCCGCGCGCGCCGAAGCGGAAGTCGGCGCCGACCACGACGACCCGCATGTCGAAGCGCTTCCGGAGCACCTCGCGGACGAACTCGAGCGGCTCCAGCGCGGAGAACTCGGGGGTGAAGGGCAGCACGGCGACCGCGTCCACGCCCTCCTCGGCCAGCAGCTCCACCCGCCTGCGCACCGGGACGATGGGCTCGGGCGCCGTTCCGGGGCGCAGGACGCTGCACGGATGCCGGTCGAAGGTGATCGCGACCGCCCGCAGCCCCGCCGCCCGGGCCTCCTCGTGCAGGGCAGCGACCAGTCCCCGGTGCCCGAAGTGCAGGCCGTCGAACTTGCCGACCGTCACCGCGGTCGAGCCCAGATCCGCGGGGACCGACCCCAGATCCTCGATGAGCAGCATCAGCGCTCCGCCTCCGCAGCGTCCCGGAGCCGCCCGCGGAGCGAGGACTCCAGCCAGGCGATGCCCGCCAACGGCAGCACGAGCGGGACCAGGAGGTAGCCGCGGCCGAAGCCGGACCACACGGTGTCCCTCGGGAACAGCTCCGGCTCCAGGGCGCTCAGGGCACCGACCGCGAGCACGCCGAACAGCTCGAAGAGCACGGCGGCCCAGGCCACCGCCCTGGCCCGCGGACCGCGGCCGGCGAGCGCGACGGTCGCCACGATGTAGACGGCGGCCGCGAGGGCCGAGAGGAGGTAGGCCAGAGGCGCCTGCTCGAAGCGGGTCGCCAGCTGCAGTGCGGAACGGCCGGTGGCGGCGAGGGCCAGCACGGCGTAGACGACCACGAGCAGGCGCCCGGGGCCGGCCGGGCCGCCGGGTCGTCCGGTGCGGGCCGGATCGTGCACTGTCTGCGCCATAGGCACACCAGTATCCCATCCGCGCGCGGCCCGCGCGCCGCCGCGCCCTCAGCCGCCCAGGTAGGGGCCCGTACCCGACCAGATCTGCTGCATGCGCACGACCATGACGCTCACCGTGAAGGCCGCGGCGGACAGGACGAGGGTCGACCACCTGCTGCGTTCCACGAGCCCCCAGAACACCGCCGCGGGCGGAACCAGGATCGCGGTCACGAGGTACATCCAGAACTCCACCGCGTCGCCCCGCGGCGGGGCGCCGGCGAGGGGCGCGACGATCGCGCAGGCCAGCTGGACCAGCAGCAGCAGCTCCACCGCCGCGAGCGATCCGGAGGTGACGTCGCCGGGCTTGCGCCCCGCGATCCCCGCGATCAGACACAGGCAGCCGGCGGCCGCGGCGAGGCCCGCATGCAGCCAGGACAGCCACTCGATCACGACTCGACCCGCCCCGGCGCCGGGACCGGCATGTTGAACAGGGGCCTGGCCGGCGCGCTCCCGTCGGCGCCCCGCTCCCCCAGCTCCACGAGCCCCACGAGCCGCCCGTCGCCGTCCAGGACCGCGGCCCGGTCCGGCGGCTGCGCCCGGTCCCCCCGGGCGGGCGGGCGCAGGCGGGGCCGACGGCCCTGGCGCAGCGCGAGCGCCTCGACGTCGTCGGCCCGGATCACCGGGAACAGCGCCGCAGCCGCGTCGGCGGGCGAGAGGATGCGCCCTCGCAGGAGCTCGGGGCCGTCGTCGAGCCGCGCGGCGTCCGCGAGCTCGAACGGCCCCACCCGCGTGCGCCGCAGCCGGGTCAGATGCGCGCCCGTGCCCAGCCACGCCCCCAGGTCCCGGGCCAGCGCCCTGATGTAGGTGCCGGAGGAGCACCGCACCCGCACCTCCAGGTCCCGCACCGGCCCCTCCGGCGCGCTCGCCTCGCGCATGCCCAGCAGCTCGAAGGCGGCGATCTCGACCGGCCTGGCCTCGAGGCGGACCTCCTCGCCGTCCCGCACCCGCCGGTACGCGCGCACCCCGTCCACCCGGATGGCGCTCACGGCGCTCGGCACCTGCATGATCCGGCCCGTGAGCCGGCGCATCCCCGCCAGCACCCGGTCCCGGTCCGCGGCCGCCACCGCGCCGGGCGGGGCCGCGGCCACGATTCGGCCCTCGGCGTCCTCCGTCGAGGTCGACACGCCGAGCCGCACGGTCGCCTCGTAGTCCTTGTCCGCTCCCGTCACGTAGCCGAGCAGCCGGGTTGCGGGGCCCGCGCCCAGGACCATGAGCCCGGTCGCCATGGGATCCAGCGTGCCCGCGTGGCCGACCCGACGGGTGCCGAGCGCCTTCCTCGTCCCGGCCACCAGCTCGTGGCTGCTCGGCCCCTGCGGCTTGTCGAGCAGCAGCAGGCCGTTCGGCGCGGAGTCGGGAGTCGTCATGGCCGGCTCATTCTAGCCATCCGCCGCGAGTCGGACCCGGGCGGACGCGGGACTCCGGGCGGTGATGGGAGAATCGTTCCCCGTGGAGGGCGAGGAGCAGCGCAGGCGCATCGGCGTGATCGGCCCGGGCGGCGTGGGCGGCGTGCTCGCGGCCGGACTGGCCGCCGCGGGACACGAGGTGCTGCTGGCGGCCCGGCCGCGGAGCGTGCGGGCCGTGCGGGCCGAGGGCCTGCGCCTGCTGGCCGCCGGACGGGAGCAGGTGCACCGCCTGGCGGCGGACGAGCTCCTGCCGGGTCCCGTCGATCTGGCCGTGTGCGCCACCAAGGCCTTCGACGCGGAGGCCGCCCTGCGCGCCAATGCGGCGGCGCTGCGGGGCGCGACCGTGGTCGTCGTCCAGAACGGCCTGCGCGGTCTGGAGGCGGCCCGCGCCGCCCTCGGCCCCGATGCGCGCGTCCTCGGCGGGCTGGCGCTGTTCGCGGCGACGAAGCTGGAGCCCGGCCGCATCGAGCTGACCTCGCCCGGCGAGCTCGTGCTCGGTTCGGGCGCAGGCCGCGCCGGGGCGGACGCGGACCGGGCGGCCGGGCTGCTCGGTTCGGCCGTGCCGTGCCGCGCGGTGGCGAACTTCCCCGGCGCCCAGTGGACGAAGCTGCTGGTCAACCAGGTCAACGCGATCCCCGCGGCGACCGGGCTGAGCGTCCAGCAGACCGGGGAGCGGGCCGCGCTGCGCCGGCTGCTGGCCCTGGCCATGCGGGAGACCCTGCTGCTCGCCCGCGCCGCGGGCGTGCGCCCCGAACCGCTCGGCCCGATCGGTCGGCGCGGGCTGTTCCTGCTGGAGCGCGGTCGCGTCCACCGGGCGGAGCTCGTCGCCCGCGAGCTGTGCCGCTCCTTCGGCCCCGTCCCCAACTACGCTTCCACCCTCCAGTCGATCCGTCGGGGCGCACCCACCGAGAACGGCGAGCTGAACGGGGCGATCGTGCGCCTCGGCCGGCGCCTGCGCGTGCCCGTGCCGGTCAACGAGGTGCTGAACGAACTCGTCGCCCGGGCGGAACGGCGCGGCCGACCGGACGGCGAGGCCGTGCTCCTGCGCCGGACCGCGCTGCTGCGCCGCGACGAGGAACGGTCCGGTCCGCTCCGAGGGGGCGCCCGGTGAGCGCGGGGCCGAGCGGGGCCGTCGACCGGGTGCTCGCCTGGTTCGACGAGCACGCCAGGCCCCTGCCCTGGCGCGATCCCGCCTGCTCCCCCTGGGGCGTGCTCGTGAGCGAGTTCATGCTCCAGCAGACCCAGGTCGCCCGCGTGCTGCCCCGCTGGCGGGCCTTCCTGGAGCGCTGGCCGGATCCCGCCTCGCTGGCCGCGGCCGGGGAGGCGGAGGTGCTGCGCGCCTGGGACCGGCTCGGCTATCCGCGGCGGGCCCTGTGGCTGCGCCGCTGCGCCGTCGCGATCCGGGACGAGCACGGCGGGCGGGTCCCCGCCGAGGAGGCCGAGCTGCGGGCGCTGCCGGGCATCGGCCCCTACACGGCCGCGGCCGTTGCCTGCTTCGCCTTCGGGCGGCCCACGGCCGTGGTGGACACGAATGTGCGCCGCGTGCTCGCCCGGCTCTTCCACGGCGACGCCGAGGCCTGGCCGCCGAACGAGCGGCGGGACCGTCGCGCCGCCCGCGAGGCGGTCCCCGAGCCCGCACCGGAGGACCCGGACGCCGTCGCCCGCACGGCGCGATGGAACGCGGCCGCCATGGAGCTCGGCGCCCTCGTGTGCACGGCCGCCTCCCCCGAGTGCGGACGCTGCCCCGTCGCCGACGCCTGCGCCTGGCTGGCCGCCGGAAGACCCCGACCCCAGGCGCGGCCCGCGCGCCGCAGGCAGCCCCGCTTCGCCGGCAGCGACCGGGAGATGCGCGGCCGCGTGCTGGCCGTGCTGCGCGCCCGCGACGCCCCCGTGCCGGTGGCCGAGGCCCGCGCCGCCGCCGTGCGCGACGAGGCGGCCGACGCCGAACGCTTCGACCGCGCGCTGGACACGCTCGCCGCCGATGCGCTCCTGAGCGTCACCGCGCAGGGCGAGCTCGCGCTGCCCGGCGAGGGCTGAGGCGCGGCCCCCGATCTCAGGCCCCGGCCGTCCCCGCCTCGTCGCCGTCCCGCTCACGCGGCGCAAGATACGGGTCCGGGTCCCCCGCGTACTGCGCGTGCCTGGCCTGGTCGGCCAGCTGCTCGTCCCGGCGCCTGGCGGTCTCCAGCAGCTGCTCCATCTGGTTCGCGCTCTCGGGCAGCGCGTCGTGCACGAACTCCAGCGAGGGCGTCAGCCGCACCTTGAGGTTCCTGCCCACCTCGCTGCGCAGCATGCCCGTCGCCGAGCGCAGCGCCGCCGCCGTCTCCGCCAGCGCCCGCTCGTCCCCGTAGACGGTGTAGAACACGGTCGCGTGCTGCAGATCGCCGGTCACCCGCACATCCGTGATCGTGACGAAACCGAGCCGCGGATCCTTGACCCCCCGGTCCAGGGTCGTCGCGACGATGACCTTGATGCGGTCCGCCATGCGGGCCGCGCGTGCGCTGTCGACCATCTCGTGTCCTCTCTCTGTTCCTGGTGCCTCGCGGTTCCTCGTGCGCCGCGGCGGGCGGGGCCCGGGGCCAGCGCCCCGGGCCCCGCCCGCGTGGAGTCGCCCGTCCGCGTCAGGCCCGCGGCTTCTCGACGAGCTCGACCGTCTCGATCTCGTCACCGATCCGGATGTCGTTGTACTTGCCCAGGCCGATGCCGCACTCGAAGTCCGTGCGGACCTCGGTCACATCGTCCTTGAAGCGCCGCAGCGACTCGATGGCCAGCCCGTCGGCGATCACGACGCCCTCGCGGATGACCCGCGCCTTGGCGTTGCGCGTGATCGTGCCGGAGCGGACCATGCAGCCGGCGATGTTGCCGAACTTGGAGGAGCGGAACACCTCCAGGATCTCGGCGACACCGGACTGGACCTCCTCGTACTCGGGCTTGAGCATGCCCCGCAGGGACTGCTCGATGTCCTCGAGCGCGTTGTAGATGACCGAGTAGAAGCGGATGTCCACGCCCTCCCGAGCGGCGCGCTCACGGGCCTTCGTGTCCGGACGGACGTTGAAGCCGATGATGATCGCGTCGTCCACCGTCGCGAGGTTGACGTCCGACTCGGTGATCGCGCCGACCCCGCGGTGGATGATCCGCAGCTGCACCGAGTCGTCGACCTCGATCTTCAGCAGCGACTCCTCCAGCGCCTCCACGGCGCCCGAGACGTCGCCCTTGATGATGAGGTTGAGCGACTCGACCTTGCCCTCCTCCAGCGCCCTGGTGAAGTCCTCCAGGCTGATGCGCTTGCGGCTGCGGGCCAGTTGCGCGTTGCGCTCGACGGCCTCGCGCTTCTCGGCGATCTGCCTGGCGGTGCGGTCCTCCTCGGTGACGATGAAGGTGTCGCCCGCGCTGGGCACGCTCGACAGGCCCTGCACCTGGACGGGACGGGACGGGCCGGCCTCCTCGACCGGACGGCCGTTCTCGTCCAGCATCGCGCGGACCCGCCCGTAGGCGGTGCCCGCCACGATCGGGTCGCCGACCCGGAGCGTGCCGGACTGGATGAGCACGGTCGCCACGGCGCCGCGGCCCTTGTCCAGCTTCGCCTCGATCGCGATGCCGCGGGCGTCCTTATCGGGATTGGCGCGCAGGTCCAGCGCCGCGTCGGCCGTGAGCAGTACCGCGTCGATGAGCTCGGAGATGCCGGTCCCCTGCCGGGCGGAGACGTCGACGAACATGGTGTCGCCGCCGTACTCCTCCGCGATCAGATCGTATTCGGTCAGCTGCGAGCGGACCCGGTCGGGGTTCGCCTCGGGCTTGTCGATCTTGTTCACCGCCACCACGACCGGGACGCCGGCCGCCTGGGCGTGGTTGAGCGCCTCGATCGTCTGGGGCATGATGCCGTCGTCGGCCGCGACCACCAGGATCGCGATGTCCGTCACGTTGGCACCGCGGGCGCGCATGGCCGTGAAGGCCTCGTGGCCCGGCGTGTCGATGAAGGTGATCGCACGGCGGACGCCGTCGTGCTCGCCCCACACCTGGTAGGCGCCGATGTGCTGGGTGATGCCGCCGGCCTCGCCCTCGACCACGTTGGCGTTCCGGATCGCGTCCAGCAGACGGGTCTTTCCGTGGTCCACGTGACCCATCACGGTGACCACCGGCGGACGCGCCTCCAGCACGTCGTCGTCCTCGTCCTGGAGCTCCTGGTCGAGATCGATGTCGAAGGTCTCCAGCAGTTCCCGGTCCTCGTCCTCGGGGCTCACGATGTCGATCTTGTAGCCCAGCTCGGCGCCGAGCACCTCGAAGGTGGCCTCGTCGAGCGACTCGGTGGCCGTCGCCATCTCGCCCAGGTGGAACAGGACGGTGACCAGGTCGCCGGGGCTCGCGTCGATCTTCTCGGCGAAGTCCGAGATCGAGGCGCCGCGGCGCAGCCGGATGCGGGTGGTGCCGTCGCCGCGGGGGACCTTGACGCCGCCGATCAGCGGCGCCTCCCGCATCTCGAACTCTGCGCGCTTCGTCCGCTTCGAC
>JAUNLB010000210.1:0-889 GCA_030532485.1 Pseudoclavibacter sp.
CCGCCGACGGCGGCCTGGACCCCGGCCCGGACCGCTGGAGGCCGCTGCCCGAGCGGACGGGAGCCGGTGCGCGGGAGCCCGGCCTCTGAGCCCGTGGCGGCGCCCGCGCCATGCCGCCGCTCGCTATACTTCCAGCCGTCCGGCGTCGCTGCGACGATGACGCCGTCGTCCGAAAAAGGGACGATCAGGCCGCCGAGGGTCCGAGTCAGATACGGCATCCGCCCCGCCAGCCGACCCTCGAAAGGCTCCCCCGTGACGACCGTCGCCGAACGCATCGCCGCCGCCCTCGCCCCGCACGTGACCGAAGTGTTCGGTCTCATGGGCAACGGGAACGCCTTCCTCATCGACGCGATGATGCGCCTGTCCGGCGTGCGCTACACCGCCGTGCGGCACGAGGCCGCGACCGTCGCGAGCGCCGACGCCTACCACCGCGTCTGTCGGCGCGTCGCGGTGGCCACCACCACCTACGGCGCCGGCTTCACGAATATGCTCACCCCTCTGGCCGAGGCAGCGCAGGCCCGCATCCCGATGCTCGTGATCGTCGGCGACGCCCCCAGCGCGGGCCCTCGCCCCTGGGACGTGGACCAGGCGGCCCTGGCCCGGGCCGTGGGGGTGGAGACCTTCCTCGTGGACGAGCGCACCCCCGGGGCGACCGCGATCGCGGCGCTGCGGGCGGCGCTGCACGACAGGCGCCCGGTCGTGCTCGCCCTGCCCTACGATCTGCCCACCCGGCCGGCCGCGGAGGAGGCCCTGGAGCAGCCCGCAGGGCTGGAGCCCGAAGCGATCGTCCCCGATGCGCAGGCCCTGCAGGCCGCGGCGGACGCGCTGCTCGGAGCCGAGCGGCCCCTCGTGCTGGCCGGTCGGGGCGCGGCCCGCGCGACAGAGGAGC
>JAUNLB010000210.1:899-2365 GCA_030532485.1 Pseudoclavibacter sp.
CCCTGGCCGACGGGCTCGGCGCGCTCAGCGCGAGCAGCGCGCCGGCCCGCGGCACCTTCGCGGGACGCGAGCTGGACCTGGGAGTGCTGGGCGGCTTCGCCTCCGAACGGAGCGCCGACCTCGCCCGCAGGGCGGACGTGGTGCTGGCCGTCGGAGCGGGCCTGAACCAGTTCACGATGTCCTTCGGCGAAACCTTCGACCCGGCCGCCCGGCTGATCCAGATCGACATCGCCGAGCGGGCCACCCACCCGGCCGTCGTCGACTTCGTCCGCGGCGACGCGCGACTGGCCGCGCTCGGACTCCTCGAGCGCCTGCGCGCCGCGGGCCGCCGCTCCCCCGCCTGGCCCGGCCTGGACCCGGCGGAGGTCCACGACGCCGGCTTCGACCGGGAGCCGGGCGAGCCCCTGGCCGCCGACGGCCGGCTCGACCCGCGCAGCCTCACCCGGGAACTGGACCGGCTGCTGCCGGAGGATCGGCTCGTCGTCTTCGACGGCGGCCACTTCATCGGCTGGGGGAACATGCACCTGCGCGTCCCCGGCCCGGACCGCCTCCTGCTCGTCGGCACCGCCTACCAGTCCATCGGGCTCGGCTTCGCCAGCGCCCCCGGGGCCGCGGTCGCCGCCCCGGACCGCACGCTCGTGATGATCACCGGCGACGGGGGCGGGCTCATGGGGCTGGCGGACCTGGACTCGCTCGTGCGCACGGCCCGCAGCGCCGTGGTGGTGGTCTACAACGACGGCGCCTACACCGCCGAGGTGACCCAGTACGGCTCGATCGGGGTCGAGCAGGAGCCCATGCTGATCCCCGAGGCGGACTTCGCCGCGATCGGCCGGGGCCTGGGGGCCGAGGGGGTCGTGGTGCGGAGCCTGGCGGACCTCGCGGCGCTGCGCGAGTGGACCCGGCGGGGCGCCGAGGGCACGCTGCTGCTCGACTGCCGCGTCTCCGGCGAGGTGGTCGCCCCCTACCAGCGGGAGATCATGCGGATGCTGCACGGCTCCCTGGGCCGCTGAACGCCGACCGGACGCCCGCGAGAGGCCCGGCGGCGCGAGCAGAGCGGGGCGCCGCGGCACGGGACGGGTCCGGCTACTCGCCGATCGCGAGCTCCTTGGGCAGCTCCAGGTCCTTGGCCGCGAGCTCCTCGATGTTGACGTCCTTGAAGGTGAGGACCCGCACCTGCTTGACGAAGCGGTGCGAGCGGTAGATGTCCCAGACCCACACGTCGTTCAGCTCGATCTCGAAGTAGAAGTCGTGCTCGGCGTCGCGCCGGTGCAGCTCGACCGAGTTCGCGAGGTAGAAGCGCCGCTCGGTCTCCACCACGTAGCGGAACTGGCCGACCACGTCGCGGTACTCGCGGAACAGGGCGAGCTCGAGATCCCGTTCGTAGTCGTCGAGGGTGTCGTCATCCATGGCGGCACCAGTGTACGCGCTCCCCCGGAGCGGCGCCTCGCCGGCTGCCTCAGCTCGCC
>JAUNLB010000211.1 GCA_030532485.1 Pseudoclavibacter sp.
GTCATACACGATGTTCGTCGTAACACGATCCGCACCGATTCCCATCGAGCGTAGCAAGCGGGTATGAAAAACTTGGGAGCTCCATGAATGCCGGAATATCTCGATGACCGGCGCGGCGAGGGATCAGGAGTCACCATGGCGGGAATACGGACGATCGGGGCGGAGGAGATGGCCGGACTGCTGGATCCGGCCGGGGCCGCCCGGGCGATCGCCGAGGCGCTGCGCGGGCCGCTGGACCCCGAGACGGATCCGCCGCGCGGCGTGACGGGTCTGCGCCACGGGCATCTGCTGCTCATGCCCAGCGAGGCGGGCGAGCGCGCCGGGGTCAAGATCGCCTCCGTCGCACCGGACAATCCGCGGCTGGGACTGCCGCGCATCCAGGCGCTCTACCTGCTGCTGGACGCCCGGACCCTCTCGCCTCGATTGCTGCTGGACGGCACGGCGCTGACGACGCTGCGCACCCCGGCCGTCTCGGCCGTCGCGCTGGACCGGCTGGCCGAGCCGGACGCCTCGAGCCTCTTCGTCTTCGGCACCGGCCCCCAGGCGCTCGGCCACATCCGCGCGATCGCGGCGATCCGGCCGCTGGAGCGGGTGACGGTCGCCGGCCGCGACCCGGACCGGGCGGCCGTGCTCGCCGATCGGGCCGAGGCGGCGGGGCTGTCCGTGCGCCTCGTCCAGGCGGGCGGGGCGCAGGCGCGGCAGGCCCTGTCCTCGGCCGAGCTCGTCGTGTGTGCGACGAGCGCGGCCGAGCCGATCCTGGGCTCCGGGCTGGTCGCCCCGCGCACGGCGGTCTGCGCGGTCGGCTCGCACGAGCCGGATCGGCGCGAGCTGGACGCCGCCCTGCTGGCCCGTTCGCTCGTGGTCGTCGAGGCCCGTTCGGCGGCCCTGCGGGAGGCGGGCGACGTGGTCCTCGCGATCGCCGAGGGGACGCTCCGCCCGGAGCGGCTGAGGACCCTGTCCGAGCTCGTGCGCGGCACCGTGGAGCTCGACGAGCGGCCGCGCGTGTTCAAGTCGGTCGGCATGTCCTGGCAGGACCTCGCGGTCGCGGCCGCGATCGAGCGGGCGGCGGCCGACGCCGGGCTCCACTCTCCGGCGCCGCCGACCCGGCAGGGCTCGGTGGAGACGGAGAGGGATCAGTAGGGCTCGGTGAAGACGAAACGGGCGCCGCGGCGCGCCAGCAGGCGGGAAGCGTCGGCGACCATCGCGCCCGAACCGCGCAGGTAGAACTCCGTCTGCGCCGGGTCGGAGTCGAGCTCGACCAGCGCCTCGGTGACCCTGCTCCGGCGGGCGCCGGCCGCCGCCTCGCCCGTGAGCAGCGGGTGACCGGCGGCAGCGGGTCGTCCAGCAGCGAAGTGAGGTCGTCGGCCGCGAAGCGGCAGCCGAACACCAGCTCGTCGCGAGTGCCGCGAGCGGGGTCCATCATGGCCAGGAAGGGGGCGAGCCCCGTCCCGGTCGCCACGAACACGCGGCGGCGCCCGGACGGCGGGGCCGTGAACCGTCCGAGCGGGAACTCCACCGTCACGGGATCCCCCGCTTCGGCGGGAGCGACGAACCTGGACCCCGCACCGCCCGTGCGCGTGCTGACGAGCAGGCGCAGCAGACAGTCGCGGATCGCGACGATGG
Source organism: Pseudoclavibacter sp. (assembly GCA_030532485.1). Classification (GTDB taxonomy): domain Bacteria; phylum Actinomycetota; class Actinomycetes; order Actinomycetales; family Microbacteriaceae; genus Pseudoclavibacter. Next base: position 1,624 of record JAUNLB010000211.1, read on the forward strand.
AGTAGTCCCGCCAGACGGTCTCGGCCGCTTCGAGGCGGGCGAACTGTCCGGGTGCGAAGGACCCGACGCCCGGCGCCTCCAGCCACAGCTCCCGGACGTCCGGTGCGAGCGGCCGGCGCGCCTCCGCTCGCCCCCGACTCCGCCTGGAATGCGCGCTGTTCCGAGTGTCGTATCCGAAAATCGAGCTTCTGATTCGCAAAAAATGACGGATCACCCGATTCCCACCTCGGATGTCGCAGGCCCCCGGTAGGATTCACCTGGACCCTCTCTGTGTCTTTTCGCCTTCCCGGTTCGGAGTCTGTCCCGATGGTTCTTACAGGGTGCGTGTCGCCCGTCGTTCCGGGCGAGTCTGCGCGTCGGGCGCTCAGGAAACACCCAGCAGAAAACCTTCTCGTGGGCTTGTGGTGTCGTACCGTTCGGGATATGCTGGTGGTGTCCTTTCGGGAGTGTCGGGGAAGTATAGGCTCCCGGAGGGTCAGGAAGACGAGAAGTCGACTGGACGATGCGTGTCCGGTGCTTCTCGAAGTGATGTGTTTCACGTGTGTTGGGGATCGGGGTGATCGGTCATGGCGACGACGAAGCGGGCGCGTTGCTCGCGTGGCACGTCCGGCACTCCGGAGGCCCTGGGCACCACGTCTCCGGCTGAGACGTTGGCGGAAGCCGCCCGGTGGTTGGCGGGGTTGTTGGGTCCGGAGTTGACGGCGTT
>JAUNLB010000212.1 GCA_030532485.1 Pseudoclavibacter sp.
TGCTCCGGGACGGACCAGCCGGAGGGCGTGGGCGGTCCCGGTTCCGGCCTCTGCGCCTGCTCCGCTCCTGCCTGCTGCGGCCCGGACGGGGAGCGCGTGTCGCCCCCGTCCCCGGAGCCGGATGCCCCCGTGTGAGATTCCGACGGTTGCTGCGTACTCATCGATGCCCCCGGTTCATGTTCGTGTGGAATTGCATCTCGGCTCGATCGTCGGCCGCGACGGCCTGCAGACCCGCCCTCCCTCGCCGCCTCGGTGCGGCAGATGCGAATGATCCGCACGTGCACGGTATCAGGCTCATGACGCCTGCGCGAGATTCCCGAGAGTCGTGAGTGAAGGTCTGATCTGGGCGGTTCTCCGGGCTCGGTCGAGCTCGCCGCCGCCTATCTGTCGCGGCTTGTGGTTTAGGCTTGCCTAAGTAGCTCTTCACCGACGGTTCAGGAGGATTCGCATGGCGGCACCCGCCGGATTCCGCAGAGAGATGCACGAGCCCGCCGTCCGCGGCTGGCGGATCCGGAGGATCGAGGACCGTGGTGCGCGCATGCGGCGTCTGGTGCTGCAGCCGGAGGAGGGGCCACCGCTGCACAGCCCCGGGCCGGACGACCACTGCAAGCTGCTCGTTCCCGACGAGTCCGGCCGAGTCGTGCTGCCCGAACGGGACGAGCGCGGCCGGATCGTGAACCGCGCCGAGCTGACCATGCGGGACATGTCGATCTGCGATGTGCATCCGGACGGCGGGATCGTGCTGGAGGTCATGCGGCATGCGGGCGGGCCGCTCGGCCGCATGACCGAGACGGCCGGGGTGGGCCAGCGGCTGGTCACCCTCGGTCCCCGCGGATCGCTCGTGCCCGAGCGCGTCTTCGAGCGCTATGCGTTGATCGCGGACCTGACGGGGTTGCCGGCGCTGCGGCGCTGGCTCGCGCTCCTCCCGGCGGGCGTGCCCGTGCACGCGGTCGTCGTCTGCGTGGAGGAGGCCGACGCGGTCGAGCTGACGACGGCAGCCGATCTGGAGACGCGGTGGCTGCCGCTCGGGGCCGACTTCGAGCGGGGCGGCTCCTCGGCCCCGGCCGAGCTGGCCGCGCAGCTTCTTGCCGGGCTGCCGGAGGGCGAGGACCTGCTGCTCTGGGCGGCGGGGGAGGCGGGCTGCATGCGGCGGCTGCGGGACCTCGTCGTCTCGCAGGGCAGGGAGGGGCTGACTCTGGGGGTGCACGGCTACTGGCGTGCCGGTACGAGCGATTTCGACCACCACGCGCCCCTGGAGTGAGCGCCGGGGCCCGTCGCCCGCAACGCGGCGTCGCGCGTCGAAACGGGGCGTAAGGAAGCTGGCGGCATACGCGCCGCACCCGCATGCTGGCTCCTGGGGGCGGGTCGACCGCTTGCCCCGCCCGATCATGGACACGACACGAGCTCGAGGAGACCGATGATGCTCGACGCGACGACCGCCGACCCGGCCGAGATCCGCTCCGCCCTCTCCCGATTCCCCAGCGGGGTCGTCGTGCTCGCAACGATGAGGGAGGGGGAGCCGGACGGACTGGTCGCCAGTTCCTTCACGGTCGGGGTCTCCTTCACGCCGCCGCTCGTGCTCGTCTCGGTGCAGAACTGTTCGGCGACCTGGCCGCGCCTGCGCGAGGCCGAGGAGATCGGCGTCTCCGTCCTGGCCGCGGACCAGGGGCCGCTCGCTCGGCAGATCGCCAGCCGGGACCGTGCCCGCCGCTTTCGGGAGGTGCGGACCGTCCAGGCCGGGCGGGAGGCGCTGCTGCTGGCGGAGTCGCCGCTCGTGCTCCTCACGACGGTGCACGACGAGGTGCCGGCCGGTGATCACACGGTCGTCCTGCTGCGGATCCGGGGCCTGCGAGAGGACGGGCGGCACGAGCCCATCGTGCTCCACGACTCGGCGTTCCGAGCGCTGGAGCCCGTTCTCGCCTGAACCGGCCCGGTCGATGTTCGCCCCGTTGTCCGCCGGTGACGAGGCACAGGTGTCGGGGAGGTGGTGTCGCGCGGGGAACGGTTGCCGGGTGCCGATCACGGTTCGTGTCGGTCACGTCTTCAGCGCACAGCGCATCTCTGTTGGACCCCTTCACCGCGATGCTAGAAGGGTGGTTCGTCGAGTTCGGGGTCGGGTTTCGGTTCCGGGTCGGGTTCGGGGTCCGGTTTCGGTGGGGGTGGGGGTGTGTGTTCGGGTCTGGGGTTGCCGAGGGGGTCGTAGGTGCGTAGGTAGGTGGTTCGGATGGTGGGGTCGTTCCAGTTCGGTTCTTCTGGCGCGCCCCAGTCCGCGCCCCGGCCCCGGG
>JAUNLB010000027.1 GCA_030532485.1 Pseudoclavibacter sp.
CCCATCTCCATCGGGCTATGCAACATAGGGCAACAAAGTCACGTCATCGACTCCGTCGCATCCGGAAGCGGCAGAGGAATCTCACTCGGCATCATAGATCTCAAATGCGGCACAGAAAAGACAGGGTATATTCACATACGCAAAAACCATGAGAAGGATTGGCAGTACTTCATAAACAAGCACCCAGCTGTCTTCGGACCCTTCGTCCTCTGGGACGACTTCATGTGGTTCGCGACCTCACAGGCCCTCGCCGCACCGAACCCTTCGTACAACATGCCGCAACGCATCCCGGGCCAGAAGGTCTGCTACAGCACCCCCGTTCAAATTCGAGACAGCCAGGGGAACGTGGTGGACACCATGAACCCTTCCGTCATCGTCTCCGAGAACAACAAGCATGTCATCACCTCGATCCCGACCTCGAACACCCCGCACTGCAAGTAGGCGAGCCACTATGGAACCGACGTACGCACCGGATGGACGCATCGAGCTCAAGATGAGCGTGGACCACGGCATCATGTGGCCGCTGTCCGACATGCTCTGGCGGGAACAGCCCGACTGGGACACCCTCATCACCCCGGAGCTCAAGCAGCGGCTCCGCGAGTGGTGCCGGTTCTTCGCCGAGCATGCGAGCATCGAAGAATGGAGCCTCGGCGGTGAAGAAAACCGCCGCTGGTTCGACCGCGAAGCCGTCGCCCTCCTCAACGAACTCGACCGGCAGATCGGCGACCGCTACAAGGTCACCCTCGACCTCTGGTACTGAGCACAAGCGGACTGGCTCCCTCCCCGAGCCCCTCCGCCCGCTTGACCCTGACAGGGTGTCAGGCCGCAGCATGGGGGCATGGCCGAGAAACGACTGCTCCGCATCGGGGAATTCTCCACCCTCACCCGCCTGTCCGTGCGGATGCTGCGCTACTACGACGCGCAGGGGCTGCTGCGGCCCGCTGCCACGGACCAGGCCAGCCGGTACCGCCTCTACGAGGCCGGCCAGGTGGAGGAGGCGACGCTGATCCGCCGGCTCCGCGACGTCGGATGCACCCTCTCCGCCATCGCCGCGCTGCTGCCGCTGCGCGACGACCCGGAATCGCTGGCTCGCGCGCTGAAGGTGCACCGCGACCAGCTGCTCGCCGACGCCGAGGCCGCCCGCCTCCGCATCGCCGAGCTCGACCGACTCATCGCATCCACCAGGAGGAATCTCATGACCGACATCACCCTCACCACCCACCCCGCGCAGCGGATCGTCTCGCTGCGCCGCACGATCGACGGCTACGCCGAAGAAGGCGCCGCCTGGAGGCAGTTCGCCGCCGAACTGGAGCGGCAGGGCATCACGCCGAGCGACGGCCCCTGCGGCACCCTCTACCACGACCAGGAGTTCCGGGAGAGCGACATCGACGTCGAGCTGTGGGAGCCTGCGCCCGCCGACGCTGCGGTGCAGGCCCCGCTCGTCGTCCACGAACTGCCCGCCCGACACGTCGCGGTGCTCGTCCACCGCGGAGACTACGCGAGGCTCGGCGAACCCTTCGGCGCCCTGGCGCAGTACCTGTCCGAGGAGGGGCTCGAACTGGCCGGACCGATGTACAACCGCTACCTGCGCGGCCCGATGCAGACGCAGAACCCGGAGGAGTACCTGACCGAGGTCTGCCTCCCCGTCGCCCCGCCCGACCGGAGCCGCACGTAGTCCGCCGCCCCTCGAAACGTGCGAGCCCGCCCGAAACGTGCGGGAGCACCGCACGTTTCGGGCGAGCATGCACGCGGGGAGGGGGGACGGAAAGACCGGAAGCGGGGCCTGCGGGACCCGGAGGGGCTGCGGCTCAGACCGTCGAGCGGATCTCGTCGGCCAGCGCGCGCGAGCCCTCCCGGGCGTAGAAGCGGTCCTCCTGCGCACGCCAGCCCTCCCACCAGGCGTCGTCCCCGTCGCGGCGCGCGGCGCGCTCGCGGCGAAGGCCCGCGGGCGCCTCCAGCCAGATCGCGCGGTCCGCGAGCGCCCGGTTCGCCCGGCTGAGCGCCCCGCAGCCCTCCAACACGAGGGGGGTGCCCGGCTCGATGCGCGACTCGCGCTCCTCCCGGCGGCCCGCCGCCCAGTCCCAGCGCCGCCACACGGCGCGCCGCCCCTCGTGCAGCGGCAGCAGGATGCGCTCGTGCGCGTAGCGGCTGCCCTGCTCCAGCCCCGACCAGCCCTCGTAGAGATCGTCCATGTGCACGAGGCTCGCGCCGCTGCGCTCGGCGATGCGCCGGGCCAGGGTGGTCTTGCCCGCGCCGGAGCGGCCGTCGATCAGCAGGAGGAAGGGGACCGGAGCGTCCCCGGTCCCCTCGCCGTCGGCTCCGCTCAGGGCGCGACCGGGTAGCCGCTGCTCAGGACCATGCGGTTCCAGGCGTTCATGACGGTCGCGTACCAGAGCACCGCGGCGGTCTGCGCCTCGTCCAGCGCGCCGTCCTCCACCGTGTGCCGGGCGGGGAGGGAGGGCGTGGCGGTCTTCTCCGTCAGCGCGAGGGCGGCCTGCTCCCGGGCGTCGAAGTACTGCGACTCCCACCAGCCGGGCAGCACGGCCAGACGGTCGGCGGTCTCCCCCGCCTCGATCGCGGCTCGGGTGTGCACGCGCAGGCAGAAGGCGCAGCCGTTGATCTGGGAGGTGCGCACGGCGATCAGCTCTCGCAGCTTCGCGTCGAGCCCGGCCTGCTCGAGGGACTGCTCAGCCTGCTCCGTGAGGGCGACCAGGGCCCGGTAGCTGCCCGGCTGCGTCTTGGCGAGGTCCACGGTCATGGGGTGCTCCTTCCGTTGCTCCGGCGACGCCGGCGCGCCGCCGCGAAACTCTACCGCGGGCCGCCTGGCCGAGCGCTCAGGCCCCTCGGGCCCACGGCCCCTCGGGGTTACACTGTCGCGCATGCCGCCCCGCTCCGTCCCGCCGAGGCGCACGGACCTCGTGCTCGCATCGCTCCTGACGGTCCTGTGCCTCTGGCTGGGCACGACGGACCGGCCCGAGTGGTTCTGGTCGGCCGCGATGACCCCCTCGCTCGCCCTGCGACGCAGCCTGCCGTGGGGGTTCGCGGGCGTCTGCCTGACGGTCAGCGCCGTCCACCTCCTGCTCGAAGGGAGCCTGCTGTTCCCCGGGGACCTGCTGAGTCTGCTGGCGGTCTGCACCGTCACGGTCCACAGCAGCGAACGCCTACGTCACCTGGGCCTGCTCGCGGCGGTCTCGCTTTCGGCGCTGGCGGCGTCGACCGCGCTGTTCCCGCTCGGGACAGCCGGCGGTGGAGATCCGCTTTCGGGGCTCATGCCGGCGGCGCTACTGCTGAGCGGCTCGGTCACCGCCTGGGCGCTCGGCATGGTCGAGCGCGGCAGACGCGCGACGCTCTCCGACGCCCGGCGCCTGCGGGAGCTGACGGAACGGGACGCCCGCACGCGCGCCCGGCTCGCGGCCCACGAGGAGCGCGAACGCATCCGCGACGATCTGCACGACATCCTCGCCCACACGCTGAGCGGCCTCATCGTGCAGGCCGAGAGCGGCCGAGCGACCGCAGCGGCGTGCTCCGAGCGCGAGCTGTTCACCCGCATCGCCGGATCCGCTCGCGGCGCCCTGGCGGAGCTGCGCGGACTGCTCGCGGCCGAATACGACGACGAGCTGACCGGGCCGGTGCCCGGTGTGCCGGAGGCGATCGGGCTGGCCGAGGCGGCCAAACGCTCGGGCCTGCGGGTGCACAGCACGATCCTGGGCGAGCCGGTGCCGCTGGCGCCGGGCATGGGGCTGGCCGTCTACCGGGTCGTCCAGGAGTCGCTGAGCAATGCGCTGCGCCACGGCGACGGCCGCTCCGCCTCCCTGCGCCTGGAGTGGGGGCGCGAGGAGCTCGCCGTCACCTTCGAGAACCCCCTCGGCGAGGAGCAGGGCCCGCCCGCTTCCACCGGCGGCCGCGGTCTGGCCGGGATCCGGCGCCGGGCCGCCCTCTACGGGGCCCGGGTCGAGATCGAGACGAGCCCGGTGTTCCGTATCACGAGCCGCTGGCCGCTGCCCGCACCCGCCGAGCGGGTGCTCCGATGACGACGCGGGAGAAGATCACGGTCCTCGTCGTGGACGATCAGGGACTGGTCCGCGACGGCTTCTCGCGCATCGTCGACGCGCAGCCGGACATGCACGTCGTGGGGCTCGCGGAGGACGGCGCACGAGCGGTCGAGCTGGCGGAGCGGCTGCGGCCCGACGTGGTGCTCATGGATGTGCGCATGCCGGGCGTGGACGGGATCGAGGCGACCGGCAGGATCCTGAAGCACCGGCCGGAGACGCGAGTGCTCGGGCTGACCAGCTACGACAGCGACGAGTCCGCCATCCGCATGCTGCGGGCCGGCGCCGTCGGCTTCGTGCTCAAGGACGGGACCGCCGAGCAGCTGGCGGACGCGGTGCGGGCGGTCCACCGGGGCACCGCGGCCCTCGCGGGCGGTACGGCGAAGCGCCTGCTCGCCCGGATCGGCGAGACGGCGCCCCCGCCGCCCACGGAGCTGGACGGGCTCACCGGGCGCGAACGCACCGTCTTCGATCTGGCCGTCGCCGGACTGAACAACCGCCAGATCGCCGAACGGCTCTTCGTGTCCGAGGTGACGGTGAAGTCCCACCTCGGTAACGTCCTGGCCAAGCTCCAGGTGCGCGATCGCGTCCAGCTGCTGCTCTGGGCCCACCGCCACGGCATGCTGCCCCGCGACCCCGCCTGGCCCGCGCCCCGCTGAACCTCCCCTCAGGGCGGGTCTCCGCCGAAAGCGCAGGACCGTTCCACCCGCGGTATCGGGTGAAGACCCGACCCCGGCGGCTTCCGGGGCGCCGGCGCCGACGGGCACCATGAACGCACGGCAGAACCTGACGAGAGGCGAGAGGAGAACGTGCGAAATGGACGCGGTCATCGAGACGAGGGGGCTGAGCAAATGCTTCCAGGGGCGAACCGTCGTGCAGGATCTGGAGCTGCGCGTGCCCAGAGGCGCTGTCTACGGCTTCCTCGGGCCGAACGGATCGGGCAAGTCGACCACCATGAAGATGCTGCTCGGCCTCATGCGCCCCACCCGGGGCGAGATCGAGCTGCTGGGCCGGCCCCTCACCCCCGCCACCCGCACCCGACTGCTCGCCTCGATCGGCTCGATGATCGAGAGCCCGCCCGGCTACGGGCACCTCACCGGCGCGGAGAACATGCGGATCGTGCAGGACATGCTGGACCTGCAGCCGGAGCGGATCGACCGGGCGCTGGCCCTGGTCCGGCTCCAGCAGCATCGGAACCGGCTCGTCCGCGGCTACTCGCTCGGAATGAAGCAGCGCCTGGGCATCGCGATGGCCCTGGCCAGGGATCCGGAGCTGCTCGTGCTGGACGAGCCGAGCAACGGCCTGGACCCGGCCGGCGTCGAGGAGATGCGCACGCTGCTGCTCGAATTGGCGGGGCAGGGGGTCACCGTCATGCTGTCCAGCCACATGCTCGACGAGGTGGAGCGGACCGCGGACGTGCTGGGGATCATCTGCGGCGGCCGCCTGCTCTTCCAGGGCGGCCGAGAGGAGCTGCTCGCCCGTTCGGCGCCCGATCTGCTCCTGGAGACCCCCGAGCCCGAGCGGGCGCTCGCGCTGGACCCGGACGCCCGCCCGGTCCCGGGCGGCGTGCGCTTCGCCGGCGTGGCGCGGGAGGAGGTCCCGCGACTCGTACACCGCCTGAGCGAGGCCGGGGTGCCGGTCTATGAGCTGCGCCGGATGCGCCGCAGTCTGGAGGACGTGTTCATGGACCTCACCGCCCACGGGGGGCTGCGATGATGCGCCTGCTGCGCGTGGAGGTGCGGAAGATGCGGCGGCTGCGCACGCTGCCGATCCTCGCGGGCATGGTGCTCGCGGTGGTCGCCCTGAGCTGCGTGGCGCTCCTGCCGGGCGGCGCTCGGGAGGGGCTCGAGCGCCCGGAGGCGCGCCCGTGGGCGGTCCTGCTCATGAACTACACGATGATGGCCGCCATGACCTCGCCGATTCTCGTGGCGGTGCTGGCGAGCCGGCAGACCGATCCGGAGCACGCGGCGAACGGCTGGGGGCTCGCGGCGGGGGCGGGCGTCGCCCCCGGATCGCTGTGCCTGGCGAAGCTCGCGGTGCTCTCCCTGCTGCTGGCCCTCGCCGTGCCGGTCCAGAGCGCGCTCGTCGCAACCGCCGGCTTCGCGATCGGGGTGCGCGTGCCCTTCGATCCGGCGCCCTGGATCGGGTACACGATCCTGCTGCTGCTCGTGGACCTCGCCTTCCTCGCCCTGCACCTGTGGCTCGCGGCGAGGATCGAGAACCAGCTGCTCGGCACGGGGATCGGGATGCTCGGCGCCTTCCTCGCCGTGTTCTCGCTGCTGACGCCGCCGGTCTTCTCCCTGCTGCTGCTGCCCTGGGGCGCCTACGCGGCGATCTCCCACGTCGCCCAGCGGGGCGGCGAGCTCGTGTTCATCGAGCCAGCGCTCCCCCGGGTCGCCGGCTTCCTGCTGCTGGCCGCCGCGGCCTTCGCGCTGGCCGTCCGTCGTTTCGACCGGCTCGAGAGGTGATCGGCATGCTCCGCGCGGAAGTGCGCAAGCTCAAGCGTTCGGCGACGTGGCTCGTCGCGTTCGTCCTGCCCGTGCTCGCGATCGTCACCGGAACGGTGAACCTGGCCAACAATCCGCAGGCCCTGGGCCGCGACTGGGCCTCTCTCGCCTCGCAGACGACCCTGTTCTACGGACTGTTCTTCTGCGCCATGGGAGTCGCGCTGCTCTGCGCGACCGCCTGGCGCACGGAGCACCGGGGCTCGAACTGGCAGGCGATGCTGTTGACGGCACGCTCCCCGCTGCGACTTGTGACGGCCAAGCTGTTCGCGATCATGCTGCCCGTCGCCGCCATGCAGGCCGTCCTGGTGCTCGGCACGATCGCCGCGGGGGTCCTCGTGCTCGGCCTGACGGGGCCGCCGCCGTCGAGCCTGGTGCTGAGCGGGGCCGCCGCGGTCCTCGCCGCGCTGCCGCTGGCCGCGGCCCAGTCGCTGCTGTCGATGCTCATGCGCTCCTTCGCCGCGCCGCTCGCGCTCTGCCTGCTCGGCTGCGTGCTGGGGATCGGCACGATCCTGTCCGATCGGCTGCGGCCCTTCGGCCTGCTGGTGCCGCAGGCCCTGCTCAGCCGGACCCTGACCCTGGACTCCGTCGCTCTGACGGATCCGGCGGCGGCCGGGGCCGCGGAGCTCCTGCCCCTGCTGGGTGCGAGCCTCGGTTCGAGCCTGCTGCTGCTCGCCTGTCAGATGGCCGCTGTGCGCATCGTCGTGCTGCGCTGAGGCGGCCGGCTCCCCGAGGCCCGCCGAACACCGCCCGGCGCCAGGGGGTGCGGAGCGGGCCCCGCCGTCCGCCGGACGGCCCGGCGGCCGGTCGAGGCGAGGACGGGCCCCTCGCGACCTCCTGCCGCGTCGAACCGACCGCAGCTCGGCACCGGCGCCACTCAGCGCCGGTGCTCCTCAGTACCGGCCGAAGAGCAGGAACTCGCCGCTGACGAGGGCCGCGGCGATCGCGATCAGGGCCGCCGCCGGCAGCATCAGGAGGAACAGCAGGTCCGCGCCGTCGAAGGTGGAGGGCCGCGCCCAGCTGCGGCCGCGCCGGCCCAGGCCCCGCGCCTCCATGGCCGTCGCGAGCCGGCCGCCGCGGCGCAGCGCCACCACCAGCAGCCCGAAGGCCATGCCCGCGAAGCGGCGCAGCCGGCCGCCGTCCCCCAGGCCCCGCGCCCGGCGGGCCTGCTCCATGGAGCGCCAGTCCTCCTCGAAGACGCCCAGCAGCCGCACGCCCGCGAGCGCCCCCAGGGTGAACCGCGGCGAGAAGCGCAGGCGCTGGCCGAGCGCATCGGCCAGCCGCGTCGCGTCCAGGTCCATGAGCAGGGTCACCGCCGGCAGCCCGGCCGCGAGCACCCGCAGCCCGATCGCGAGGGACATGTCGACGGAGCGTTCGCTGATCCGCAGGATCCACCACTGCCAGAGCACCCGGCTGCCCTCCGGATCCGCATACAGGAGCATGGTGATCGCGGACAGCGGGGCGATGCACAGCACGAACCAGCCCCGCCGCAGCAGCGTGCGGGGCCGCACGCCCCAGCCGAGCATGATCGCGGTGGACAGGAGCAGCGCGATCGCGGCGCTGAGCCGGTCGACCGAGACGATGAGGATGCTCGTGTAGGCCATGACGGCGCCGAGCACCGCGAGGGGGTTGCGCCGCTGCAGGCGCCCCGCCCCCGGATCGTGCTCGAGCCTCGCCTCCGCCAGCCGTTCGGCGGCGTCCGGTCCCGCCTGCGCGTCCGAGCCCGCCTCGGGTGGGTCCTGCGCCGCGGGGGCGATGCGCAGTTCGCGGTCCCCGACGGCGCGCACCAGCTCCTCGTCGTGGGTGATCGCGACGATCGCCGTGCCCTGCTCGCGCAGCTCGCTCAGCAGGCGCACGAGCTCCAGCCAGGTGCGCCGGTCCTGCCCGAAGGTGGGCTCGTCCAGCACGAGCACGCGGGGGGCGGTGGACAAGGCGGTGGCGACCGAGAGGCGGCGCTGTTCGCCGCCGGAGAGGCTGAAGGGGCTGGCCTCGGCCAGACGCTCCAGCCCCAGCCGCTCCAGCAGCTCCTGCGCCCGGGCCGCGGCCGCCTCCGGGGGCATGCCGGCCCGGCGGGGACCGAGCTCCAGCTCCCGGCGCACGGTCGGGGCCACGAACTGGTGCTCCGGCTGCTGGAAGACCACGCCGATGCGCCGCAGCAGCTCCTCCGAGCGCCACCCGGCCGGGTCCGGACCGCAGCCGTCCCGAAGGGCCGCCGTCGCCTCCACCCGACCCGCGATCGGCGGCAGCAGACCCGCCAGCGTGAGCCCGAACGTGGTCTTGCCGGCGCCGTTCGGCCCGGTCACCATGAGCGCCTCGCCCGCGTGCACCGTCACGTCCAGGCCCTCCCGCACCGTCTCGCCGTCGCGGCCGACCCCGAGGCCGCGCGCCTGCAGCAGCGGCGCGCCGGGCCGGCCGCGCACCGGTGCCGGGGCCGGGGCGCCGGGCACCCACACGCCCTCGGCCAGAAGCCGCTCGCCCTCCTCGCGCAGCACGGCCTCGGGCGCACCCTGGGCGCGCAGCCCGCCGCCCCGGTCCAGCACGACGATCCGGTCGATGAGCGGCAGCCAGCTGTCCACGCGGTGCTCGATGACCACGAGGGTGGCACCCGTGGCCGCCAAAAGCCGCCCGACCGCGTCGCGCACCTCCACGACCCCGGCCGGGTCCAGGTTCGCGGTCGGCTCGTCCAGCAGCACGAGCGAGGGGGTCATGGCCAGCACGCCGGCCAGCGCGAGCCGCTGCCGCTCGCCGCCGGACAGGCGCTGGGTGGAGCGGCGCGGCGAGTAGTCCAGCCGCACCGTGTCCAGGGCCCGCACCACCCCCTCCCAGATGCGCTCGCGCGGCATGCCCAGGTTCTCCGGACCGAAGGCGGCGTCGTCGCCGATGCGCGGCATGATCGTGTTCGCCTGGGGGTCCTGCAGCACGAGCCCCGTGCGGCCGCGCGCCTCCCGCGGCGCGAGCCCGTCGATGCGCAGCAGCCCGTGCTCCTCGCCGTCCTCGGGGCTCCAGGTGCCGGCCAGGGCGTGCAGGAGGGTCGATTTGCCCGCGCCGGAGGGGCCCAGCAGCAGCACGCGCTCGCCCGCTTCGATCTCCAGCGAGAGATCCCGCACGGCGGGCCGCAGGCGGCTCGCGTGCCGCCAGCCCCAGCCCTCGGCGAGGATGCGGCTGCCGGACGCCCCGCCGTCCCGGTGCGGCGCCGGGACGGCGCAGGCGGGCTCAGACACGCGCGCGCAGCCGGCCGATCGGGAAGCGGTCCAGCGCCCCGGTGGCCGCGAGCGAGACGGTCAGCAGCCAGCCGAGCGCGCCGGCCAGCACCGCCCCGGAGACGACCGTGCTGACCAGGGAGATCGTCAGGTACTCGCCGCCCAGGGCCAGGTTTCCGGAGAAGAGCAGTCCGTAGACCCAGCCGCCGACCGCACCGCCGACGCCCGCGCAGACCGCGGGCAGCGCGATGCCCGCCCGGGAGCGGTGCCGGTACCGGAAGGGCAGCACGAACAGCTCCGAGCCGAGCCCCTGCGCGACCGCGATGTAGAAGGTCTCCATGCCCCACGGGGAGCCGAGCACGACCGAGACGAGGCCGCCCAGGGCCTCCACCAGCAGGGCCGCGCCGGGCTTGTTGACGATGACCGCCCCCAGCACCCCGCCGATGAACCACACCCCGCCCACCAGGCCGTCCAGGCCCGGGGTGGCGGCGCCCATCGCCTCGTAGAACGGTGCGCTCGCACCGTCCCAGAAGCGGAACACCAGCCCCGCGGCGACCGCGAGGATCGCCACCACCACGATGTCCACGACCCGCCAGCCGAGCCGCGCGGACAGCGGGGGCTGCGCGATCGCGCGCGAGGCCGCCCGCCGCTCCTCCTCGTCCCGGGTGTCGTCGCGCTGCGCGAGATCGGTCATGTTGTGCCTTCCTGTCGAGAACGGCACGGGTCGGCGCACGCGGCGCGCAGCGCCTCGAGGTCATCTCCCTGCGCCGGCATGATCCGGATCAGGTTCGACGGTCGAAGGCTCGGCTGCCTTCCTCTCAGCCCGGTCCACCGGACTCCCGTGTTCTCCCGGAAGTGTACCCGCCCGCGCTGGCGCGCACACGAGCTCGACGAGGAGCCTCAAGCAACCCGTCCCCGTCCGCGCAGGCGCGCGCACGGTCGCCGAGCCGCCCCCGGACGGCCCGGCGCAGGCGGCTCAGCGGCGCTTCTTGAAGGCCCGCACGAGCTTGGGCAGCCCCCAGGCGACCGCGAAGGCGATCGGGGTGGCCGCCACGAGCAGCGCGATGACGTTCGGCTCGAAGCGCGTACCGAACTCGTCGCTCACATAGGCGCCGACCGGGACCGCGCTGCCCCCGCCGCCGGAGACGTTCGCGCCCTCGGCGCCGGCGCGGGGGTCTTCGCCCTCGCCCGCGCCGAAACCGAGGCCGACGACGGCCACCGGGACGATCGAGGAGGAGCCGAGGTCGATCTTCTCGCCGTAGGCGAGGGAGACCCCGATGCGCTCGAGGTTGCGGGAGAGTTCTTCCGGCACGTGGCTTGCGGGCGTCTTCGTCATACGCACATCGTACGGAACGACGGGCCGCGCATGCTGAGGCCCGGCTGCCAGCACGCCCGGCACGCGCCCCATTCCCACTCCGGACGGGCCGCCTCCGGTAGCGTGGGCGCACGGCGGCCCCGAGCCGAGACGGCATCCGGAGGCCGCGATCGCGGCGGACCGGCCGGAGAGAACCGAACGAATGGAGCGCACCTCGATGCACAGCTGGCCAGGCAGCCCCTACCCCCTCGGGGCGACCTTCGACGGCAGCGGCACCAACTTCGCGATCTTCAGCGAGGCGGCCGAGCGGGTGGAGCTGTGCCTCTTCGACGAGCAGGGGCACGAGGAGCGCATCGAGCTGATCGAGCAGGACGCCTACGTGTGGCACTGCTATCTGCCGCACGTGCAGCCCGGCCAGCGCTACGGCTACCGCGTGCACGGCGCCTACGACCCCGCCTCGGGGCAGCGCTGCAACCCGGCCAAGCTGCTGCTCGACCCCTATGCGAAGGCGACCACGGGCCAGATCGAGTGGAACCAGTCCCTGTTCAGCTACGACTTCGGCGACCCCGACTCCTTCAACTCGCTGGACTCCGCCGCGCACATGATGAAGTCGGTCGTCATCAACCCCTACTTCGACTGGGGCGGGGACCGTCACCCGCGCATCCCCTACCCGGACTCCTTCATCTACGAGGCGCACGTCAAGGGCCTGACCGCGCTGCACCCGGAAGTGCCGCCGGAGCAGCGGGGCAGCTACGCGGGCGTCGCGCACCCCGCGATCATCGACCACCTCAAGCGCCTGGGGGTCACGGCGATCGAGCTCATGCCCGTGCACCAGTTCGTGCACGACGCGACCCTCGTCGAGAAGGGGCTGCGCAACTACTGGGGCTACAACACGATCGGCTTCTTCGCCCCGCACGCCGAGTACGCCGCCTGGGGCACCCTCGGCCAGCAGGTGCAGGAGTTCAAGTCGATGGTCCGCACCCTGCACGAGCACGACATCGAGGTCATCCTGGACGTCGTCTACAACCACACGGCCGAGGGGAACCACCTGGGCCCCACGCTCGGCTTCCGCGGCATCGACAACAGCGCCTACTACCGCCTGGAGGAGGACGACCGGCGCTACTACACCGACTACACCGGCACCGGCAACTCGCTCAATATGCGCCACCCGCACTCGCTGCAGCTGGTCATGGACTCGCTGCGCTACTGGGTGACCGAGATGCACGTGGACGGCTTCCGCTTCGACCTGGCCTCCACCCTCGCCCGCGAACTGCACGACGTGGACCGGCTGAGCACCTTCTTCGACCTCGTCCAGCAGGATCCCGTGGTCTCGCAGGTGAAGCTCATCGCCGAGCCCTGGGACGTGGGCCCCGGCGGCTACCAGGTGGGCAACTTCCCGCCCAAGTGGAGCGAGTGGAACGGCAAGTACCGGGACACGGTCCGGGACTTCTGGCGCGGCGAACCGTCCACGCTGGGCGAGTTCGCGAGCCGCATCTCCGGCTCCTCCGATCTGTACGAGCGCTCGGGCCGCCGCCCCTTCGCCTCCATCAACTTCATGACCGCGCACGACGGCTTCACGCTGCGCGACCTGGTCTCCTACAACGAGAAGCACAACGAGGCGAACGGCGAGGACGGCCGGGATGGCGAGAGCCACAACCGCTCCTACAATCTGGGCGTCGAGGGGCCGACCGACGACCCGGCGATCAACGCCATGCGGGCCCGGCAGCAGCGGAACTTCATCGCCACGCTGCTGCTGAGCCAGGGCGTGCCCATGCTGCTGCACGGCGACGAGATGGGCCGCAGCCAGGAGGGCAACAACAACACCTACGCGCAGGACAGCGAGCTCAGCTGGATCCGCTGGGAGCAGGCGGATCTGCCGCTGTTCGAGTTCACCCGCGCCGTCGCCCGGCTGCGCGCCGAGCACCCGACCTTCCGCCGGCGCCTGTTCTTCGACGGGCAGGTCGCCGAGCGCGGCGAGGACGGGGCGCTGCCGGACGTGGTGTGGCTGTCCACCGACGGCTCGCCCATGGAGTCCACGGACTGGAACACCGAGTACGTGCGCTCCATGGGCATGTTCCTCAACGGCGACGCGATCCGGGGCCGGGGCGAGCGGGGCGAGTCGATCAGCGACGCGAGCTTCATCATCTACTTCAACGCGAGCGAGAACGTGCTGCCGACGACCCTGCCGGCCAGCGAGACGCGCGAGCACTGGGAGGTCGTGCTCGACACCTCGGACGAGAACCGGCCGGGCACGGTGCTGCGCCAGGGCGACGCCTTCTCCCTGCAAGCCCGCAGCATGGTGGTGCTGCGGGAGCACGCGGGCCCGACGCAGCAGCCGGAGCACTCGGCGGCCGCCTCGGTCGCGAGCATGACCGAGTCGATCCCCGTCGTCGCGCCCCGGCAGCCAGAGCCCGGCCCCGCGGAGGGCTGAGCCCGGTCCCGGCGCGGTTGCGGCACGGGCGGACAGCACGGAGGACGGACGGTGCACAGAGGGCGAGCAGGGCGCGAAGGGCGAGCGAGGCACGGGGGACGAACAGCGCACGCAGGACGAGAGGACGAGATGCGACACCCGAGGAGCAGCTACCGTCTGCAGATCACGCCCGAGTTCGACCTGGCCGAGGCCGAGCGGGTGCTGCCGTACCTCGCCCGCCTCGGGGTGGACTGGGTCTACCTCTCGCCGCTCCTGCAGGCCGCCGAGGGCTCCCAGCACGGCTACGACGTGGTCGACCCCACCCGGGTGGACCGGGCCCGGGGCGGCCCGGAGGCGCTGCGCTCCTTCAGCGACGCCGCCCACGCCCTGGGCATGGGGATCCTGGCGGACATCGTGCCGAACCACATGGGCGTCGCCGTGCCGAAACAGAACCCCTGGTGGTGGGACGTGCTGCGGCTGGGCCGCGACTCGCCGCACGCCCGCGTCTTCGACGTCGACTGGGAGGCGGGCGAGGGCAGGCTGCTCATCCCCGTCGTCGGCGACGAGGACATGCCGGCCGGCCCCGGCGAGCCGATCCGGGGCCTGGAGACGGACCGGGAGGCGGGCGAGCTGCGCTACCGCGGACTCGTGCTCCCCCTCGCGCCGGGCAGCGCCGACGACGGGGCCGACGGCGCGCGGGTGCACGAGCGGCAGCACTACCGGCTCATCCACTGGCGGCAGGGCGACTTCAAGCTCAACTACCGGCGCTTCTTCACGATCGCGGGCCTGGCCGGGGTGCGCGTGGAGGACCCGGAGGTGTTCGAGGCGACGCACGCGGAGATCCTGCGCTGGGTGCGCGAGGGGCTCGTGGACGGGCTGCGCATCGACCACCCGGACGGGCTGCGGGATCCGGCCGGCTACCTGCGTCGGCTGCAGGAGCGCAGCGGCGGCGTGCACATCGTGGTCGAGAAGATCCTGGAGCCCGGCGAGCGGCTGAGCGAGACCTTCCCCGTGGCCGGCACGACCGGCTACGACGCGATCGCCGAGATCGACCGGCTCCTGGTCGACCCGGAGGGACGCGCCCAGCTCGGCGAGATCGCCGCCAGCCGCACGAGCGACGATCTGGCCGAGTGGGAGCCGCTGGTCCACCACACCAAACGACAGGTCACGGACGGCCCGCTGCACAGCGAGGTGTTCCGCATCACCCGCGAGCTGATCGCCGGCGGCAGCGATCACCCGAACATCGTGGAGGCCGTCTCCGAGCTGCTCGCCCACTTCCCCGTCTACCGCAGCTATCTGCCCGAGGGCGCCGAGCACCTGGAGCGGGCGATCCGGCAGGCGACGCGCCGTCGGCCCGAGCTGGCCGAGGCGATCGAGCGCATCGCCCCGGCCCTGCGGGATCCCGCGAGCGGCGCCGCCCAGCGTCTGCAGATGACCAGCGGCATGGTCATGGCCAAGGCGGTGGAGGACCGCGCCTTCTACCGCTATTCGCGGCTCAGCTCCCTCAACGAGGTCGGCGGCGACCCCTCGCAGTTCTCCCTCAGCCCGCGGCGCTTCCACGAGCTGCAGGCCGAACGCCAGGCCCGGTGGCCGCACGGCATGACCGCCCTGTCCACGCACGACACGAAGCGGGGCGAGGACGTGCGCTGCGCGATCCACGCCCTGAGCGAGGTGCCCGAGCTGTGGGGCGAGGTGCTGCACGGCCTGGAGGAGGCCGCCCCGATCGCCTCCCGCTCCTTCGCGAACCTGCTGTGGCAGGCGGTCGTGGGCGCCTGGCCCGCCTCCCGCGAGCGGCTGGCGGAGTTCGCGATCAAGGCGGCCCGGGAGGCGGGCGGCGCGACCAGCTGGGGCCTGCCGAACGAGCGGGCGGAGCAGGAGCTGCGCGAGGCCGTGGACCGGGTCTTCGACTCCCCCGTGGTCTCCAGCCTCGTGCAGAACCTCGCCGAGGAGATCCGGCCGGCCGCCTGGTCCAACGCCCTGTCCGCGAAGCTCGTGCAGCTCATGATGCCGGGCGCCCCGGACGTCTACCAGGGCAGCGAGCTGTGGCACCGGGTGCTCGTGGACCCGGACAACCGTCGCCCGGTCGACTACGCCTGCCGCGAGGCCGCGCTGGAGGCGATCATGCGCGGCGTGCGGCCCGAGGTGGACGAGACGGGGGCCGCGAAGCTCTTCGTCACCGCCGCGGCCCTGCTCGTGCGCAAGCACCGGCCGGAGGCGTTCACCGGCTACGTCCCGGTGGAGGCCTCCGGTCCCTCGGCCGAGCACCTCGTCGCCTTCGACCGGGGCGGCGCGATCGCCGTGGCCACCCGGCTGCCCATCGGCCTGGAGCGCGGCGGCGGCTGGGGGGACACGATGCTGCACCTGCCCCCGGGCGAGTGGGTCGACCAGCTCACCGCCCGCCCCTACCAGGGCGGCTGGCCCGTCGCGGCGGGGGCCGTGCTCTCCCGCTACCCGGTGGCGCTGCTCGTGCGCGAACAGTCGGCGCCGGCCGCCGGCCCGGCCGGAACGCCCGGAACGGCCGAGACCGCCGGACGAGCGCAGAGCGCCGAGGAGGCCGAGGGGTGAGCCCCGGAGCGGGCGAGTCCCCGCGACGGCGCGGCGGCATGTGGGCCGGCCGCCCGGCCCCCTTCGCGGTGTGGGCCCCGCGCGCCGAGCGCGTCGAGCTGGAGATCGACGCCGAGACGGTGCCCATGCGGCGCACCGCCGACGACTGGTTCGTGCCCGCCGAGCCGGTCGCCCCCTTCCTCCTGGACGGCTCGGCCCGCGACTACGGCTACCGCCTGGACGGCCGCGAGCAGATCGTCCCCGACCCGCGCTCGCGGCAGCTGCCGGACGGCGTCCACGGCCGCAGCCGCACGATCGACCTCGCCGCCTTCCCCTGGAGCGACGGGGCCTGGGCCGGCCGACAGCTCGCCGGCGCGGTGCTCTACGAGCTGCACCCGGGCGCCTTCACCCCCGAGGGCACCCTGGACGCGGCGATCGGCCGGCTCGACCACCTCGTCCGGCTGGGGGTCACGCACGTGGAGCCGCTGCCGGTCAACGCCTTCGACGGCGAGCACGGCTGGGGCTACGACGGGGTCGCCTGGTTCGCCGTGCACGAGCCCTACGGCGGGCCGCGCGCCTACCAGCGCTTCGTGGACGCCTGCCACGCGCACGGACTCGCGGTGGTCCAGGACGTCGTCTACAACCACCTGGGGCCCTCCGGCAACTACCTGGGCCTGTTCGGGCCGTACCTCTCGCCCGGGACGACCGAGTGGGGCGACGCCGTCAACCTGGACGGACCGGGTTCGGAGGAGGTGCGCCGCTGCATCCTGGACAACGCCCGCATGTGGGTCGAGGACTTCCACGTGGACGGGCTGCGGCTGGACGCCGTGCACGCCTTCGCGGACCGGCGGGCCGTGCGGCTGCTGAGCGAGCTGGGCCGGCTCGGCCAGACGCTCACGGCCGAGCAGGGGCGGCCGATCGCCATGATCGCCGAATCGTATCTGAACGACCCGCGGCTGCTGGAGCCGCGCCGGCTGGGCGGCGACGGGCTGAGCGCGCAGTGGTCGGACGACTTCCACCACGCCGTGCACGTCCTGCTCACCGGCGAGACCGACGGCTACTACGCGGACTTCGAGGGCGCCTGTGCGCCCGGCGCGGACGCGCTCGCGAAGGTGCTGCGGGAGGGCTTCTTCCACGACGGCGCCTGGTCGAGCTTCCGCGGCCGCCGGCACGGCCGCCCGCTGCCGCCGGAGTTCGAGGCGTGGCGACTGGTGGCGAGCGTCCAGAACCACGACCAGGTCGGCAACCGGGCGCGCGGGGACCGCTTCGGCGAGTCCTTGGACGAGGCCCGGCTCGTACAGGCGGCCGTGCTGCTGCTGTGCTCCCCGTTCACGCCCATGCTGTTCATGGGCGAGGAGTGGGGGGCGGACACCCCGTTCCCTTTCTTCGCCTCGCATCCCGATCCCGAGCTGGCGCGGGCCGTGAGCGAGGGGCGCATCCGCGAGTTCTCGCGCATGGGCTGGGACCCCGAGCTCGTGCCCGATCCGCAGGAGCCGCAGACCTTCCGCGATTCGGTGCTGGACTGGGGGCAGGCGGGCTCGGCGCGGGGCCGGCGGGTGCTGGCCGCCTACCGGGAGCTGATCGCGCTGCGCCGCTCGACGCCGGCGCTCGGCTCGCCGTGGCTCGCGGAGGTGCGCTGCGCCTGGACCGGCGCGGACGGCCGTCCCGCCCCCGGCAGCGATCCGGGCGCGACGCCGGGCGTCTTCAGCTTCTGGCGGGGTCCGGTGCAGATCTCGCTGAACCTCTCGGACGAGCCGCGCGAGCTGCCGGCCCTGGTGCCGGACTCCCCGCGCCTCGCCTTCGCCGGCCCGGGCGGCGCGCAGCTCGACGATGCGCAGCTGCGCCTGCCCCCCCGAGGCGCCGCGGTCCTCCTGCCCCGCTGACCCCGCGCCCACGCTGCCCGCCGCTGCTGCCCGCCCCTCGAAACGTGCGTCCTCGCCCGAACCGTGCGGTTCTTCCGCACGGTTCGGGTGAACAGGCACGTCGTGAGAGCCGGCCAGCGGCCCGCAGCGGCCACGTCAAGCTCGGCGGCGGCCTGACCGCCCCGACCGTACGCTGACCGCACGGTCCGGACAAGTATGCAGCCGGGCGAAAGGCCCGCCGCACGCACCCACCCGGTGAAGCACCGATGTTCTGTTCCAGAGGTGCTTCATCCATCGGGCTCGACACTCCGAATCGTCTGGACAACGGCCGAATGCTGTTGACACAGGGGCGCGAGCTCTGAAACTCTTGCGAACGTATTCGCCAGGCCGAGGCACGGCGATAGGACAGAAGGGATGCTTCATAAGAAGACTCATCGTCACGCTGACCGTGGCGCTCCTCTTCGGACTTCTCCCCGTCATGCAGGCGCCCGCCACTTCGGCATCGACAGTGGGGCGGGCGAACGAGGAGACCGCGCAGCACACCCTGTACTTCCCCCTCAGCGGCGAGGAGTTCACTCCGGAGGAGTTCGCCGCAGCCGTCGAAGAGCAGGCCGCCCCGACCCAGGAGGAGCTCCCCTCGCTCAACCCCATCTCCATCGGCCTCTGCAACGCGGGTCAGCGGAGCCACGTCATCAGCTCCGTCGCCTCCGGAAGCGGCAACGGCATCGCCCTCGGCATCGTCGACCTCAAGTGCGGCGACGAAAAAACAGGATACGTTCATATTCGCAAGAACCATCAAGCCCAATGGCAGCAGTTCATCGACAGAAACCCCGCGGCGTTCGGCCCATTCACCCTGTGGGACGACTTCATGTGGTTCGCAACATACCACTCGATCGCCGCCCCCAACCCCGCGTACGACCTGCCGCAGCGCCTACGAGACCAGAAGGTGTGCTTCAGCACATCCGTCCAGATTCGAGACAATCACGGCCGCGTCGTCGACTCTCTAAACCCGACCGTCATCGTCTCCGAAAACAACAAGCTCGTCATCACCTCTTTCCCGACAACCAAAGACATCCACTGCTAGACCGATGGAAACCACGAAGAGAACCGGAAGCGGGCCGGACTACAACGGCATCAGCTATGCTCCCGACGGGCGCATCGAACTCAAGATGAGCGTGGACTACGGCATGAAGTGGCCGCTCTCGGACATGTTCTGGCGGAAGGGCAGCGAACTCGACTGGGACACCCTCATCACCCCAGAACTCAAGCAGCGCATCCGTGACTGGTGTATTTTTTTCACTGAGCACGCAAGCACCGAAGAATGGAGCCTCGGCGGCGAAGAGAACCGTCGCTGGTTCGATCGCGAAGCCGTCGCGATCCTCAACGAGCTCGACCGGCAGATCGGCGACCGTTTCAAGATCGCCCTCGACCTCTGGTACTGAGCGCCGAGCCCGGCCCTTCGGCGACTCGGCCGCCCGGCCGCGCCACGCTATGCTCGTCCCACCCTTCACCGGAGAGGAGCCTGGATGAAGCTCGCCGAAGCGCTCGCCGAGCGCGCCGATGTACAGACGCGCCTGCAGGAGCTGCAGCAGCGCCTGGCGAGCACCGCGCTCGTGCAGGAGGGGGACGCGGCCCCGGAGGACCCGGCGCAGCTGCTGGCCGAGTCCGAGCGGCTGCACGAGCGGCTGGAGCGGCTCGTGCGCGCGATCAACCGGACGAACGCCGCCACCGCCTTCGACGAGCGGCGCACGATCACCGACGCGATCGCCGCCCGCGACGCCGCGGCGCGCCGCCACCGCTTCCTGAACGCGATCGCCGAAGCGGCCTCGCCGAGCGTGGACCGCTACTCCCGCTCCGAGATCCGCTACGTGCCGACCGTCTCCGTCGCGCAGCTGCGCGCGCAGGCGGACGAGGCCGCTCGGAGCTTCCGCGAGCTCGACACCCGGCTGCAGGGCCTGAACTGGACGAGCGAGCTGCTGGAGGAGTAGCGCCACATCGGCCGAGAGTCGGCGGACGGGACAATTGCACAGCGGACGGGACCGGGAAGTCGGTACCCGCATCGCGGCGAGCACGAAGCCGCGCGCCGACGGTTTCTCGGCGCACCTCCCGGGGCCCGGGCGGGCCCCACCCGTGACGGAGCATGCCCAGCACGCACACACGGGCACGGAGAACCGGGCACGCTCACAACCGGGTGCTGAGCGATGCGGGGAGGGCGGGCCAGGGGACACGCCCGGTCCCGGGCGCGGCGACGGTATCCTGCCCCCATGCCCGACCAGCCGCGAGAGCTCTCTGCAGGAGTCCGCCGCCTGCTCGAGCAGCACGAGCGGAACGGCGGCCGCACGATCCTGGGGCCCGCCGGCTCGGAAAGCCGCTCCTGCACGGCCTTCTGCTCGCCGCGTTCGTGACCCTCCCCCTCATGTGGGCGCGAGACACCGTCACTATACTTATCTCGGTGATCTGCTACGCCGTGTCCGCGGGCCTCGTCGTCCTCGCGCTCTCCAGGATGATCCGTCCGTTCCAGCACATCGTGGACGAGGAAGGGATCCGGATCGATTCCCGCAGCGGCAGCGTGATCCGCATCTTCCAGCGCATCGCGGGCGGGGAAAAGATCCCCCTCCGGCCCGAAGAGCGACCGCGGATCCCCTGGTCGGAGATCGACGCCGTCGAGCTGCACACACTCGATCTGAGGTACGCCTCCCGAGGCTGGATCACCCTTCACGTCCGCTGCGGCCCACCGGTTCCGAGCGACGCCGTCCCGGGCGGCGAGCAAGACCGCGAGGAAGCCGCCGGCTACGCGGAGCGGGCTGCGCTCCCGCAGGAGCGGCGAGCGGCGGCACGGCCCACGCGAGCCGTCCCGCTTCCCCTCCACGACAGCTATTCGGCGCGGCGAGCCGAGGAGACCGCCCAGTTCCTCATGCGGCTGCGCGAGCGGCTCCACGGCCGCTCGCTCGAGGAGGGCTGAGGCGCCGCGGCGACGGCGCGCCTCAGAAGTCCCAGTCCTCGTCCTCGGTGTTGACGGCCTTGCCGATGACGTAGGAGGAGCCGGAACCGGAGAAGAAGTCGTGGTTCTCGTCCGCATTGGGCGAGAGCGCCGAGAGGATCGCCGGGTTCACATCCGTCACCGTGGCGGGGAACATGGCCTCGTAGCCGAGGTTCATGAGCGCCTTGTTGGCGTTGTAGTGCAGGAACTTCTTCACGTCCTCGCTGAGCCCGACCTCGTCGTACAGGTCGTGCGTGTACTGCACCTCGTTCTCGTACAGCTCGAAGAGCAGCTCGTAGCTGTAGTCCTTCAGCTCCTGCCGCTTCTGCTCGTCCACCAGCTCCAGGCCCTTCTGGTACTTGTAGCCGATGTAGTAGCCGTGCACGGCCTCGTCGCGGATGATGAGCCGGATGAGGTCCGCGGTGTTCGTAAGCTTCGCATGGCTCGACCAGTACATGGGCAGGTAGAAGCCCGAGTAGAACAGGAAGGACTCCAGCAGCGTCGAGGCGACCTTCCGCTTGAGCGGCTCGTCGCCGTGGTAGTCGTCCATGATGATCTTCGCCTTGCGCTGCAGGTTCGGGTTCTCCACCGACCAGCGGAAGGCGTCGTCGATCTCCGGGGTGTTGGCGAGCGTGGAGAAGATCGAGGAGTAGCTCTTGGCGTGCACCGACTCCATGAAGGCGATGTTCGTGTAGACGGCCTCCTCGTGGGGCGTGAGCGAGTCGGGGATCAGCGAGACCGCCCCGACCGTGCCCTGGATCGTGTCCAGCAGGGTCAGCCCCGTGAACACGCGCATCGTCAGCTGCTTCTCGGCGGGGGTGAGCG
>JAUNLB010000028.1:0-4554 GCA_030532485.1 Pseudoclavibacter sp.
GCCATATATCCACAATATTCGCTCATTCTTCACAGGGGACGTTCAGCAGTTTCGTCTTGTGGCGTCCCGGGGCGTCCGTGGATGGTGTCCGGTACATCCGGATCTGTTCCGGAGAGCTGTGGAGTATATCCGGGAAACTGCGGAGGAAAGGAGGCATGCGGGTGCCGAACGGCGGGGGCCGGCGGGGAGGCTGGGTCGCGGCCGCAGGGCTCGCGCTGACGAACGCGGTCCTCTTCGGCCTGCTCTTCTTCCGCCAGTTCGCGCTGGGACAGCGGCCGGAACTCGCCTGGGCGCTCGCCGCCGCGGGCTGGTTCCCGGCGGCCGCGGCGATCGCCTTCTGGACGCTCGCCTCGGTCCGCGGCGGGCCGCTGCCCCGCAGGCGGTGGCGGATCGCGCTGACGGCGCTCATGCTGCTCGGCGGCTTCGGCTGCCTCGTGTTCGCCTTCCGCCTGTTCGCGGAGCGAGCCGGCGGCTTCGCCTGAGCCGTCCTGGAGCCGTCCGTCCGCAGCGGCGATCCTCAGCGGCGCAGCAGGCGGCGCAGGCGCTCCCTCGCCCGCCGCGCCCGGCCGGGGGCGGCCACCACGGCTCCGGGCTCCATCGCGTCGTGCTCGAAGGCGCGCCACTCGGCCTCGTCCCAGGCGCGCACGAGGGAGGTGATCTCGGGCCGTTCGACGATCGGGCCGGCCGCGGCCCGCTCCAGCACGCGCCAGACCACGTCCCTGGGGTCCTCCCCGCCCCCGGCGAGCCCCGCGGCCGCCTCGGTGCGCCAGGCGACGGCGCTGGCCGGGGTCTGCATGTGCTCGCGGTGCCGGGCCGGATCGTAATGGTTCGCGTAGGGACGCACCGGGCCGGCCGTCGCGAAGGGCGCGGGCCCCGAGGGCCCCTGCTCCAGCCGGGTGGGCTGGCGGGCGAAGCGCATGCGCACCAGCCGGGCGCCGGGCTGCCACGCCAGCGCCAGACGCACCGTCCGGCACCAGTGCCCGAACAGGACGTCCCCGCTGCGCAGCACCCCGGCGACGCCCTCCTCCGCCGCCAGCCGCTCCACGGTGCGCTCGAAGCGGGGGTCGTGCACGAACTGCACGGCCGAGTCCGGCAGCAGGGGGCGGAAGTCCCGCGCGAGCTCCGCGAGCCCGCGGGCCGTCTCGTCGCCCAGGCCGTCGGGCGCGATCAGAACCCGGTCGGGCGCCGGGCTCTGCGCCGCGATCGACAGCAGGGAGTCCTCGGCGACCGCGGCCAGCCGAGCGGGGACGCGCAGCACGAGCGTCACGGGGGTGCGCGCGCCGGCCGTCGCGGCCTCGCTCATATCGTGAACCTCCGTTCCCCGTAGCCGGGCCGGGCCGGCTCGGCGATGCCCGCGCCGTCCGTGCGGGCGGCGGGCCAGCGCTCGGGGTGCGCGTCCAGTTCGGCGGCGGCCGCCCGGGCGCGAGGGTCGTCCGAGGCCGCCAGCTGCTCGTGGCGTTCCCGCGCGAGCTCGGCCGAGCCCCACTTCGCGAGCATCGTGACCTCGGCGGCGTAGCCGGAGACCCACTCCAGCTCGCTCGCCTCCCAGCCGCCGTGCTCGTTCAGCCGCTTGTCGTGGAAGCCGACGGCGCGCGGTTCGACCACGAGCGCGTAGCCCGCCGCCCGGATCCGCCAGGACAGGTCCACATCGTCCGCGTACATGGGGAAGGCGGCGTGGTCGAAGCCGTCCACCCGCGCGAACACCTCGGCGGGCAGCAGCAGCCCGGCCCCGGCGAGCCAGCCGCTCGCGCCGCTGGCGGGGTCGTAGGCCTTCGGGTGCTCCAGCGGCAGCTGCCGCATCTCCACGGCGCCCACGGGCGAGCCGTCCGCGGCCGCCCCGTCGAGTCTGGCGGCTAAGCGGTGCAGCGCCTCGGGGGCGAGCAGCACGTCCGGGTTGAGGACCAGCAGGTGGCTGCCCCGGTGCGCGGCGAACAGGCGCGCGTGCCCGCCGCCGTGGCCGAGGTTGGCGTCGAACCACTCGGCGTGCACCGCGTCCAGCTCCGGCGAGGTGCGCCGCAGGGCGTCGAGGGCCGCTGCGTCGAGCACCGGCGCGGGCGAGCAGTCGCCCAGCGCGAGCTCCACCCGGGAGCCCGGCAGGCGCTCGCGCAACCGGGCGGCAGCCGTCCGCACGCCGCGTGCGAGCCGCTCGACCTCGGCGGGCGCGTTGCGGTACAGCACGCTCTGCACGATCAGGTGCACGGGCCCTCCCGGCGCGATTGCAGCAGGTCCCGCGCGACGTCCTGCGCGCCGCGCGAGTACTCGCCGTAGGCGCCCCGCGCCCACCAGCCCAGCACCCGGGGCAGGCGGGCGAGGCGGCGGACGGGCAGCCGGTCCCGTTCGCGCTCGTGCGCGGCCTTGCGGCGCAGCATCGCCTCCTGCCCGTCGCTCGCGCCCAGTTCGCGGCAGCGTTCGGCCAGGGCGGCGGCCCGGCGCGCCTTGCGCGCCTGGTCCGCGGCGCCGGGCCCCAGCGCCTTGCGGATCTTGTCGGCCAGGCTCGGGGTGCGCTGGCCGATCTGGTTGCCGCCGTGCTGCCGGTAGGCCACCAGCGGCTCGCGCACCGTGCGGATCCCGTTCGTCAGCGCCGCGGCCACGGCGAGCCATTCGTCGTGGATCCACGGCTCCGGCGCCGGGCCCGCGCGCAGCGCCAGCTCTCGGCGCACGATCATGGTCGCCCCGGTGACGAGGTTGCGCCGCACGAGCGCGGCCAGCTGCCGCTGCCCCGCATAGTCCGCCCACTCCCGCGCCGAGATCTGCAGCGAGGCGAACAGGGACGGCTCCAGCAGCCGGCCCCGCTCGTCCACGAGCCGGGCGTCCGAGTGCACGAGCAGCGCCCGCGGGTCCTCGCGCAGCAGCGGCAGGAGCCTGGCGGTCTTGCCCGGCAGCCACGCGTCGTCCTGGTCCGCGAAGGCGATGAAGCGTCCGCCGGTCAGCCCGACCGCATGCCAGGCGTTGCCGGCCACCCCCAGAGGGGCGTCCCGGGTGACGATGCGGAAGGGCGCCTCGGCGCCGCGCAGCACGGCCTCGGCGACGTCGAGCGTGCCGTCGGTCGAGCCGTCGTCGGCCAGGACGATCTCGGCCGGCGGCCCGTCCTGACCGAGGATGGAGCGCAGCTGCTCGTCGATCCACCGCTCGCCGTTGTAGCTGAGGACGACGACGCTCAGCTCGGGGCCCGGGCCCGCCGGATCAGCGGCACGCTGCGCGATCGTGCGGTGAACGGTCATGCTGGTAGCTTGACACGGAACGGCGTCGAAGGGGGCCTGGCGAATGCAGCGACTGGTCGTGTTCCTTCTGTACGACCGCACGGGTCGCGCCGATGCGGGGGTGCTGCGCTACCTGCGGGGCCTGCGCCCGTACGCGGTCCACATGCACGTCGTGGTGAACGGGCCGTTGGCCGCGGGGCAGCGGGATCTGCTGCTCGACGTGGTGGACACGGTGCAGGAACGCGAGAACACGGGCTTCGACGTCGGCGGCTACCGGGACGCGATCAACACGATCGGGCCGGAGATCCTGCACTCCATCGACGAGCTGCTGCTGACCAACTACACGAATCTGGGCCCCCTCGGCCCCGAGGGCTTCGGCCCGGTCTTCGCGCGCATGGACGCGGTGGAGGCGGACGTGTGGGGGCTGACCGAGCACGCCGCGGTCGTCCCCGACCCCTACACGCACCGCGGCATGATGCCCGAGCATCTGCAATCGCACTGGATCGCGGTGCGCTCGAGCGTGCTGCGCTCGCCGGCCTGGCGCAGCTACTGGATGGACATGCCCGCCATCCGCTCCTACGAGGACTCGGTCCGGCACCACGAGGTGCGATTCTCCAGGTACATGCGCGATGCGGGCTTCACCGTCCGGGCGGCCTTCCAGGCCGGCGTCTTCGAGGTGGACAACCCGTGCATGGAGGCGCCGCTGGAGCTCATCGAGGCCGGTTGCCCCGTGGTCAAGCGGCGGCTCTTCTTCCACGACCCCGTCGAACTGGACCATCGCGCGGTGGACGCCCGGACGGTGCTGCAGGCGGTCGTCGCGGTGGGGTACCCGGCGGAGCTGGTGACGGCCTGCATCGCCCCGGCGGTGCCCCCGCGCGTGGCCGCCGCGAACATGGGCGGGGTGCGCATGCTGCGCCCGGCGGTCCGGGAGCTGCAGCCGGCCCCCTCGGTCGTGCCCGGCTCGCTCAACGTGGGCGGGCTCGTGGTCCGGGTCCTGGAAGCCTCCATGTGGCCGCTGCTCGCGGACGACGCGGAGACCCTGCTCCGGGACGTGGACGTGATCGTGACCAGTTCGCCCATCCGGGCCATGTCGGCCGGCCCGGTCGCGACGGCCGGGGCGGTGCGGGACGCCCGGGCCGCGTTCCTGGAGGATCCCAGCCCGGCGGCCTGGCTGCTCGCCGACGAGCCGGCGATCGGGGCGATCGTGCCGCTCATGCCCCACATCGGCACCGAGCTGGCGGGACACGGCTGGCAGGGCCGGGCGCGGGCCGCGGCGGACCTGGCCGCCCGGCTCGGGCTGGACGGCGAACTGGACGCCGTCAGCCCCGTCGCCCCCTACGCGGGCGTGGCCGCG
>JAUNLB010000028.1:4654-21685 GCA_030532485.1 Pseudoclavibacter sp.
GCCGGGGGGCGAGGCGGAACTGGTGGTGCTGCTGGACCTGCTGCTGTCGCGCATCGTCGCGAACGCCGGACTCGTCACGGTCGAGGCGGGCACCCGCGAGCAGCTGGAGCTGTGGGCCGCGCACTGGCAGACGAAGGCGGTCGCGATGGGGGCCCATCTGCCCAGGGGGGTGCGCGAGCCGGTGCGGATGCTGCGGGCCCGCTCCCGGGGCAGGGGGCAGGCGCTCGCCGAGTGGTTCCTGCGCACGGCGCCCGGCCCGGCCCGCTGGCTGCGGGCCGTGCGGGCCGTCTTCCGCCGCTGACCCGCGAGCCGGGGTGACGCGTGCGCGCGGGCGCCGGTATCGTTCCGCATGACGCGCAGGGGTCGGACGTCGCGCGAGGAACGGAGCACGGGTGATGGTGGAGCGGAGCGCAGACGGCCGGGACGAGGGCCTGCACGAGACGGCCGGGGGCGACGGCCGCCGGGGCGCAGGCCGCTGGCTCGGGATCCTGCTGGGCGCGGTCGGGGCGGCGGGGCTCGTGCTGCTGGCCCTTTTTGTCTGGGGCCCCTTCGCGCCGCAGACGCCGCCGGAGGGGGCGCCGCCGGCCGACAACACGGTGCCGGTCACGACGCTGCCGCAGGCGCCGACGAGCGCCGTGCCGAGCGATCTGCCCGTCGCGAGCGCGACGACGCTCACCCAGGAGCCGGAGCCCGGGCAGGGCGGTGTGCCCGTCGCGCTCAGCCGCTGGAGCTGGGTGCCGGAGCTCGGGGCCTTCTCGGCGGCCGGCTACATCGCCCAGGCCGAGTCGGGGGGCGAGTGCACGCTCACCGCGACCGACGGGACCACGACCGTGCAGGGCTCGGCCCCCGCCGAGGCGGCCGCCGCCACGACGAACTGCGTCGTGAACCTGCCGGCGGACGCCGCCCCGGGGCAGTGGCGGCTCACGCTGTCCTACAGCGGCCCCTCCGGTTCCGGGACCAGCGAGACCGTCGTCGTCACGGTTCCCTAACGGCCCGGGGAGCCGGACAGAAAGCCTGCCAGGAGGAGACCCATGAGCGCTCGCGTCGACATCGTCATGCGGACCCGGGACCGGCCGCTGCTGCTGCGTCGGGCGCTGCGCTCGGTGGCCGCGCAGCGCTTCCCGGACTACCGCCTGGTGATCGTCAACGACCGGGGCGAGCGCGAGCCGGTCGAGCGGCTCGTCGCCGCCCAGCCGGAGGCGGTGCGGGAACGCATCGAGCTCGTGCACAACAGCGAGGACCACGGCCGCGAGGGGGCCATGAACGTGGGCGTCCGGGCCGGCCGGGCGGAGTTCGTGGCGATCCACGACGACGACGACGCCTGGCACCCGGACTTCCTGGAGCGCACCGTCGCGGCGCTGGACGCGGACCGTTCGGCCTGCGCGGTCGCGGTGCGGACCGAGGTGGTCTTCGAACGGGTGGAGGGGGAGCGCATCGTGGAGGAACGGCGCGAGACGCTGGCCCCCGAGATGCACGAGGTCACGCTCGTGGACATGATCCGGGCGGACTTCGCCCCGCCGATCTCGATCCTGTTCCGCCGCTCGATCTACGACGAGGTCGGGCCGATCGACGAATCGCTGCCGGTGCTGGCGGACTGGGACTTCGCCCTGCGCATGCTGCGCCGCGCCCCGATCGGCTTCCTGGACGGCGAGGCGCTGGCGTTCTGGCATCAACGGCCGCAGTCCGGCGGCGCCGAAGGCAATAGCGTCGTGGTGGAGCGGAGTCGGCACGAGCACTACGAGAAGATCGTGCGCGACCGCTTCTTCCGCGAGTCGCTCGCGGGCTCGGACCAGCTGGGGGTCGTGCTCGCGCTCAGCCATCAGCTGGCCGAGACGACGCGGCGGCTCAGCGAGTCGGACCGGATCCTGGGCGAGGCGATCGGCCGGGTGGAGCGGGGGGTGAACCGCATCGCCCGCTACGGGCTGCCCCACGCGGCGGCCGTGGACCGGATGGTGCGCCTGGCCCGTCGCGGCCCGGGACGCTCCGCCTCCCCCGTGCGGCGAGCCCCCTCCCGCGCCGTCGAGGCCGCCGCGCCGCGGCCGCTCGATGCGCCGACGCCGCCCGCGAGCGGCGGCCGGGACGGCGGGGGGCCCCTGCCCGAGGGGGCCAGGCGGCTGGTGATCTACATGGTCTTCGATCCCGCCGGGCGCATCGACGACTACATCCCCTACAAGCTGCGGGCGCTGCGCGAGCACGCCGAGCACATCCTCGTGGTCTTCAACGGCACGCTGAGCGAGCAGGGCCGGGCGGCGCTGGCCGGGGTGGCGGACACGGTGCTGGAGCGCGAGAACACGGGCTTCGACGTGGGCGCCTACCGGGAGGCGCAGGAGCGTTTCGGCTGGGAGCGGCTGGCCGGGTACGACGAGCTCGTGCTCATGAACTACACCTTCTTCGGTCCCGTCCATCCCTTCGGGGAGGTCTTCGGGCGCATGGCCGAGCGGGATCTGGACTTCTGGGGGCTCACCGAGCACGAGGCGTACGAGCTCGGCGGCGGGCGCGTGATGCCCGCGCACCTCCAGTCCCACTGGATCGCGGTGCGCGGCCGGATGCTGCGTTCGCCCGAGTACCGCGAGTACTGGGAGACGATGCCGCAGATCTCCTCCTACGAGGACTCGATCGAGCAGCACGAGACGCGGTTCACGCGGCACTTCGCCGAACGCGGCTTCCGCTACGAGGCGGCCTGGCCGGCGTCGGACTACCCCTCGCAGCACCCGGTCTTCGACGACATCGTCCGCATGCTCGACGATCGGCTGCCGATCGTGAAGCGGCGCCTGTTCTTCCACGACCCCCTCTACCTGGACCGCTTCGCGATCATCGGCCGGGACGCGCTGGAACGGGTCGAGGCGGCCGGGTACCCGATGGAGCTGCTGTGGCGGAACATCGTGCGCGGCGCGGAGCCCCGGGTGCTGGCCGCCAACGCCCAGACGCTCTCGATCCTGTCGGACCGGGCGCCGGAGCCGACGGACGCCGCTCCGCCGTCGATCGCGGTGCTCGCGCACCTCTACTACGACGAGATGGCGGACGAGCTGTTCGACCGGATCGACATGCTGCCGGGGCCCCCCCGGGTCGTGGTCACGACGAGCGACGAGGAGCGCCGGGCGCGGATCGCCGAGCGGCTGGGACGGCGCGGCTACGCGGCCGGCAGCGAGGTGCGGATCGTGGAGAGCAATCGGGGCCGCGACGTCTCGGCCTTCTACGTGGGCTGCCGCGACGTGCTGACGGACCCGGGGACGGATCTGATCGTGAAGGTGCACGGGAAGCGCTCCGTGCAGGACGGGGCCAACGCGGGGTCGTGGTTCAAGCGGCACCTGCTGGAGAACCTGCTGCCCTCGCCCGGCTACGCGGCGAATCTCGTGCGCCTCTTCCAGGAGGATCCGACGATCGGGCTCGTCTTCCCGCCGATCGTCCACATCGGCTATCCGACGCTCGGGCACGCCTGGTTCGAGAACCGCGAGCCCGCGGCCGAGCTGGCGCGGCGGCTGGGCATCCGAGTGCCGCTGGACCGGGACACCCCGCTCGCCCCGCTGGGCTCCATGTTCGTCGCCAGGCGCGAGGCGCTCGCCCCGATCGCCGAGGCGGGGTTCCGCTTCCAGGACTTCCCGGAGGAGGGGGAGTACGGGGACGGGGCGCTCTCGCACGTGCTGGAGCGGCTCGTCGGCTACGCGGCGGCCGAGCGGGGCTTGCGCATCCACACCGTGATGAGCGCGCGGATGGCCGAGATCAGCCACTCGATGCTGGAGTACAAGCTGCAGGCCCTCAGCCGCTACCTGCCCGGCTACGCGATCGAGCAGGTGCCGTTCCTGAAGCGGGTGCTCACCGGGCGGCTCTCGCCGGTCACGGCGCTCAAGAACACCGTGGCCTTCGGCTCGCCCGGCGCCGCCCGCCGTCTCCTGCCCGCCTACCGGGCGCTGCGCGGTGCGGTGCGTCGGCTGCGCCGCCGCTGAACGCCCGGATCCGCGCTCCGTCGTCTGCCCTCTCGCTGCTGCGGCGGCGGGCTGCCGCGTCCCCCGTTCCGGGCTGCCGGCTGCGTGCTTAGATAGCGGAGTTCTACTCACTATTTCCCCTCGTCGGGGACCTGCGGAAGGGAAGACCGTGTCCAGAACTCCTCGCGCCCGGATGCGCCGCGCCGTCCTGCCGCTGCTGGCGGCGCTGCTCGCCGCTCCGCTCCAGCCGGCCGCCGCGGCGGCCCTCGCGGCCCCGTCGGCCGCCGAGCGGATCGAGGGCGCGGACCGCTTCGCCACCGCCGCCGCGGTCGCCGCCCGGCTCGCCCCGGGCCCGGGCGGCGCGGTGGTCCTCGCGACCGGGACGGATTACGCGGACGCGCTCGCCGCCGGTCCGGTGGCCGCGCGCCTGGGCGCGCCCGTGCTCCTGGCCGCGGGCGCCTCGCTGCCGGAGCCGACCCGCTCGGCGATCGAGCGCCAGCGGCCCGAGCGCATCGTCGTGGTCGGCAGCGAGCGCGCCGTATCCGCGGAGGCCGAGGCCGAGCTGCGCGCGCTCGTCCCGGCCGCCGCGATCGAACGGCACGGCGGCCGGGACCGGCACGAGACGGCCGCCCTGCTGGCCAGGGCCTTCTTCCCCGGCCCGGCCGCCCAGGCCTTCGTCGCGACGGGCTCGGACTACCCGGACGCGCTCGTGGCGGCGCCGCTGGCCGCCGCGCAGGGCGCCCCGCTGCTGCTGAGCCGCCGGGACTGCGCCCCCGAGCCGGTGGACGCGAGCGTCGCACGACTGCTGGCCGGGGTCGGCGACGGCGGGCTGCGCATCACCGCGATCGGCCGCGCCGTCGAGCCCGAGGCCGTGCTGCGCAGCTGCGCCGCCTGAGCGGGCCGGGAGGCGGGGGCGTGCGAGCGTGCCGACGGGGCCCGGGCTGCGGAGCTCCCTGGTTCTGAGCGGGCCGGGAGGCGGGGGCGTGCGAGAATGACGAACGGCCCGGATCCCAAAGGTTCTTCATCTTCATGGTCCGGGCGGAAGGAAAGGAAGATCGTGACCCCATCCCCCCGCTCCGGCCTCGCCCGCCTGGCCGCGCCGCTGCTCGCCGCCCTCGTCGCCCTCCCCCTGAGCCTCGGCGCCCCCGCCCCCGCCTCCGCCGAGACCCTCTTCAACGAGATCGGCGGGGCGGACCGCTTCGAGACCTCGGCGCTCGCGGCCGCGCACATCCTGCCGCGCAGCGGCGGCACCGTGATCCTCGCCACCGGCCGAGACTACCCGGACGCCCTGGCCGCCGGCCCGGTCGGCGCCCTGCTGCAGGCCCCGGTGCTGCTGACGGCGGGGGAGCGGCTCAACGAGCCGGTGCGCGGCGTGATCGAACGCCACGCGCCGGCCCGCATCGTCATCGTCGGCAGCGAGGCGGCGGTGCCGGCCTCGATCGACGCGGAGCTGCGCGCCCTCGCCCCCGACGCGGAACATGTCCGCCACGGCGGACGCGACCGCCACGAGACGGCGGCGATGCTCGCCGAGCACTACTTCCCGCAGGCGCGGGAGGTCTTCGTGGCCACCGGCTGGAACTACCCCGACGCGCTCTCGGCCGGGGCGGCCGCCGCGGTGCGCGGCGCGCCCGTGCTGCTCGGCACCGCCGAGGGCCTGGGCGAGACCGGCTGGGCGGCCATGGAGCGCATCTCGCCCGAACGCTACTGGCTGGTGGGCGGCGAGAACGTGCTCGGCCGGGGCATGCCGCCGGCCTCGCTGGCGGAGCAGCACTACGAGCGGATCGCCGGCGCCGACCGCTTCCAGACCAACGCGGCGGTCGCCGACCGCTTCTTCGAGGAGCCGACCGGTCTGGTGCTCCTCGCCTCCGGCGCGAACTTCCCCGACGCGCTCGTCGCGGCCCCGCTGGCCGGCCGCTGGCAGGCGCCGCTGCTGCTGAGCCGGCCGGAGTGCACCCCCGCCGCGGTGTCGGGCAGCGCCGATCGCCTGCTCGCGGTCCAGGGCCCGGATCGGGACCCGCTGGTCGCCATCATCGGCTCCGTGGTCCGGCCCGAGGCGCTGAGGAACGTCTGCGCCGACTGAACGGCCGTCGGCTCAGGCGATGCGCCGGCGCTCCCGCTCCTCGGGCAGCGGGAAGCGCCGGTTCAGCGAGGACCAGAAGGCGACCTTGTCGAAGACCAGCGGGCCGTACTGATTGGTCTCCGGCAGCGTGAACTCGATCTCGACCTCCGCGCCGCGCAGCTCCCAGCCGCGGGCGAGCGCGAATCGGCTCATCCACACGTCCTCGATGAACAGCCCCGCCTCCGGCAGCTCCCGGAAGAAGGCGTCGTCGGCCACGATCTCCAGATCGCACACGCACCCGCCGGTGGCGACGTAGTCGGCCGGCTCGTCGTGGCCCGCCCGCTCCCGCCGCCAGTAGTCGTCGGGGTGGGCGCGCCAGGACCAGAAGCCGGCCAGGCGGCGTCGGCCGCCGGCCGCCAGCAGATCGGGCAGCGCGTGCGCGCCGATCAGCTCGTCGTCGTCGAGCATGAGGAAGGGGCCCCGGGCTCCCCGCCGGTACAGCAGCCGGGCGAGCACGAAGCGCGCGACGCCGCGGATGTTGTGCGGGCTGTGCACGATCTCCACGCTCGACAGCGCGCCGGCAGGGCGGAAGGCGCGGATGCGCTCCTCGTACCAGTCCCGGTCCCGGGCGCAGTTGTTCCACAGCAGCAGGCGGAAGCGGGGCGCGGCGCCGTCCCGGTCCCGCTGCCCGTCGATGCGGCGCAGCAGCTCGTCGATCTGGCCGGGACGGTTCCACAGGCACATGATCAGGGGCACCGCCCCGGGCTCGGCTTCGCCCAGCAGCCGCTCCGGCTCCGGCGGCGCCTGCCACAGGGCCTGGAACGCCGCGAAGGCATCGGCCCGCTCCGCGAGCCGCCGCGCCTCCGCCTCGGCCCGTTCCGGATCGGGCTCCGCCTGCTCGCCGCCCGCGGTCTGCGGCTCGCCCGCCCCCTGCGCCGCTCGGCGGCGCAGCCGGCCCAGGCGCCCGGCTGCGGCCCGCCCGGTCCGGCGGGCCAGCTCGCCCAGGCGGGGCCGCAGGCCCCGGCCGGGGCGCTGCAGCTCGGCGTACTCGCGCACGAGGGGGTTGCTCAGCAGCCGGTCCAGCTGGACCGCCAGATCCGCCGCGGTCCGCTCGGCCGCGGCGTGCAGCGCCTCCAGCCGGTCGATCCGCGCCTGCCGTTCGGCCGCGGTGCGCTCCCAGAACTCGCGGTTGCGCAGCTCGCCGTAGAACTCCTGCTCCCGGTAGGCGAGGCTCACGCGCAGCTCGGCGGCCTCCACGAGCGTCGGTCCCAGCAGGCGGTGCCGCTCGCGCAGCGCCGCCTCCTCGGCCAGCGGTACGGGCGGTTCCAGCGCCGAGGCCAGCCGCTCCGGGATCCGGGCCCGCTCCCGCAGGCCCCGCATCAGCCGGGCCAGGCGCTCGTCCCGGACGAAGCCGACGGGCTCGCCCTCCCCGCGCTCGTCGAGCTCGGGGTGCCTGGCCGCGAAGAACGGTTCCAGCTGCCCGGCCGCCAGCCAGCGGGCGTCGCGCATGCCGTGGTGCCGGGGCGAGGGGGTCCGGCCCGAGCGGGCGTAGGCGGCGGCGCTGGTCTCCACCCGGTGCCGGTAGCGCTTCCAGCCCCGGTAGGGCAGGTGCAGGACCTCCAGCCGGGCCGGCGCGGGCAGCTCCTCGCGGTCGGTGAGCGGCAGGTTCGTGCCGTGGTTGCCCTGCACCACCTCCACCGCGGGGTCGCCGCGGTGGACGCAGTCGTCGCTGGGGTGGGCGTGCAGCCCGACGGCCCGCAGCGCCTGCTCGTCGCGTTCGTCCCGCCACACGTGGCTCAGCAGCACGGCTCCGTCCGCCGCGGGCCGGCCGAGCAGGTTCCGGACCGGGACGGGGAAGCTGCGCACCCCCTCCGGCACCTTCGCGAGCGCCTCGGCGACGGTCGTGCCGTCCGGGCCGATCCAGAACTCGTCGGCGTCGACGTTGCACACCCAGGCCGCGCCGTAGCGCGTGAAGGCGTGCCGTGCCATGGCCGTGACCACCTCGGCCTGCTGCTTGGCGTGGCGCGGGTCGTCGCGCAGCTCGATCAGGCCCCGCTCCGCGTAGTCGGCGAGGATCTCGCGGGTGCCGTCCACCGAGCCGTTGTCGGTGACGATGATGCGATCGATCCCCTGGGCGAGGTGGTGCTCGATGTTGGCGGCGATGATGTCGGCCTCGTCGCGCACCATGAGCGTCATCACGACGGGTCTGGCTGCTGTGCTCATGACTCTCCTCGAAGCGGCGGCGGTTCCGCTACACCAGCGCCGATCGGGCGGCCTGCAGGTAGCAGCGGCCCCAGCGCACGGTCGGCTCGAGCACGGCGCTCTCGGCCCACTCGTTCCAGGCGTTGATGATGACGATGCGCTCGTCCGCGGGCCGGTCGGCGACGGCCGAGGCGCAGGCCGCGAGCCAGCGGCGGAAGGTGTAGGGGTTCGAGCCGACCCAGGCGTCCGGCTCCCACTGACGCCGGGCGGTGTTGTCGAAGTTCACCATCGCGCCGGGGAAGCGGTGCGCGGGGTAGTCCTCCAGGTAGCTCTGCTCGGAGCCCATGGCCATGGTCCGGTAGTCGAGCAGCATGCCGCGCATCCGATCGCTCACCCCCAGATCGCTCGTGTAGGCGAGGCCCCACTCGTGGTTGTGCGGGGGGAAGGCGATGAACCCCTGCACGCCGGCGGCCTCGTAGTCGCTGCGCAGCCCCTGCATGTTCGTGCCCACGTCGACGCTCGTGATGAACAGCTCGCCGACCCCCTCCTCGCGGGCCCGCGTCCGCCAGTGCTCCAGCACCTCGTGGTAGTCGGGCATCTGGGCGATGCGGTAGACGGCCAGCAGGGCCGCACCGCCCACCCGCATGTAGCGGGGGTCCTTGAGCAGCGGCAGCACGTCCTCGATGAACTGCTGCGGGGGGACCCGCTCGTACTCCTGGGCGATGAGGACGTTCTTCTCCTCGCCGTCCCAGCGCCGGGTCCAGTTCTCGTTGGCCCACATGATGCAGAACGGCTGGTCCAGATCGCCGTCCGCGAGTCGCCGGATCGGCATGTCCATGAGCCTGGTGCCGCTGAACCAGTAGTAGTAGTACATGAAGCCGGAGATGCCGGCCCGCTTCGCCATCCCGGCCTGCTGCTCGCGGACGGCGTCCAGGCGCAGATCGTAGAAGCCCAGCTCGCTCGGCAGCAGGGGCTGGTTGTGGCCGTAGTAGAGCGGACGGGCCTTGGCCACGTTGTGCCACTCGGTGAAGCCTGCGCCCCACCAGGCGTCGTTCTGGGGGAAGGGGTGGAACTGGGGCAGGTAGTAGGCGATGGCGCGTGCGCGCGGTTGCGGGTCGCGCAGCGCGGCCGTCAGCTCGGCGGCGCTCGCCGGCTCCTCGGCGGCGACATCCGGCCGCTCGTAGCTGTGCATGCCGGACTCCTGCACGAACAGGCCGATGAGCCGTTCCACGGCGTGCGCGGTGGTGCCGTCGATCTGGCCGGCCTCCGGCTCGAAGTCGGCCTCGTCGAGCATGAGCGAGCGCAGGCCCTGCAGGATGAAGCCGCGGATCCAGTAGATGGAGCCGGCGGGGAACTCGATGCCCTGCAGGTCCGGCCGCAGCCGCAGCCGCTGCAGCAGCTCCTTGGCGGTGTGCAGATTGCCGCCCCAGTGCTCGGCCCCGGTCAGGCTGCCGGTGGAGGTGACCGCGCCGATCTGCGGGTTCTCCCGCATGGCCTGGAGGATGTCCCGCACGTTCTCGGGGCTTCCCAGCAGCTGGCGGTAGAAGCCCTGCTTCCACTCCTCGCCGGAGCCGGCCAGCCCGGCGTGCTCGGCGCGCCACTCGCTGCGCTTGGTGTGGATCTTGAAGACGATGTCGTAGGGGTCCAGCAGGCCCGCGTTCACCAGCTGCACGGTGGGCCAGATGTCCCGGCCGTGGTTCTCGACCGGCAGCACGCGCACCGACCGCGCCGCGGTCCGCTCCGCCCCGTTCAGATCCAGCTCCCGGCCGGAGGCGTTCGTGACGATCAGATCGAAGGGCACCTCGATCGCCCGCAGCTGCTCCAGCACCTCCTCCACCAGCTCCGTGTAGTACACGTGCATGACGACCGCGATGGGGGCCGGATCCGCCAGCGGCGGGTAGTCGAGGCGCCAGACGGCGGGGAAGCCGGTGAACGAGGCCCCCTCGTTCCGCTGCAGGAAGGCGGCGAGCCCGGGGCCTGCCGGCGGGCCGGGCTCGGCGGGGGCCGCGGGCGGGGAGCCGCCGAGGAGGCGGGCCTTCACCCGGCCGAGGATGGGCTTGATGCGCATGGCGTCTCCTGCTCTCGTTCCTTCGTGGCGGTCGCTCGTCCGTGATGTTCACTTGTCCGCGGCGCTGTCCGTCCGTGGGGCCTGTTCGTCCGCGGTGCTCGCCGGTGCGGCCGGCCGCCGGGCTCAGCCGCGCTCCTCGTCGGGGAGCCACTCCTCGACCCGCACGCCGAACTCCTCGGCCAGCACCCGCGGGATGTCCTCGGCCCGCCAGCCGATGTTCCGCTCGCGCAGCAGCTGGCGCTTGACGAACGGCACCCCGGCGCGCAGGAACTCGTGCCAGCCGAACAGCGAGGGGTTGCCGCCGCCTGCCGTGACCGCCTCGCAGTCGAACATGGCGTGCACCGAGAAGGAGTGCCGGTGCAGCATGCGGGTCAGGCCGATCTCGTACTGCTGGACGACCTCCTCGCGGCCCGCGCGCACGCCGACCGAGCTCCAGAACCGTCGGGCGGGCGCGCTGCGCAGGGCGGAGCCCCGCATGCCGAACAGGTAGCTCTGCAGATGGGGCTCGAACTCCATCGAGCGGGCCAGCCCCCACACGTCCGCGCTGGAGCGCTCGAAGTCCGCCAGGATCCGCTCGATGGACCAGAACGGTCCGACGAAGCTGTCGTTGACGAACAGCACCCGCTGCGCGCTGAGGATCTCGGGCACCTCGGCCAGGGCCACCGCCCAGCTGCCGAAGTCGTAGCCCAGGTTCGGTTTGCGCAGCACGCCGATGTCCGGCAGGCCGTGGGGCCACTCCAGCTCGCCGGCGGCCAGGGCGCTGCTGGAGAGCACGACCCGGTAGCCGTGCGCCCGCAGCTGCCGGGCGAACTCGGAGACCGAGCGGCTCATCCGTCGGCCGATCGAGAACTGGGCGAAGACCGCGACCTTCTCGGCGCCGGGGGGCACCTCCGCGGGCCGCTCCCAGCGCAGGGAGGGGGCCGACATGGTGTGCAGGGCCGAGCGCAGGCGGCGGACGGGCGCGCGGCCCGTCATCGCGGCGGGCGGGGTCACAGGCGCTTGAGGGCGCCGGTGGCGGCACGGAGCGGCGCCGTGACGCGCCAGGAGCTGGACTCGCGCAGCTGCCGCGTCTGCTCGGCGCTCACCTCGGCGTTGGTCTCGGCGGAGCGGACCCGCCGCAGCAACTCCTCGTTGCGTCCCCGCTCGAAGGCGAGCTCGGCGCGCAGGCGGCGCACCTCCGCGCGCAGCACGGCGATGTCCGTGCTCGTCGGCTCGGGGCCTGCCGTGGGTGCCGTGGATTCGGTCACGATGCGGAGCTCCTTCCCGGGCCGCAGCCC
Organism: Pseudoclavibacter sp.; assembly: GCA_030532485.1. GTDB lineage: Bacteria > Actinomycetota > Actinomycetes > Actinomycetales > Microbacteriaceae > Pseudoclavibacter. Next base: position 16,184 of record JAUNLB010000028.1, read on the forward strand.
GCCGGCGTTCAGCCTAGCAGCGGGCCCGGCGGCGTCTGCGGCACCGTGGCGGCCGCTCGCCCGCCGCAGACGGGCCCGGCCGCATCCGCGGCGGCCGCGGCGGCTACCCGCTTGCCCGGGCGGGGTCGATGTAGATAGGGCCGCCTCCGCGGCGGCCGCGGCGGCTACACTGGCATACGCTTTCCGGCGCGCCCCATCCGTCGCGCCGCACCACGACGAGGGAACCCCGCCAGGCATGACCGACTCCACCCCCGAGACCACCGCGCCGCCGGCGGACGAGACGCGTGCGGCCGCCAAGGCCGCCGCCTCCGCCCGGGCGGCGCGGCTGTCCACGCTGCCGCTGGAGCAGATCGGGCCGCGCGGCGGCTTCTTCGCCGGGCCGATCCACGCCCTGCGCGACCTCTTCGACCACCGGGAGCTGCTGGACCTGCTGATCCGCCGCGAGATCAAGGCCCGCTACAAGGACAGCGCGCTGGGGCTGATCTGGACGCTCGCCAAGCCCCTCACCCAGCTGCTCATCTACTATCTCGTGCTCGGTCAGTTCCTCGGCGCCGCCCGCAGCATCCAGAGCTTCGCGGTCTACATCTTCGCGGGCCTCACCGCCTACGGCCTGTTCTCGGAGATCGTCATCATGGCGACCTCCTCGATCGTGGTGAGTGCGGGGCTGGTGAAGAAGGTCTACCTGCCGCGGGAGATCTTCCCGGTCGCCAGTTTCGGCTCGGCCCTGTTCAACTTCAGCATCCAGCTGGGCATCCTGGTGATCGCCTCGCTGCTGACCGGGCAGCTCGTGCCGGGCCTGCACCTGCTCTACCTGCCGGTCGCGATCGCGATCGTGGTGGTGTACGCCCTCGCGCTCGGCATCGCGCTGGCGGCGGTGAACGTCTACGCGCGGGACATGCAGTACCTCATCGAGATCGTCGTCATGCTGCTCATGTGGTTCTCGCCGATCGTCTACTCGTGGACCTTCGTGGTGAAGGAGGCCTCCGCCTGGGGGATGCCGTGGCTGGCGGACCTCTACCTGCACACCCCGCTGACCCTCGCGGTGCTGGGATTCCAGGCCGCCTTCTGGTGGCCGGGGAGCGTGGCGACCGTCGCGAGCCTGAACCGGCAGGACTTCCCGCCGGACTTCGGCTTCACGAACTTCCCGCCGGGCCTGGGGACGAGCATGCTCGTGTGCCTGCTGATCGGCGTGGTCCTGCTCTGGCTCGCCCAGCGCCTCTTCGCCCGTCTCGAGGGCAACTTCGCCCAGGAGCTGTAGACCGCCAGGAGCTGTAGAACATGACCTTGAACCAGAGCCGGCCGACGGCGAGCCGCGGCGAGGAGGAGTCGCCGGTCATCGTGGAGGTGGACCGGGTCTCCAAGCACTTCGTGCTGCAGAAGAACAAGTCGCTCAAGGAGCGCGTGCTCAACCCCCTGCGCGCCCGCGAGCACCGCAAGGAGTTCTGGGCCCTGCGAGACCTGTCGATCGACATCCGCGCCGGGCAGACGATCGGGCTCATCGGCCCGAACGGCGCGGGCAAGTCCACGCTGCTGAAGATGATCGGCGGCATCATCCAGCCCTCCAGCGGCCAGGTGCGCCGCCGCGGCCGGATGGCGGCGCTGCTGGAGCTGGGCGCCGGTTTCCACGAGGACCTCACGGGCCGGGAGAACGTCTACCTCAACGCTTCGATCCTGGGGCTGAGCAAGGAGCAGATCGACGAGTACTTCCAGGACATCCACGAGTTCTCCGGCATCGGCGACTTCATCGACACCCAGGTCAAGTTCTACTCCTCGGGCATGTACGTGCGGCTCGCCTTCGCGGTCGCGGTGCACGTGAACCCCGATCTGCTGCTCGTGGACGAGGTGCTCGCGGTGGGCGACGAGGCCTTCCAGCGCAAGTGCCTGGACAAGATCCGGCTGCTGCAGGAGGAGGGGCGCACCATCGTGCTCGTCACCCACTCCCTGGGCCAGGTGACCGATCTGTGCACGCGGGCGCTCGTGATCGGCGGCGGCAACGTGGTCTTCGACGGCGATCCGGAGGAGGCGGTGGAGATCCTCCGGCAGGGCTTCCGCACCGCGGCCGACGCCGCCGAGGCGCGGGCCCGCATGCGGCGGGAGCGGGAGCGGGACGCGGAACTGGCGGCCAGACAGGCGGAGGTGGAGCTGCTGGAGGTGCGCACCGACGCGCCGGAGGCGCTGCCGAGCGGCGGCACGCTGCGGATCGAGGTGGAGCTGGAGGCGCGACGCGAGTACCCGGAGTGGAACGTGGGCGTGGCGGTCGCGAACGGCCTGGGCCAGCTCGTGGTCATGACCACGGCCGCCCGCACGGGCCTGAACCGGGAACCGCTGCCCGCGGGCCGCAGCCGGCTGTCCTTCACGCTGCCCGAGCTGCGGGCGAACGCGGGGGACCACCTGGTCTCGGTCGCCTTCTTCGACGAGGAACAGCGGGAGCTCGGCCGGCTGGCCGACGCCGCGAGCTTCTACGTCGAGGCGGACGACGCCTCCGCCGGGCCCCTGCACGTGGCCGCGAGCGGTTCGATCGAACGGGCCGGATGAGCCCCGGATGACCGCCCGCGCCCCCTCCTCCCCCTCGACGCCCAGGAGCGGTCCGCACCCGGACGGGCCGCTCACGCTGCGGCAAGCCTTCGACCCGCGGTCCAACAGCATCGGCTTCCTGCGCTGGCTCATGGCCTTCGCGGTCATCTTCTCCCACGCCGGCCCCCTGGCCGGCTTCTACGGGGGCGCCGACCTGGGGGTGCAGATCTCCAGCGAGCAGTCGCTCGGCGGCGTCGCGGTCGCCGGATTCTTCTTCTTCTCCGGATTCCTCATCACGAACTCGCGCATGGGCTCCTCCACGATCCTGCGCTACTTCTGGCGCCGGGCGCTGCGGATCTTCCCGGCTTTCTGGCTCGCGCTGCTGACGACCGTCTTCGTGCTCGCCCCCATCGCCTGGATTCGGGAGACCGGCTCGATCGACGGCTACTGGGACGCCCGCCACGAGAGCCCCCTGACGTACTTCGTGAACAACATGTGGCTCGATCTGGGCCAGCGGAACATCGCCGGGATGGGCTTCTCGCTCCCGTTCGCGCACCACGGCGGCTACGACTGGAACGGTTCGGCGTGGACCCTGCTGTACGAGTTCCGCGCCTACATCCTGGTGGGGGTGCTGGGCCTGTTCGGCCTGCTCGCGAACCGTCGGCTGGGCGCCCTGTGCGCGCTCGCGATCATCCTGCTCAACGCGCTCACCTGGACCGGCTACGACATGGCCGCCGTCTCGCCGGCGCTGGACGACCCGTTCAACGTCATGTTCTTCGCGCCGTTCGCGTTCGGCATGCTCATGGCCCTGTACGGGGACCGGATCGTGATCGACGACCGGGTGGCGATCGCCGCGCTGCTGGCGGCGGGCTTCGCCTACGCGACGGGCGGCTGGAACGTATGGGGCCAGTACGGCTTCTGCTACGCCCTCATGTGGTTCGCGGTGCGTGCCACGCGGCTGCGGAACTGGGAGAAGTACGGCGACTTCTCCTACGGGATCTACATCTTCGCCTGGCCCCTCATGCAGTTCGCCGCCTTCTTCGGGCTGCACCGCGCGGGGTGGCTGGTCTACCATCTGGTGATCGTCGCGGCCTGTCACCTGGCCGCCTTCGGCTCCTGGCACCTGATCGAGAAGCCCGCCATGAGCCTGAAGAACTGGACGCCCCGGCCGCTGCAGCGGCTGACGGACGCCTGCGGCCCGGCCCTGGACCGGCTGCGGCGGCGTCTGGTGCACCCGGACTTCTCCTCCGCCCCCTTCGCCCGCAGGCTCCGCACCGAGCGGACCGGCGGGACCGGAGAGGACGCATGAGCGGCCAGCGGCCCGACGGCGGGCTGCGGGAGGCCCCCGGCGCCGAGCTCCGGCTGGGGCCGGCCGGGCTGCGGTGCCTCTGGGACCGGCTGCGGCTCGTACCGTTCATTCTGCTCCTGCTGTGCGTGCTGGCGGCGAGCATCGTGGGCCTGATCGCCCGGGAACGGCTGGCCGCCGTCGATCCGCAGAGGGAGCCGGCCTCGGCCGGAGCGGGGCTGCCGAGCGCCTGCGGCCCGGCGCCGGAGGCGATCCCGGCCGATCAGCCGTGGGCGCCGGAACGGCGGGAGCAGGCCGAGGCCGTCTGGCGCACGCACATGGCCGCCGAACGGCTGCCGCTGGTGGAGGGCGAGGACGGCTGGGTGTTCTGGGGAGACGTCCAGGCGCAGAACTTCTCCCAGGCGCTCGGTCGGCGCGCACTCAACCGGCAGGAGCTGGCTGCCTGGAGCGGCTACCTGCGCCGCCTGCAGAACGAGCTCGCCGCCCGCGACGTCGATCTGATCGTGCAGATCGTGCCCGCCAAGTGGACGGTCTACCCGCAGCAGCTGCCCGAGTGGGCGCAGCAGCTGCGTGGCGCGACGAGCTTCGAGCTGCTGCGCTCCGCCCATCCGGAGCTGCCGATCCTGGACATGCGCCAGCGGCTTCGGGAGGCCTCGGCCGGGCATCCCGTCTACACGCCGCGCAACTCGCACTGGACCGCTTACGGCGCCGACATCGGCTGGGCGCAGCTGAGCGAGTGTCTGCTGGCCCTGGACCCCGCCCGCTACGCGGGGCTCGCCGCCCTGCCCGCCGCCCGCTACGAGCCGGCCCCCGAGGGCAGCGAGTTCGCCGCGTGGGGTTACCCCTCCGGAGAGCCCGCCGATGTGCGTCCGGTCCGGCAGGCTGCGGGCGGCATGACCGTGCGTACCGCCGAGGGCGTCGAGCGGCGCACCGTCACCGAGGAAGCGGTGGACATGCTCGATCTGCCGGTGACGACGCTCGGCGACGCGCCCCAGTCCGAGGCCTCCGCGCTCATCCTGCGCGACTCGCAGGGCACGGCGATCGCGCCGGGCTGGCAGGCGGGCTTCGCTCGGACCGACCAGTACGCGCACGATCTGGACCATCCGGAGCGGGCGCCGGACCCGGTGGCGCTCGCGGAACGGCTGCGTCCCGACGTGGTCGTCCTCGAGTTCACCGAGCGACATCTGCACTACCCGCCGGGCCAGGGCGGCTGAGCCGACCGGCCTTCGCGACAGGAGCCGACCGGGCCCTTGCGGACCCGGTTCCGATCGATGTCGGCGAGCGGTGCGCGACAGGCCGACGGATCTCGACGAGGTCGGTGCCGTGCGCAGAGGCCTCTGTCCGTCTCCGCATGGTCGTGGATGCTCGCCGTCCCGGGACCGCATCCGATGAGGGTAAATCTTTTACGTTGCAAACGTTGTATTTGACTTCCGTCGTGGTGTCGTAGGTGGCCGGTAGGATTCACCTGGACCCTTTCTGTGTCTTTTCGCTTTCCCGGTTCGGAGTCTGTCCCGATGGTTCTTACAGGGTGTGTGTCGCCTGTCTTTTCGGGCGAGTCTGCACGTCGGGCGCTCAGGAAACACCCAGCAGAAAACCTTCTCGTGGGCTTGTGGTGTCGTACCGTTCGGGATATGCTGGTGGTGTCCTTTCGGGGGTGTCGGGGAAGCATAGGCTCCCGGAGG
>JAUNLB010000213.1 GCA_030532485.1 Pseudoclavibacter sp.
AGCGCCGCGTCATCGAGGCGCCCGAACGGCCCAGCCTCGTGGTGGCCGGCGCGGGCAGCGGCAAGACCCAGACCATGGTGCAGCGCATCGTCTGGCTCATCGCCCGCCGCGGGGTCGACCCGGCCGCGATCCTGGGGCTCACCTTCACGCGCAAGGCGGCCGGCGAGCTGCGCGAGCGCGTGGACGCGGCCGTCGAGCGGCTGCGGCAGGCCGGGCTCGTGTCGGCGGACGAGGCCGCCGCGCCGGAGATCTCCACCTACAACGCTTTCGCGAACCGCCTGTTCACCGAGCACGCCCTGCTGGTCGGCCAGGAGCCGGACGCCGTCGTGCTGGAGGAGGTGGGGGCCGTCCGGCTCATGCGCCGCATCGTGCTGCGCAGCGACGACGAGGCCCTGGCGGAGATGGATCTCGGCGTCGCCGAGATCGCCGCCAGGGCCCTGCGGCTGGCCCGCGGCATGCGCGAGAACCGCGTCGACGGCGCCCGGCTGCTCGACTTCGTGCACGGACTGCGCGGCGTCGGCGATCTGCCCGGCCGCAGGTTCAAGGGCGAGCTGGTTCCTCTGAACGACGTGCGGCACATGCTCGGCGCGCTCGACCGCTTCGCGCCCTTGGTGCGGCTCGCCGAGGCGTACGACGCCGAGAAGCGCCGCCTGGGCGTGATCGAGTTCGCCGACCAGGTGGTCTCGGCCGTCGAGGTGCTGGAGCGGGCGCCCGGGGTGGCCGAGGATCTGCGCGCCCGGTACCGGCACGTCATCCTGGACGAGTACCAGGACACCTCGGTCGGTCAGATCGAGCTGCTGCGCGGCCTGTTCCGCGGGCACAGCATCATGGCCGTCGGGGACCCCAAGCAGTCCATCTACAGCTGGCGCGGCGCGAGCGCGAGCAACATGGGCCGCTTCCACGAGCACTTCGGGGTCGGCGAACCGCTGCGCTTCCACCTCTCGGTCAGCTGGCGCAACGACCGGGCGGTCCTGCAGGCCGCCAACGCGCTCGCGAAGCCCATCGAGCGGGGCGCCGGAACCGAGGCGGGAACCGGGCGGGAGCCGATCCCGCAGCTGCGCCCGCGCGAGGACGCGGGCCCCGGTCGGGTCGAACTCGTCTTCGCCGAGCACCTGGACGCCGAGGCGCAGCGGGTGGCCGAGTGGTTCGCGGAACTGATGCCCGGCTCGGACCGTCCGCCGTCCGCGGCGATCCTCTTCCGAGCCCGCCGGGACATGGCCGTGTTCGCGGACGCGCTGCGGGCCCGCGGCGTGCCCCACCGGATCGTCGGCCTGGGGGGTCTGCTGACGACGCCCGAGATCGTCGACCTGCTGAGCTTCCTGCGCGTCGCCCAGGATCCGGACGCGGGCTCCGAGCTCATCCGCCTGCTCGCCGGCTCCCACTGCCGGCTGGGTCTGGCCGACATCGACGCCCTGTGGTGCCTCGCCCGTCGGCTCGCGGAACTGGACTGGCGGCACCGGCGCGTCGAGGCGGCGGTGTCCGAGGCTCGGCGCGGTTCGATCGAGGGCGAGGACCGGCCCTCGCTGAGCGAGGCGCTCGACTACCTCGCCGCGGCCGGCGAGGGGGACCCGATCGAGGCCGGTCTCACCTCCGCCGCGCGCGAGCGGATCGTGCGGTTGGCCGGCACGCTGGCCGAGCTGCGTTCCCGGCTGGGTCTGGCGCCGGCCGATCTGGTGGAGAGCGCGATCCGGTTGACCGGGCTGGACGTCGAGGCGGCCGCGAACCCCCGTCGGCCGACCGCCCCGGCGAACCTCGACGCGTTCTTGGACGCCGTGCTCGCCTTCCAGCGGACCCAGCCGGGCGCCGGGATCGGCGATCTGCTGAGCTGGCTGGAGATCGCGGCGGAGGAGGACGCGCTCGTCGAGGCGCCGGAGGCGAGCCGGCCGGGGGTCGTGCAGCTGCTCACAGTGCACGGCGCCAAGGGGCTGGAGTGGGATCTGGTGGCGATCCCGCGCATGGTCGACGGAGGCCTGCCGGGCAGTCCGAAGGACGGCGACGGCTGGCTCTCCAGGAACGCGCTGCCCTATCCGCTGCGCCTGGACGCGCAGGATCTGCCGCGACTGGAGCTCGCCGGCGCCGAGCGCCAATCCGAGGTGAAGGCGGCCCTGGAGGGGCTCAAGGGGGAGGTGCGGGAGCGGTTCCTGGCCGAGGAGCGGCGGCTCGCCTACGTGGCCGTGACCCGGGCCCGGGAACGGCTGCTGCTGAGCGGCAGCTTCTGGCGCCCGGACGCGGCGAAGCCGCAGAATCCGTCGCCCTATCTGCTG